>JAAZYT010000115.1 GCA_014239505.1 Fidelibacterota bacterium | reverse complement strand
GCTCAAGGCGATACTTTGAACGATACCCCAATTAAATGTATTCTGGAAAGCGTTCCCGGCTCCTTGGAATTGAGAAGCAATATAGAATGCAAAGGAGAAAATGATTATTATTGAAGAAAGAAGAAGAATTGGGTTTTTTTCTTTTTCTTGGTATTCATTGACCAAAAACTGAGGAATAGTAATAAGGTCTTTTGATCGCGTCATCCTAAAAAGCGTTGGTGCAACAATAAGCCAATTAAAGAACA
Source organism: Fidelibacterota bacterium (assembly GCA_014239505.1). Lineage (GTDB taxonomy): Bacteria > Fidelibacterota > Marinisomatia > Marinisomatales > TCS55 > TCS55. Next base: position 1,770 of record JAAZYT010000115.1, on the reverse strand, counting down.
TTCCAACAATTACACCGATAACTAACCATATGGTGGATAAGCCAAATTTATATGCAATTCCACTTACTCCTAACAAGGTCCAAGCCGAAGAATTGCTCGCGGAATAACTTATCGCAGTTATTAGAGGCCCTATGTTTTTACCACCTAAATAATAATTTTCAACACTTGTTGTTTGCTTCCTCGAAAACCAACCGATAAAGAGCAGTAACGATTTATAGACAACAAGAGTCAGTCCGATGATTAGGGTATTATCCATAATTGTTAATTAGAAGTAGAAAAGATTTTTTCTTAGATATTTATATTAAAATAAATTATAAAATTTTTGTAGATGATTATTGAAGTTAATTCCCTAAATATATATTCTATTTTTCTGTGGGAAATCCTAAAATAAATCCAAGAGCTGCACCATATGTAGTGCTATTAATAGGAGAACCAGTGATAGCACAGCTATTATTACAGCCTATAAAATAATAATAAAAAACCCCTACTAGGCTACCAGCAACGGTAAATAAAATCAATTTTTTCATTAGCGCTTCATTAATTGTAGGCCGAGGGAGATATTAAATACAAATATAACGACTTGACCCACGGACATTCCAATAAAAAAAGGCATTATTGAGTTTGCGCTCATTGGATCCAAATTAAAAATCGTATAAATATGATTAACAACCTGTAATCCCGCAAACACTGAAGTGATTTTTATAACAGCACCGTTCCCAAAGTTGCGAAGGGACAGCGCGGAAGCTACACATTGGATGCCAGCCCAGTTAAGACTACCAAATAAAAGAACGATGCCAATTTCCATAGTCATGCCTAGAGCAGCATCAGTCCACTCAGTATTTCCAACTACGCTCTGACCCCATAATATGTGATAATCAAGAGACCAAACAAACATGAAGCCAATAGAACCTAAAATTGTTAATACGGTACCTAAGCCCAAAAGTCCATCAGATTTTTCACTCTGAAGGGACCCATTAAGAGTGTAAAGACCAAAGATAGATAGTGAAATACCAAGAATAGATAATAGGGGGTATAATAAACTCAAATTCCCCCCTGAAAGGATCTCTTCGGAAAAATATCTCCATATCAAAGTTCCTTCTTCAGGTGTGCCACCAAAAGTTATTTGTAAAATAAATGGAATTGTCAAAAGAACAGCTCCAACGCATAATGAGATACCACCTACTTTATTTAAAGACATAGTTTTCATAAAATATTCCTTTTATTAATTTTTTGTATCTGTTTTTTGTTCGGATTGAATTGTCGAGTGGGTTTGCCCACCAGACCCACTAGATATTGGATATGGAACCTCTGAAGGGTTTATAAATTGTATTGAACTATTTTCGTATAGTTTTTCATGACGCATTTTATCTTGAAAAGTTTTTTTAGTTCTTATAATACTAACAACTTCCGGACTAACTGAAACAATTTCAGAATAACTATGTAAATTGCAATAACCAAGAAAAACACTATTTAAGTGTGAGCCAATATGGTTGGTTACCACTTTATATTCAGCACTATCCTGTGGTGTGTAGTTATGATGGTTTCCCTCACCATCATTTGCCCAAATTTCCATTGTATCATTAATATATATTAGTTGATTTTTTTTAATGTTTACATTGGACGGGACTGTATTTTTTGTGCCACTACAACCATTTATGTTTATCATTACTAAAGCTAATAAGATATTTATGATTATAAATCGTTTCATAATGAAAATTTACAAAATTAATAAACTACAAATGTTAGATAAAACGCAATCAAGTTATTGCT
>JAAZYT010000112.1 GCA_014239505.1 Fidelibacterota bacterium | reverse complement strand
ATTTAAACTATCCTATAATCGCAATGCACAATATTTAAGTTTGATGTCTTTAGGTGCAGAAATTGAATGGTATGATATTTGGATGCCAACAACAAAGAATATTAAGCCTATGCTAACCGATCAATTTGCTATGGGATATTTTCGAAATTTTAATAATAATGAAATAAAAGTTTCTGCTGAAACATATTATAAAATATTGAATGGTGCTGCTGACTTCGAAGATGGTTTACATAATTATTTAGTTGATAACTTAGAGGCATATGTTGCAACAGGTAAAGGTTTGGCATATGGTTTTGAAGCATCTATTGAAAAACCAAATGGAAGATTAAGTGGTCGTGTTAGTTATAACTATGGTAAGAGTGATTATAAAATCGATGTAATAAATAAAGGACGATGGTATCCATATCGATTTGATAAAACACATAGCCTTACGATGCTTTCTAATCTCCAAATCACAAAAAACTTTTCCGTTTCAAGTACCTTTATATACTCAACAGGTCGACCATTAACTCTTCCAGAGGGATATTATTATATAAGTGATATACCCTTCCCTTACTGGGAAGGAAGAAATAAGTATCGCTTACCAGATTATCACCGTCTTGATTTAGGAATTAAATATTCACCAATCTTATTGAGAAAATGGACAGGTGGTATTAAAACAACAATAGATGTGGCTTTATATAATGTTTATGATCGAAGAAATATTCATACGATAAATTTTGTTCAAGGTCAAAACAGGTTATTCGAGCAAGTTGGACTAAGCACTTATGGCTTTATGCCTAGCATAAATATCAATTTAGAGTTTTAGGGCATGAAAATTTATAAAATTTTATATCTTTCCTTTTTATTTATTCTCTTTTCATGCGATGGATTCAATGAAGAAATTGTTCCTATTAGTGTCAATGTTGAAGATGTAGAATCCATCTTAGTAATTAATGGTGAAATCGAAGAGGGAAAAGTAGCTTGGGTTCAAATCAGTTATTCTGAGGATATAGATGCTTCTATAAGTTCACCCATTAACTATGAAATAAATGCCTCGGTATCCATTGCAAAAAGTGATGGCTCAAGTGAAGAAATGTCTCATATTTTTAATGGAATCTATGTTGGTAGTAGTATTAAAGGTAAAGTTGGAGAGACTCATACGATGACCATTAATATAGGCGATCAAACTTATACTGCAACTTCAACCATGTTATCACCACCAGGCTATCAAGGGGCTTGGGTATATCAACTAGGTTCCAATAATAATGGAAAAAATTCCAATGATGATGGTGGAGCTAGTAAATATTCTGATGAATGGATCATTAATGATCCATCTGCAACTCGCAATCGTTATCTTTTCGAATGGTGGGCCAATGGAGTTCATTATATTAGACAAGACTGGGCAATAGATGATAATCGTGTTGTTAATGCAAATGAAGGACTAAAGTTATTTACAGTCACATTAGATCCACTAGCAAATCAGTATATTCAGCATCGCACTGCAGAAATTGATAAGATTACATATGATTATTACAATATGTATGAAAAAATTGTAAGGGGCCTTGTGAGCGTAACTTCACAAACACCATATAATCCTGTTTCCAATTTTGGTAACAATACAATTGGCAATTTTCGTGCAGTAGCTTTTTCTACAGCAATCTTATTAACGCCACCTGATATTTTTGTAATTGCTCAAAATAAACAAAATGTCTTGGCATTTGAACCAAACTCTTTTTTCAAAAAATATAATTTATTTTGGAGCAATTCTTCTGGTGTAAATGAAAATTCAAATGTTGTATCTGATTTTAGATTAGGAATGACAAGCGACAATATCAACTTTCATGTTGATGAGAACCTTAATAATGGTTCAACTTACTATTACCGCTTACAAGTTGAAGATGGTGAAGGAAACGT
>JAAZYT010000049.1 GCA_014239505.1 Fidelibacterota bacterium | reverse complement strand
CCTCCACCAGCTCCCAACCATGTGCCTATTGCCCCAAACCCAAAACCAGCCATGCTGTTAGACTTTCTTTCTCTTGATATACGATCATATACCCAGGTTTCATTCCCTTGTTTATCTTTTGAAATAATATTTGGAGCGCCTAAAACTCTAGTGATTTCAACCTGATTGGCACCTTTTGTTACAGAGGACTGCACTAAGCCCAAAGTTAGTTTGCTACTATTTTGCTGAGGAGGGTTACTGCAGCCTGTAATAAAAATTATTAATAAAATAGATAAAATATTTTTTTTCATAATATTCTCCTTTTCAAGTTAAACATAATAAAATAATATTTAGTTCCAATTATAATGATACATGCATCAGAATTAAATAAAAAGATTAATTTTTTACAAAAACTGAATCTAGATCTAGGTCGATAGGTTTAGCAATAATTTCGACTTGATCTTTATCAACATCAATATACCAGACCATACTTAGCATTACATAGGTTCCATTTTGACCATGTTTCCATCTTCTTATTGTGCTAAATCTTGATTCTTTTATCCCTGTAGACTTGAGAATATTCATTTGATTATTCTTTATTTTTTCTGCGTCCTCAGGGTGAAAAAAGCCTTCATCATATCTATGATTAATTAGATCTGTTTCAAGGTATCCCATTGATTCATACCAATTGCCAGAAGCTTCTTTAATTACTCCATCAGAAAGTTGGCCTACAAGTATCAGTGAACGCGAATTTATTCTTTCAAAAAGATCATCTTTAATATCATCGGATTGTAAGTTATGAATTCTAGCATTAAGCTTAGAAACTTTATTCTTTAAACGAACATTTTCATTAATTAAATAATCAATTACGGTTTTATTTTCTTCGATTGATGAGCCTTGAGGTTTCGGAAGTTCTGTATCATGGATATCTGAACGAACTTTTAAAATATGCCTTGAAGGAATATTTCCATTGGTTAACCAAGTGCTAAGCGCTTGAGGTGTAACGCCAAAATATTTAGCAACTTGGTATTTGTGCCGAAACCCGTAGTGGCTCATAACTTGAGATATTATTTTTTGTACAGAATTCATAATTATAAATATTACTTGAATAATTTAAACTAAATATTTAATATTATTCAAGTAATATGAATAATATCATTTGTTAAAATTTATATTAATAGTTATTTTCGATAGTAATTTTATCTACACAAGGAGAGCAGAAAATGAAATACCTGAAATATTCAAGTATAATTACTGTATTAATGCTTTGTTCATTGCTTTTTGCGCAGTCAGAGCAAATATTCTTTGGGCAGCAAAAAGCAATAAAAAATTTATCACAAGAATCAGGAATGTCTGAAGCTGATCTTGATACTTATATTCAACAACGCTACGGTCTTCCTCTTCATAAGCTAACTCAAGCGCAAGGCGCATCATTAATTACTGATTTTCAAAATGGTTCAATTTCTAAAGCCTCAATTTCATCAACGCCAATTGTTAATAAAGCACCTCAGTTATCAAATACTGATAAAAAAGCATTATTAACTGCTGCTAGTGTTCTAGAAACAGGAATGAAAAAAAGATTTCATTTTAAGGATGGTTCAATAAATGAAGGTGAAATAATGAGTGTAGATGAGAATATTGTCTCACTTGCAACAGAATCAGGTGAATTCAATATCCCTAAATCTGAATTTTTAGCCGAAACTGCTGAAATTACTAATAAAAAAGGTGAAAAGTTTGTTGGGCACGTTCTTTCGGAAGACGAAGAAGAATTTAAAATTAGGACCCAATATGGTGATGCGACCATACATAAAAGAAATATAGAAAAAATGAGTCGATTCCATGGTGGAATATTGGATAAAAAAACGGAAGCGCGTAAAAGGTTCTATACTGGTGAAGCTGTTCTACTCAGTGTTTTTCTTGATCCGACGGCAACGCCTTTGAGTCCAAATACTTTCTATCTTAGTGGAATGTCATTGGGATATGGATTAACAGATCGATTTATGTTAACAACTAAATATGCTTCTAATTTTGGTGGTGATCTTAACCTACATCCTAAGATGCGTTTCTATCATAAAAAAACAGCTAATACTGAAAAAAGTATGGCTTTTGGATTAGGTTTTCATAGATCTTACCCAGTTAAATCAATTATTGGTAAATATTCACATGCAATAAACGTTACCGCGGATTCAACTTTGAATCAATTTGATGATATGGAAGCAAAAGATGTAATGAAAGAAAATGTAACTAATCCGATGTATGCAGAAGCTTATTTAGTATTTTCTTCAAGTCGTATTAATCCTTCAGGCCGAGGAAAAGTTGGATGGAACTTAGGTGCAAAAGTAACGAATGCTTTTGCGAAAAAAGAAGATTACTTAAAAGATGGTTACTCATGGGATAAGAAATTTAAAGTACCTTATCGACTTTGGGCGAGCTTAGACTATGATTTAAGAAAAGACTTAAAGTTTGTTGCATCAATGTGGGCTGATAATGGATATAAAACTATGAATGCAGGAACTGCTTTCAAGGATTATATTGGCTCTGATGGTTCTACAGCGCTTTCAATCGATTCAGTTACAGGAAAGGAAAGTCTGGTAGATTTTGATTTTGGCATACTCTACGCTGTGAATGAGAATTTTAGAGTAGGCGTTCACTTTCAACAGCCATTCTTAGACTTTTATTGGGAATTCTTTGAATTTTAAAAAAGCTATTATGAAATTATCAAAATATTTATTGATTTTACTCATTTACTCCATTGGGTTCTCACAAAAATATGATCCAAAGACAGGAGAATTAATCCAAGAACAAAAGTATGATCCTGTTACGGGTGAGTTAATAAAAACAAGTAAGTACGATCCCGTTACTGGAGATCTAATTGATGAGAATACCAAAAAGGTACCTTCTAAAATATCTCCTATAATGAATAATGTTAGTAAAGGCCCTAGTTATTTATCAATAATTACTGCTGCTAAAGCTCAGGCTAAAAAGAAAAATCAAGCTCCAATAAATACTGGTATTGGTGCTCTTGGTTGTTTATTTAGTTGGATTGGTGTCCCATTAGCAAGCTTGTATGCTCTCTCAGATACAAGTGGAGAACCAAATTCTAGTTATTATAATGAATTAAATAGTGAGAACAAAAATATATATAGATCAGCTTATAAAACAGAAATGAATAGATTAAAAAGAACCAATGTATTTGGTACAATGGGCTTTGGAATTGTATTTTTTATTTTTATGATTTTTATGTGGGGAGCAATGTAATGAGAAAAATAATTTTCTTTTTTTCAATTTTCTTAATCTTTGCTTGTGAGGATAAAGATGATGAGGTTAATCCACTAGTTGGTCAATGGAACATGACCAATTTTAGTAGTGGTACAT
>JAAZYT010000093.1 GCA_014239505.1 Fidelibacterota bacterium | reverse complement strand
TCTTCAGTATAAAACAAATGGCTTAGCTGAAATTATTTGGCCAGCAGTAAATATATATTCAACCAAATTTGATTCAATAAATTATAATTTTTTAACTTTTACTAAAACAATAGACCAGCTACTTTTAAAACAATCCATATATATTGATTTGAAAAATGATTCGTTAGTATATAAAAAGAATTATAGAATTAGATCAAAACCAACAAAAAACCTTTTTTCGTTATTGGCGATGATTCAAAAGGGCTCTACACATGATTTAGATACCAAATGGTTAAGATTTGATCATGAAGGTGTTTTATTTGATGGCCGATTTATTTCAGCTGGCTTGGATACAATTAATATTAATGGTAAAAATATAGTTTGTAATCATTATAGGTTTGATATTAAAAAATATAATGAACAAACCTCTTTATTAGATGAAACCGATCGGTTAATGGCTTATTCAGTTAATAAAAATACTTTTAGGCAAATCTGGGTGGAAAGAGATGGAAATCGCCGTATAATCAAGGCAAATATTACTGCAAATGGCTTTCCATTTGAGATAGATATTCAAAATGACTAATAAACCTTTTTTCAATACTTACGGGAAACATATTCTAATTTGGGTTTGCATATCCACTACTATAGGTGTCGCCTTAAAATTTGGAATTGATAAAAAAGTCGTTGTATTCGGTACGGTAGTGATTGGCGTTTTTACTCAAGCTTTTGCAGGCTTAGCAACTTTAATGGCTGCTGTTCCATTAATTGGACCATTTATAGTAAAGGTCTTTGCTATTCCTTTCTTTTGGCTCTTGAATGCGATGGGTTATTTTGTTGGTGCGGTTGCAATTAAAAAGGGTTACCGTCGTGAATTTACTAAATCAAGAGTACTTACATTAGCATTGTTAATTGGTATAATCATTGGTTATATCATTGGACATTTAGTGCCAATGAGGTAATAATATGAATATTCTTATTCTACATGGGCCTAATTTAAATCTTATTGGCTCGAGATCTGCAGAGATTGGAAAAAAGATAACAATTGATAAAATCAATACTGGTATCCGACGTCATATAAGAAACGAAGAAGCTCAAATAAAAATATTACAAACGCATAAACAATTTCATGCAATTAATTTTATTCAACGAAATCGAAATTGGGCAAACTTTTTTCTCTTTGCACCTATGGCATGGGCAAGATATGATTATGCAATATTAGATGCAGTCAAAATATCTAAAATAAATACTATTCAAATTTTACTTTCAGTTGATTATAGTGATGTAACCAAATCAAATTCTATTTTTTCAGAATTTTGTACTGATACATTAATAGGATCACCTGATAAAGTTTATTTAGAGGGCCTTGATTATATCCAAAAACCCATCTGATTTTTTGCGTTATTATTTATTAATTACATTATCACTATGGATCGGTTGTACTAAGCCTGTTCATAAAACGCTAATTATTGAAATCCCTAAGTTTGAACCATCCTTTCAAGTTTCTGAAGATAAATTATCAGCAACAATAACGACAAATACAAACTTTACTGGTTATGATTCACTTTCCTTGGTCGCTAGCAGTGTTGTTTCTGTTAAAAACCTTATTAGCTTAGCTGATACCATGATTCATGATTCTGCTGCTGTTATGTTTTTACCTTTAATAAGTGACTTATTGCCTGATATCAAACGTGCCAGAAGACTCAACAACATATCATTAAAAAATAATTTAGTTGAAATTGAATTTTTATTAGACACTACCGTTATTTCTCCTTTAATCAGAACGGCTATTGCTAAGTATGATACAGGAAAACCTATCAATCCACTCTTTGATCGTAAGGGCATAATTCCAAACTTTAATCAACTTTCTCCTTCCGTCTTTTTAACTCTTCCCTGTGATAAACTTAATGTTCCAACAAGAGCTTCAAGGCTACCCAACGCACCAAGAACGTATCGTTCTGGTGTTCACCGTGGAATTGATTTTTTTTCTAATTGGGGAACCCCCGTTAGGTCCGTAGCTGGTGGTGTAGTTGTTCGATCCGATCTTGGATATAAGGAAATAGATGCAGATTTTAGAGTTCAAATGTTACTTGAAGCTGCTAATTTGAAGCGAACGCCTTCTGATATCTTCAATGAGCTCCTTTTAGGTCAAGCGGTAATCATTGATCAT
>JAAZYT010000111.1 GCA_014239505.1 Fidelibacterota bacterium | reverse complement strand
CCGCTATGTTTAAAAGGCTCTTCTTCAAGAGGATCATGCCACCAATCTAAAAAAGTAAAGTTACTTTGAACTCCATAATAGAAGAGTCCCTTCTCAGCACCAAAACCTTTATCTGACTCGCCAACTGGCAAGGAAGGGTTACTTCAAAGTGCTCATTGTCCGTATAAAGCAGCCATAAGCAAAAAAATAAGGATTGGCATGTTTTTCATGTTAGAAAATATCATTTTTTATTGAAGGGTAACTACTTTTTAAATAATTATTTAAATAAAAGTTTAATTATTAATTCAAATACTTTGTATTATAACATATATTATACAATTAATGAATTAAAGATTTAACGCTAAGTGAAGCACTGAATCTTTAAATAAACTAAAGAACTTGTAAATAATTATTATTTAAGGAAATTTATATTATGTTGTATGAAGACATAAATATTACAAAGAGAGTAACAATAACAAATGGGGAAAAATATGATTTTTTCATTTATGATGTAACTTCTTTTGAGCACAAGTTTTCAAGTGGAAAATTTGGAAAAGGTGATACCGTAATTAGTAAAACAAAAGATTTTAAAATGTTAGATGATGAGACGGGAGAAATGTTAGAAGTTAAAATCAGATGTTCAAAAAGGATTAATGATGCTTTAGAAGGCTTAGAACCTAAAGAAAGTAGAAAAGTATTTAAGCAGTGCTTAAAAGAATTAGAGAATAGAGGTTTAGTAAGGGATTAATCTAGATTATTTCTTTTTTTAAATTAGTAGTATGTCAGATTTTTTATCTAGAATTAATCAAATTTTTAATGCGCAATTAATTAATCTCCAATCAGTTAGAGAGACAACCTACCGTCAAAGATCCGCTAAGTTAAAAACAATTGAAACTTGGCTATTAAATCACCGTGAAGAAATACAAGAAGCTATGCTTTCTGATTATAGCAAGCCGTCTTCTGAAGTAGATTTGACTGAAATTTGGGCCTGTTTAACAGAGATTCGCCATACACGCAGGCAATTAAAAAAATGGATGAGACCAAAAAAAGTTCCTCCAACTTTAACAATGGCAGCTACTGATGCTTGGATTCAAAATGAACCTAAAGGTGTAGTCCTTATTATTGCACCATGGAATTTTCCATTTAATTTAACCATTGCTCCTCTTGTATCTGCTATTGCTTCAGGTAACTGTGCGATTGTAAAGCCATCAGAATTAACACCTAATTCATCAAAATTAATGTCAAAAATGGCATCAGAATTATTTGAAGAGAATGAAGTTTCATTTATAGAGGGTGATGGTAGTGTTGCAGAAGCATTATTAGAAAAGCCATTTCACCATATTTTCTTTACTGGTAGTCCAAAGAATGGCAGTATTGTGATGGAAAAAGCTGCCAAAAATCTATCTTCAGTAACATTAGAACTAGGTGGAAAGTCACCAACAATTGTAGATGAAACTGCTAACTTAAAAGATGCAGCAAAAAAAATATCATGGGGTAAATTTCTTAATTGTGGGCAAATATGCCTGGCTCCAGATTATTTGTTAGTCCATGAATCAGTTAAAGAAAAATTATTACAAAATCTTAAAACAATCACCTCAAAACAGTTTGGAGGCGAAAATAGATCTCCACAGGATTCTAAAGATTACTCAAGAATAGTTAACAATAAACATTATTCGCGCTTATCTGAACTAATTGAAAAAAGTACGATAGCAGGAGCTCAATTATTTATGGGAGGAGAGAAGGATAGTTCGTCAAATTATATATCCCCAACTATTTTAACGGGTATTGACAAAAATTCACCTATAATGAAAGAAGAAATTTTTGGTCCTATTTTACCTGTAATCACATTTAAAGAGTTAAGTGAAGCAACAGCTTTTATTAATGAGAAACCAAAGCCATTAGGTTTGTATATTTTTAGTAAAAGAACAAAAAATATT
>JAAZYT010000108.1 GCA_014239505.1 Fidelibacterota bacterium | reverse complement strand
CAAGACTTTGTCTTATAAACCAACTACGTAAGGGATGGCCTGAATACTTTTTGATAATTTTATCCATCTTTATTATAATGCTTTCTTATGTTTGTGAAAGTAAAAAGCATAAATTTGATAATAGAAAATGAAAAGTTTATTTAAATCTCCCATTGTTATTTTAGTAAATGGCTTGTTTCCAACAAGCCCAGCTCCACTTGAAATTTTAGAAAATGCTGGAACAGTTATTTGCACTGATGGTTCAATTAATAAATTGGAAAGGTTAGATTTAATTCCACACATTATTATTGGTGATTTAGATTCTAAAGATATAGACATAGAATTTAAAGGATTAATCGTACGAGATACAAACCAATACAATACTGACCTTGAAAAAGCTTTAGGTTGGGCTGTAATGAATAATGTGAAGAGATTAACTATTCTTGGAGCAACAGGATTACGTGAAGATATGACTTTAGCTAATCATTATATACTATTTGATTACTATGATAAAATAGAAATAAAAATGATTACAGATTATCATACTATTTCTTGTCATAAAGGAAAACAGTCATTTCATTCAAGTCCAGGAAAGAATATTTCACTTTTTGTAAAAGATTATGACACTACTGTTTCAACCATTAATCTAAAATATTCATTGAATAAATCATTATTAGATCCTTCATCAAGAGCAATTTCAAATGAATCTTTAACTGATAATTTTGAAGTAGATTCATCTGGCCCTATTCTTGTTTTTAAAGATCATTTAGAAAGTTAATTAATGCACTGGCTAGATGTTTCTATCTTTATTATATATCTAGTAGCTTTAGCAACCCTTGGTTTCATAAGATCTAATCATTCCAATAAGGATCCTGAAGCTTATTTATTAGCTGGAAGAAAATTAAGCCTTCCTGGGTTTGTCGTAACCTTAGTTGCAACTTGGTATGGAGGCATACTTGGAATGGGCGAAAACACATTCTCTTTTGGAGTTCAAACCTGGTTTATATTTGGATTACCTTATTATATATTTGCACTTTTATTCGCTTTATTTCTTGCTGCTCGAATCAATCAAGCAAAATATATTTCACTTCCAGATCAATTTCATAATAGATATGGTAAAACAGCAGGTGTTATTAGTGCAATATATATTTTAGCCCTAGCTAGTCCAGCACCATATATACTTAGCATTGGAATTTTGATTCAATTCCTATCAGGTTTATCTTTTGGTATTTCTTTAATAATAGCAACAACTATAAGTATGAGTTACATATTTACTGGAGGATTTAATGCAGTTATTCGAACTGATAAACTTCAATTTGGATTCATGTTCTTAGGTTTTGCACTTCTATTAATATATTCAATAAAAATGTTTGGAGGATACACACAACTTGCTATGGCACTACCAAAATCGCATTTAAGTATAACTGGTGGTGCTTCTTTCCAGTATATATTAGTTTGGTTTTTTATTGCAATTTGGACATTTGTAGATCCTGGATTCTACCAAAGATGTGCTGCAGCAAAATCACCCAAAACTGCTCAAAAAGGAATAATTATTTCAATTATATTTTGGTTCTTATTTGATATTCTAACTTTATCAACGGGGCTCTATGCCAAAGCAATGTTAACTGGTGTAGATCCATTATTTGCTTACCCAAAATTAGGTGCTTTAGTCCTCCCACCTATTGCTTATGGTATTTTTATAACCGGACTGCTAGCCACTATCATGTCAACAATAGATTCACTAGGCATGATTAGTGCTATAACTTTTGGAAGAGATATCTTATGGCAAATTAATAATAATTCTTCTAATAATGATTCATGGGATACTCAATCTACCAGCCTAATTCATAAAGGCCTTGGGGTTACTAGTTTTATTGCACTCGCTTTAGCTTTTAGTATACCTTCTGTGGTAAAACTTTGGTATAACCTAGGTTCAATTATTGTACCAGGACTGGTAATACCATTTCTTATGTCTTTTAATAAAAATAGAATGCAAGATGGAATTATTTTTATGATGGTATGTCCTGCTTTGGCAAGTATAATATGGATAATATCTGGTGGATTATTAGGGAATTATCCTTTTAATATAGAACCATTCTACCCTGGGATAGCAACATCATGCCTTATATATGGCTGGAAAGTAAAAAATGGCAAAAGAAATTGAACGTAAATTTCTCATAGACATTAATAAATGGCCTACAAATCAAAAAGGCATTTTATATCAACAAGGGTATTTAGCAATTACTGAAAAAGGAATTATTCGCGTTAGAATTAAAGCAGAATTATCAACTCTAACAGTAAAGTCAAAAGGTACTGGAATATCTCGTGATGAATTTGAATATGAAATTCCAATAGATGAGGCAAAAAACTTACTTGAACTTTGTCAAAATGATATAATCATTAAAACAAGATATAAAGTTATGTGTAATAATAAATTATGGGATGTAGATGAGTTTCATGGAAAAAATAAAGGATTATGGATAGCTGAAATAGAATTGAAAAGAGAAGATGAAAAATTCGAACAACCCGATTGGATAAAAAAAGAAGTCACAGGAAATAAAAATTATTATAACGCATTTTTATCAAAGTATCCATTTTTAAGTTGGAAAAATGAATAAACTAATTTTTATATTATTGATTTTTACTTTGTACCCTCAAAATTCAAATTGGCAAAGTATCCATGATGAACGCGAGTATTCAATTAGCGGAGTTTCAAAATTCAAAGAGGGGTTTTTAGTCGTCCATGATAATAAAAAAAGAGGCCAAGCGCGTGTTAGTTACATTGATAAAGAATTAAAAATAACAAATTTAATTTGGCCTGAAGAAAAATTGCCTATTGACCTTGAAGCTGTTATTCAAATTCCTCAAATAATAAACCGTTTTATACTTATGGAGAGTGATGGAAAATGTTTTGAGATAACTATTGACCCAAAGAATCTTCGTATTGAAGTGATTCGTACTTTCACTCTCCCATCAATTAAACCAAAAATGAATTTAGAAGGTCTTACTATTTTTCCTTCTGGGCAGGGACTTTTATTTATTTATGGAGATAGAGGATCTAATAAACGAGCATCTACTTTATTTACTTCATTTTTTAATAAAAAGGATAAAACTTTTTTTGATACAAATCAGTTTATTTTTGATTTACCTGAACCAAAAAAACATAAAAGAAACATAGCTGACCTAGCATTAGATAATAATGGAAATTTATGGACAGTTGCTACTTCTGACCCTGGAGATAATGGCCCATTTATAACTGCTACTTATGAGTTAGGAAAAATTAATCATGCAGGAATATTTAAGCCTAATCATCCAAGTTTAATTCAACCAATCCATAAATTTAATGGACAAAAAGTTGAAGCACTTATGTTTTATAATGAATTCTTGGTTCTGATGACTGACAATGAGAACTTCGGCGCGACTATAAGATTCATAAAATAATAAAATGTATAAAAAATTAATATTTTTCATAGTTACCCTAACAACTATTTTTAGTCAAATTAATCATCAAGATAAAATAGTTGTCAAACGATTAGTAGGTCTTTCTACTTTGACTTTTGATTTTGATGGACGTGTTAATGAAACTGGGTTTTTTCACAAACATCTCGATCTAGGTATTCATTATCCAATTCTTTCAACATGGACTCTTGGCCTTAAATATAGAACACAATATCGATTCAAAGAAAATAAATGGAACTTAGAACAGCGCCCTCAAATTGAAATCCTTAAAGCAATAAAGAATCAAAAAGTTAAACTGCAATTAAGGACTCGAATGGATTACCGTATACGTGAAGGTAAAGAAGATGAAATGCGAAATCGAAGTAGAATTCAATTTAAAGCACCCAAACCATTCACATTTTTTCAAATTACTCCTTTTATCAGTAATGAATTCTTTTTTGCGCCAAAGACTTGGAATTATTATGTAAACTGGACCGCAATTGGTTTTGATTTACCAAAAACAAAAATTGGAAAGCCAACTATTTTCTATAAATATGTAAATACAAAAATAGATGGGGAGTGGGAACCATCTTATACTTTTGTTTTTAAATTAACTATCTAAAATATGAAGATATTGATTTCACATTTACCAAAACATGATTGGTGGGGACACGGCACTCCAATTTATAAAAATAACCCTGCTATGAAGGAAGGTGTTGTACCAAACCAAGAATTAGTTCAAATTGAAATGTTCATGTTATCACAGCTTTTTTCTAAGTTACCATTCGAAGTTATAGAAATTGATTTTCCTCATTTTTTAGATAAACAAAATATTAAACAAAGGCAACATGACTTTGTTTTTGTTCGTGATCTCTTTGTTAGCAATCAAAAAGATAAAATTATTATTTCAAAATTCAGTGAAAATGCAAGGCAAATTGAAGCTGATATTATGCAAACAATGTTAGAATCAATGGGATATAAGACTATTCGCATACCGGACAATTCTACAGCAACGGCTGAAGGTGGTGAATTTTATTTTTGTCCTAAGGATAAAATACTTTTTTCAGGAGCTTGTCGAAATAATATTGAAGGAGCAGAGTGGGTTGCAGCAGAGTTTAACGTTGATGAATTAATTGTTATGAAATCAAATGCATTTCACCTTGATACATTATTCACACCAGTTTTAAACAAAGATGCTAATTTAGCTGCTATCATAGCTTGTACTACCCTTATGGATAAAGGTTCAACTGATAGTCTAAAATCTTTTGCAAAAAGAAAAAATATTGAAATAGTTGAAGTTGAGCCTGAAGATGCTATTGGTACTGAAAAAGAACTTGGTGAATTTGCAGTTAATTGTCAGCCATTACCAGGGTATCTAATTGGACCTACAAGATTCCGTTCAAATAAAGTTGCACCACTTTTAAAAGAATTAGATGTAATGCATATTACAGTACCCACCACTCAGTTCCGTCTTAGTGGTGGTGCAATTCACTGTCTTACAAACGAATTATAACTAAATAATTAATTTTCCATATCTAAAGAATATTTACCAGAAGAAGCTAATCCATTTAATTTTGCTCTTTTCATAAATGCATCTTGAGCTGCTTTAACATTTTCTTGTTTTCCTTGCCATGCCTTAAGTGCTGGCTGTTGTAAAGCGCGTCCATATGAAAAAGTCAGATTCCAAATTTTATTTTCACCTAAAATTTGATTCATTCGATTTAAATGAGCTGTAGCATCTTCATCACTTTGACCACCAGATAAGAATGCGATACCAGGGACTGCTGCCGGAACAGTTCTAAAAAAACATTGAAGTGTTGCATTGGCTACTTCATCAACATCTGCGCGATCACTTGCATCATAACCAGATAAAACCATATTTGGCTTTAAAACCATTTGCTCTAGACTAACTCCTTGTGAATAAAGTTCAAAAAATACTCTATGTAGAACTTCCTCTGTTACAACAAAACTATCATCCACATCATGTGTGCCATTCATTAAAATTTCAGGCTCAACAATTGGTACAATATCGTTCGACTGACATAAAGCTGCATAACGAGCTAAAGCATGTGCATTTGCACTAATACAATACCCACTTGGATTATCATCATTTATATTAATAACAGCACGCCACTTTGCAAAACGTGCTCCAAGTTTTCTATACTCTTTTAATCTTTCATCTAAACCATCAAGACCGCTAGTAATTTTTTCACCATCACTTCTTGGCAAATCATGAGCGCCCATGTCAACTTTAATACCTGGGATAACTCCTTTATTTGATAAATATTGAGGATAGGGAATATTATCTTTCAAAGATGATTGACGAAGAGTTTCATCGTAAAGAATTACCCCACTTATATAATGTTCCATTCCTTCAGCACTAAATAAAAGATCACGATAGGCATTTCGGTTTTCAAAAGTGCTTTCTGTATTAATTTGGGAGAATCTATTCCCAATAGTTCCGGTACTTTCATCAGCAGCAAGAATACCTTTTCCTGAAGCAGTCATAGCTTCCGCAACTTCTTCTAAACAATCAAAGTTTAAACTCATTTTTTTACCTTTATATTTATTTCTGACCTATATCGGTCAATAATTTATTAAACCAACTAACTGAAGGGTCAAATGGTTTACCGCCCTTAATCCTTTTAAAATCAATCAAACTTAATGAAGCATTATTATTATCATCTAAACCAATAACACCACTTTCACCACTTAGAGCAGATTGAGCACCAAGTTTTCCAGATAATTTAATTAAATTCAAATCTTTTTTATTTGGAGAAGCGCTCCTACTATAATAACCGCTTTTTTGAACAAGTGTTTTCTGAGCATTTAATCTATCAGAAAATTGTTTAGCGAACCATTGACCTGGATTAATTGTATCTAAAGCTACATGGCCAAATGCATCTCTTGTTACAGATCCTCCATTATTTTCTATTTCTGAAACAATAGTATCTGTCCCTGCACCCTCACTCAAAAAGATATTAACTGAATCTTTTTCATCCATTAATTTTCTAAGACGTGAGCATTCTTTATCAAAATCTATTTTAATTTCAGGAATATATAGAGCATCAATGTCCCATCGTTTTTTTTCAATTAGTATTTCTGGTAAAAATTCTTTTTGATCTAAACGCTCATGATATTCTTTTGCTGTATATGCTGTAAGCCATCCGCAATGACGGCCCATTACTTCATGAATAATTAACTGTCTATTACTCGTTGTGTTTTCATTTGCAATATTCTCAAAGAAAATTGCACCTTGTTCAGCTGCAGTCCATGCGCCTAGAGTTTGAGTAATTGGATAAATATCATTATCTACAGTCTTTGGAAGACCTACAACGGTAAGGTCATAATTTTTTTCTCTAAGATGGTATGAAAGTTCAGCTGCCATAGTATTTGTATCATCACCACCAATAGTATGAAGTATATTTACGCCATCTTTTATTAATTGACTTGCTGCTATTTCTAAAGGATTCTCACCATCTTTTATATAGCCTGAATTAACACAGCTCTCAATATTAGTAAGTTTGACTCTACTATTTCCAATTGGACTTCCACCGAAATTGTAAAGAATATCTGTATTGTTCTTAACTTTCTCTGGAATTGCAATGGAATTCCCTAATAGTAGTCCTCGGTAGCCATGGAGATATCCGATTAATTCAGCTTTTGGATATATATCATTGTAGGCATCAATTAAGGATCCTATTGATGCAGAAAGACAAGGAGCAATACCACCTGCTGTTAAAAATGCAATTTTCATTTACTTTAATTTCAACAAAATAAGAGAAAGAATTTAATCAAACTATAATACAGCAGGCGACGGAATCATTTATTTTTACTAAAAATGATAAATAAATTTAATACTTTTTTTTTAATATGTTGCAAAAAATCACTAATCCGACATACTATCAACGGTATTTTTTACATATTATGCAAAGAGGAGGTTTTATGCGTATTAGTAAACAATTGATTAAAATAACTATATTATTTTTAGTAGGCATTACTGCAATGAATGCCAAAGAGCGTTTTAATGAAAGTTTATATAAAGCTCTTAAGTATAGGAATATTGGCCCATTTCGTGGTGGAAGATCAGCTTCAGTTGCAGGTGTTCCTGGAAATAAGTTTTTAGCCTATTTTGGTGCAACAGGTGGTGGTGTTTGGGAAACAAAAAATGGCGGACAAACTTGGGGAAATATTTCTGATGGATATTTTGGAGGTTCCATCGGTGCTGTAACTGTAAGTGAGTGGGATCCAAACGTTATCTATGTAGGCGGTGGTGAAGTTACTGTTAGAGGGAATGTTTCACATGGTGATGGAATGTGGAAATCTACAGATGCAGGGAAAACTTGGAAAAGTTTAGGATTAAAGGATTCTCGACACATACCAAGAATTCGTGTTCATCCTAGAAACCCTGATATTGTTTATGTAGCTGCTCTTGGACATTTATTTGGTCCTAATGAAGAACGAGGAGTTTATCGTAGTAAAGATGGTGGAGAAAATTGGGAAAAAGTACTTTATATTAATGATGAAGTTGGAGCGTGTGACCTTATTCTTGATCCTAATAATCCTAGAATAATATATGCCTCAACCTGGCGTATTAAAAGAACACCTTATAGCCTTGAGAGTGGTGGTGAAGGTTCTGGACTTTGGAAGTCAACAGATGGTGGAGATACTTGGAAAGAAATCACACGTAATAAAGGACTCCCAGAAGGTTTAGTTGGAATTATTGGAATCGCAGTTTCCCCATTGAATTCAGACAGAGTTTGGGCTCTAATAGAGAATAGAAATGGTGGACTATTTCGTTCTGATGATGGAGGTGAAACATGGCAAAAAACTAGCTCTGACAACAATCTACGTCAAAGAGCTTGGTACTATACTCGTATATATGCAGATACAGAGAATGAAGATGTTTTGTATGTTGCAAATGTCCAATTTTGGCGATCTAAAGATGGTGGGAAAACATTTAAATCAATTAGAACACCTCATGGAGATCACCATGATTTATGGATAGACCCTATGGATTCTAAGCATTTATTAATTGCTGATGATGGTGGTGGCCAAGTATCTTTTGATGCTGGAGCTACTTGGAGTACGTATCATAATCAACCAACCTCACAATTCTATCGAGTTGATGTAGATAACCAATTCCCTTATAGAGTATATGCTGGGCAGCAAGATAACAGTACCGTTTCCATTGCATCACGAACGATGGGCGGCGGAATAACAGCCAGAGATTATTATCCAGTTGGAGGTGGAGAAAGTGCTCATGTAGCACCTCATCCAGATGATCCAAATATTGTATATGCTGGATCTTACAGTGGATTTTTAACTAGATATGATCATACAACCGGTGAAAGAAGAAACATTACAGTTTATCCTGATAACCCAATGGGCCATGGTGTTAAAGATATGAAATATCGTTTTCAGTGGAACTTCCCTATTGAGTTTGATCCTCATGATTCTAAAACATTGTATGTAGGTTCTCAACATCTTCATAAATCTACAGATGAAGGTGAATCTTGGGAATTGATAAGTCCTGACCTATCTACTAATACAATTTCTATGCAAGATGAATCTGGTGGCCCAATTACAAAAGATGACACCGGGGTTGAATACTATTGTACAATTTTTGTAATAACTCCTTCCCCACAAGAAGAGGGTGTTATTTGGATTGGCACTGATGATGGGCGTGTTCACATCACCAAGAATGGTGGAAAATCATGGAAAGAAATAACACCTAAAAATATGCCTAAATTGGGTATGGTTAATAGTATTGATCAATCTCCTCATGATCCTGCAACAGCTTATATGGCTGTTACACGTTACAAGTCAGATGACTTTAAGCCATATCTTTACAAGACAAATAATTATGGAAAGTCTTGGAAAATGATATCCAAAGGAATTCCTAGTGATGCATTTACACGTGTAGTTCGTGAAGATCCAGTTAGAAAAGGCCTGTTATATGCAGGTACTGAAACAGGTATGTATATTTCATTCGATGATGGCCTAAATTGGCAACCATTTCAATTAAATCTTCCTATAGTTCCAATCACTGATCTTGTAATAAAAAACAATGATCTTGTTGTTGCAACTCAAGGTAGATCATTCTGGATAATTGATGACTTAACTCCCCTTCATCAATTGTCAGATAAAATTGCGAAATCTAATTCTCATCTTTATAAACCAAGAGATACCCATCGCCTGAATGCTGGTGGTGGCTGGGGAGGACCAGATCCAACAGCTGGTGCAAATCCACCTAATGGCGTAATGACATTTTATTATCTTAAAGATGAACTAGATAAAGATGCTCAATTTAAGCTTGAATTCATGGAGGCTGATGGAGATGTGATAAAAACCTTTACAAATAAAAAGAAAAGTTCTAGTGGCGAAAATCCTGAGATGCAATTGTGGGCGCAAGGAAGTAAAGATGAAGGAACGATTAAAGATATTAATAAAGGGATGAATCGCTTTGTCTGGGATATGCGTTATGCAGATGCAAAAAAAGTTCCTGGAGCTGTAATGTGGGGAGGTAGTCACATTGGTCCAAAAGCTGTTCCTGGTGAATATAAAGTAAAGATGACTCTAAATGGTAAAAGTCAAACCCAATCTTTTTACATAAAAAAAGATCCTAGAATTAATACGACTCAATCAGATTTTCAAGATCAATTTGATCTCCTAATGGATATTAGAAATCGAACAAGTGAAATAAATGATAAGGTCTTAACGATTCGAAGTCTCAAAAAACAGATCAGCACATTAACTGATTTAATGAAGGATTCTGGATTCAAAAATGATGACTTAACTAAAGCTGGTAAAGAATTAGTAAAGTCTTTATCTACAATTGAAGAAAGATTGATTCAAGTAAAATCAAAGTCTAGACAAGATCCATTAAATTATCCAATAAGATTAGATAATAAGATTGCAGCTCTAGTTAGAGTAGTCTCGAGCGTAGATGCAAAGCCAACTGCGCAATCTTACGATGTATTAAATGACTTAGTGGATCAAGCTAAAGTCCATTATAAAAAACTTGATAAAGTTTTAACAGAAGACCTGTTTAGATTTAATAATATGGTTAGTGATGCTGCAGTACCGGCAGTAATGATTGTTCCATCTGAAATGAGTGTGGAACGATAAATCTTTGCATAGATAAGTAAAAAAAGCCCCGTTAATTCGGGGCTTTTTTTTTGTAAATTATACTATATTATTTTATAATAATAAATACATGAATACCATTCTTTGGAAACCAAGTAAAGATCAAATTAATTCCTCTCAATTAGAGGCATTTCGATTACAAGTAAATAGCAGATTTAATTTAAAAATAGAAAATTATTCTGAACTCCATTCTTGGTCTATTTCAAATATTAATGATTTTTGGAAAGCT
The DNA here is from genome assembly GCA_014239505.1 of Fidelibacterota bacterium. Taxonomy (GTDB): domain Bacteria; phylum Fidelibacterota; class Marinisomatia; order Marinisomatales; family TCS55; genus TCS55. The sequence goes on along the minus strand of JAAZYT010000108.1, from coordinate 13,330 downwards.
ATTTGGGGATTTATGGCAATTAAATGCTCATCAAATTATAATCAAGTTGTAGATGATGAAAATAAAATGCCAGGAGCTAAATGGTTTGATGGTTTACTTTTTAATTTTGCTGAAAATCTTTTAAGAATTAAATCTGATAAAGCTGCTATAATTTTTCAAAGTGAAAATGCTGATAGAAAAATAATTTCATATAATGAGTTATATGATGAAGTAGAAAAAGTTGCCTCAACTTTAAGAAAAATGGGTATAAAGAATGGTGATCGAATAGTGGGAATTATGCCAAATTTACCAGAAACTGTTATTGCAATGTTAGCTACTACTTCCATTGGAGCTATTTGGTCATCATGTTCACCTGATTTTGGAACGCAAGGAATATTAGATCGATTTACGCAAATAAACCCTAAGATTATATTTGCTAGCGATGGCTATTTTTATAAGGGTAAATCGTTTGATTCTCTAAATAAACTTAAAGATTTGTTAAACCAGCTCCCGTCAGTACGAAAGGTTATTATAACTCCTTTTGTTAGAGAAAACCCTGATATTTCATCAATTAACAATAGTTTAGTGTGGAATGATTTTATTGACCCAAAACCTAACCCTATAATATTTGAACAAGTTCCATTTGATCACCCACTTTATATTATGTATTCTAGTGGAACAACAGGAAAACCCAAATCAATTGTGCACGGAGCTGGCGGAACATTAATTCAACATCTAAAAGAATTGCGCCTTCATACAGATATTAACATAAATGATACAGTCTTTTATTTTACTACATGTGGATGGATGATGTGGAATTGGCTGGTGAGTAATTTAGCCATAGGATCTACTATTTTATTATATGATGGATCACCATTCCATCCCGATAGAAATAGTATGTGGGATATGATAGATAATTATAAAGTAAGTCATTTTGGAACAAGCCCAAAGTTTTTAGAAACTTGTAGAGATACTAAGCTGTCTCCAATTAAAACTCACTCCCTTAAATCATTAAAGTCAATTTTATCCACAGGTTCACCATTAGTTGAAGAATGCTTTGAATATGTTTATAAGCATATTAAAAAAAATATTCAGCTATCTTCAATTTCAGGAGGTACAGATATTATTTCATGTTTTGCTCTTGGCAATCCAATCTTACCAGTGATAAATGGTGAAATTCAATGTTTAGGTCTTGGGATGGATGTAGCTGCATTTAATAAAAATGGAGAAGATTTAGTAAATAAAAAAGGGGAATTAGTTTGCAAGAAAGCTTTCCCTTCAATGCCTGTTTATTTCTGGAATGACAAAAATGGTAAGAAATTCTTTGATGCTTATTTTAATAAGTTTAAAAATGTATGGCACCATGGAGATTTTATAGAAATAAATAATTACGGGGGGGTAAAGATATTTGGACGAAGTGATGCGACTTTAAACCCTGGTGGAATACGTATAGGTACTGCAGAAATTTATCGAGTTGTTGATCGTTTTGATGCAGTAAATGATAGTCTAGTAATTGGCCAGTCTATTAATGATGATGAACGAGTTATTCTATTTATTATCATTAGTAATGGTTACAAATTTTCTAATAAATTAGTCCATGATATAAAAAAAACTATCTTCAAAGAATGCTCTCCAAGACATGTTCCTGAAATTATTTTAGAAGCTAAAGATATCCCCTATACAATTAATGGTAAAAAAGTTGAGATTGCAGTTAAAAAAGTGATTAATGGAGAGAATGTTGAAAATAAAGATGCCTTAAAAAATCCAGAAGCGTTAGATCTTTTTAAGAATATTAGACAACTAAAATTATAATTTAAGATGGACACATTAAGTCACGCGCTATGGGGTAAAGGTTTATTTGGCTATAGAGGAAAGGGATGGTTAGCTTTATTTTTTGGAGCTATGCCAGATCTTTTTTCATTTGGAATCCTTATTGTTGTTCGATTGATATCAGGAAATTATTCTAATATGATTGGAGGTGGACCACCACCATTGGACACAATCCCATGGTGGGTGTATGTTAACTATGATTTATCACATAGTTTTGTAAGTGCTTTAATTTGTATTTCAATAGTTAAAAGGTTTAATAAGAATATAGCATTTGCAATGTGGGCTTGGCCTTTTCATATATTATTAGACTTCCCATTTCATTCTAAAGCATACTTCCCAACAAAATTACTATGGCCACTTACAGAGTTTTCTTTTGATGGAATTCCCTGGTCACGTCCTGAAATATGGTTTCCAAATATTGCAGGAATTATCTTATTGTTTATTTATAGAAGTTTTAAATCAAAAAAGATACAGTAGTTTTTAGTTAAATTTTTCTAAGATTCCAACAAGGTCAGCTACTCGATTTGAATAGCCCCACTCATTATCATACCAATTCAACGTTTTCACTAAACTTCCTTCGATAACTTTAGTGAATGGTGCATCAAAAATAGATGAATGAGAGTTTCCAATAATATCTGTTGATACAACTGGCAAAGTAGAATATTCAACAACTCCCGACATCTTATTTGATTTTGATGCAGAAAGGACTGCATCATTTATACCTTCAATCGTTACATCTTTACCTAATCGAAAGATACTATCAACAACTGATCCATCAGGAACGGGTACTCTCATTGCAATACCATCTAATTTACCATTTAGTTCAGGTAATACTTTTCCTACCGCTCGAGCTGCACCAGTTGTTGTAGGAATAATATTCTCTGCTGCTGCACGACTTCGTCGCCAATCAGAATGAGGTACATCAGCTAGTCTCTGATCATTTGTATAAGCATGTATTGTATTAATAACACCATATTCTATACCAAATGAATCATTTAAAATTTTTGCCATGGGTGCTAAACAATTAGTTGTACAACTTGCATTTGAAATGATTTTATGATCTGCAGTTAAACCATCATCATTGACTCCAATAACTAATGTGTAATCAATTTCATCCTTGGAAGGAACAGTCAATATTACTCTTTTTGCACCTGCATTTATATGTTGTTGAAGTTGCAACTTCTCTCTAAAAATTCCTGTAGATTCAATCACAACATCTACAGCCATCTCTTTCCAAGGTAATAAAGATGGCTCTCGTTCAGCTACCATTTTTATTTGATTATTAGATGTTTTCATTATATCACCATCTAACGAGACTGAATCCTTAAAAGGACCCATTACTGTATCGTATTTAAGCAAATAGGCCATTGCATCATTATCGGCAATATCATTAATCGCAACAACTGATACATTTTCTCTACTATTTAAAATTCTAAAAACTGATCTACCTATACGTCCAAATCCATTAATTGCTACTCTCATTTTATGAATCTCCCAAAGATGTATATGCATCAGCTAATTCTAATATTCGATTGGCAAAGCCCCATCCGTTATCAAACCAAGCAATCGTTTTTAATAATTTATTAGAAGCAATCATTGTTGCCTTGCTATCAAATACCATTGTATTTCCACTACCTATTGCATCACTAGAAACAATAGGATCTTCAGTATATCCAATAATATTTTTGAATGAATTCTCACTAGCATTTTTAAAAGCTGCATTTATTTCTTCTATTGATGGCATTTCATTCATTTCAGTAGTTAGATCTACGCAAGAACCATTTGCAACAGGAACGTTCATCGCCATGCCTGCAATCTTATCTTTAAATTGAGGCATTAATTGAGATACATAATCTGGGGCCCATGTTTCATTTGGTATAATATTTTCTACCGCAGATCGACTCCTACGTAAGTCAGAACGAACAGCGTCAGCTAAAGGTTGATCAGATGTATATGCATGGACGGTCGTCATCATTGCTTGTTTCACCCCAAAATCATCATCTAATACTTTGAGCATTAATGCTAATACTTGAGTCGTAGCCGATGTCGTTGAAATAATTTTATCATTTTTATCGATCGTATCTTCATTAATCCCTTTAATTATAATTCTGTCAATTTGATCTTCCGGAGGCTTTGTTACAAAAACTCGACCAGCACCTGCATCTAAGTGGGGTTGGAGTTTATCACGTGTTCTATAAGTTCCAGTAGAATCAATAACCAAATCAATATCATATGCATCCCAAGGGATTAAACCTGGTGTTCCACCTTCTAAAAGACGGACTTTATGATTATTATAAATTAAGTTATTTCCATCGAGTTCTATTTCATCACCCATAGCACCATGAATAGAATCTCTCATTAACAGATAGTGCATTGCTTCTGGTTGACCTAAATCACTTATAGCAACAAATTCAAATTGTGGATTCTTAAAACCAATTCGAAAAATATTCCTACCAACACGACCAAAGCCAAAAAGAGCTACTCTTAAAGGTTTATTCATTGAATGTCCTAATAATTAATAAACGCGTAATAATACTTTAAATGATACACTTAGGACATCTGATATTAGTGTATTAAACGTAAATAAACTAGCAGAGCTTCTTATTCATACTATCATAAAGTAATTCTGTTTTTCTTATAATACCTGCATCTAAATCATAAATATCACATTTATCAAAAGGTTTAGCATATATATGGAGACTTACAGCAGTTTCATTGTAAACATTTTCTACTGAATGGATTTCAGCTGGACCATCTAAATAACCAGCTGCTCCTTTAGTTAGATCTGTCATAGTGAGTGTCAGTGGGTTTACTCTATCTAATTTATAATTGCAAATTTGTAATGCTCCAGATTCAACACGCATCCAGCATTTTTCACCTTCATGACCATGAATAGGAGCGCCTTGACCAGGATTCCAGCAAACAATTAATATTTCGAAATCTTTTTCTTTATGAACGAGATTGCGAGAATATTTATTTTTTTTATAGAAACAGTAACTATCTAATTCTTTCGCAGAAAAATTATATTGACTAATAAATTTTGATACTGTCTTTATTGGAAAATCATCAATCGCAAATTTCTTTAAATTATTTATTAGATCATTCATCATTTAATATCTTTTTGAGACCAATAGTAATTATAGGGATAACAAAAATAATCCAATAACCCCAAGTTAAAGCACCATAGCCATTAGCAATTAGGCCAATTAAGCCAATTTGATTTGCAAAAAATATAGAAATCAATAATAGAAAAATTCCAATTATTGCTCTCCAACTATCAAGCAAATCAGGTTTTACAGAAAGAATTCTTTCATTAAATCCATGGATTAAACCTACTCCAGTTTCAATAAATGTCCCAAATAAAACAATTTGAAACATAAACTTAAATGGAGCCCATCCAATATTTTCAAGAATTATATTTATTGGTACAGTTTCAGAAATGATTTGAGGATATTGACTTAGCATTGCGATAAACATGACTAAAGCTGGTAACATGCCAATCAGACCTGCAAAAATACCTGAGATAAGAGCTTCTTTCCTCGAATCAAAGTGCCGTACACAAAATAAAATTGCAGGAGCAAGACCAATGTTGTAAGCTGCGTATTTAATTCCACCCATAGTCCAATTTGTATCAGCAGATTGTTGAGAAAAACTTAAAGATATATCATTTGAGAACATTATAAACACTGATATAAACATAATTGCAAAAGCTGCATAAAGTATGATAGACCAAAAAGAGAGAACTTTTTCTACTAGTGATGTTCCATAGTAAACAATAATACCTACTAATGTCATCATGATAATGATTCCAAATATTTCAGGTAAATCAAACATTTCATTAAATATTTCTCCAGAAGCAGAACCCATAACTGATACAACCAATACCAAACCAATTAAATATAATATTTCATATGTGAACCACCATTTACCAAGTAGACCACTAATAAAAGATCTATAATCATAATATTTTCTTTTTCGAGCAAATTCGAAGCAAATAGCAAGTACAACACTCCATATAATTGTTGCCACTCCCATATTTACTAACCCCGAGATAGGACCTTCGTGAAGAAAAAATTCAACTAATTCTCTCCCTGTTCCATATCCACCACCAATAATTAAACTTTGGAATATAAATCCTGGCAAAAGGTATTTTTGGAAAAAAGAGCTATTCAATTAGGTACTCATTATTAATGTGTTCAACAATTTTTTCTACTCCATCTGTTAAAGGAATAGAGACTGGAATACCTAAATTATTTTCAATCTTCTTCTTGTTTTCTTTTAACAGATCAATACTTGTATTTTCTTGATTAAGAGCAACACCAATTACTTTTTTTCCATAGGCTTCAATTAACATAATTTCTTCTTCAATTTCAGGAATCTTGTATTTAAACTCTTCAAGATCAACAAAAAACTTTCTTCCTACAGGATGAACAAGGATAACTCCATTTACATTTCCTGATAAAATTAATTCTGAACCGCCTGGGCCTGAAGGATTTCTTAATGATGATTGACCTTCTAATAAAATAAGATCAGGTTTAGAATCTTGCACACATTCTAAAATAGCTTTTTCAAGTTCTCCGCTAACAAAATCATTAGGAGTTGAATCAAAAATAAAACCATGTTTATAACCCTGCATCCATCCAGTCTGTCCAGTAAAAATAATTTCTGTTTTAATATCTTTCTCTTGAAAAGATTCCATCATAAAACGTGCAGTTGTTCTTTTACCAACAGCACAGTCTGTTCCTAATACTGCAATAATTGGAGTTTTTACATCTAATATTTTACCAGACCAAAAATGTAGATCAGAAATAGGTTTAGTTTTTCGAATGTCTAATAGCTCTACTTTATTTTCTTTTGCAATCTTTTGGAATTCTACATCGTCACTTAAGTAATGGTGTAATCCAGAAATAATATTTAAACCATTTTTCATTGCAGATATCAGTTCATAACGACACGCATCTGGTAATATTCCACCAGGGAAAGCAACGCCAACAACACATACTTCAGCTTCACCATTTGAAAGTTCAATATACTCATCAATAGATTTATAAGTTGGGATACCCAACCACTTACCATCAAGAACTTCACCTGCATCTTTTCCTGAATTGGCAGAATCAATTACGGCAAGTATTTCAAATCGACTGGTGCCTCTTAGTAATCCATGAGCTGTTTTTGCAAAATTCTCAGCTAGTAGATTATGAGTAAATATTACTGCTTTTTTCATATTAGTTAAATTTATTGGAAAGCATTTTAAATCCAATTCCAGGATAATCATTTAATGACATTTTTCCATCCACTACCTTGAACCCACCAGAGACTAAATCTTTAGCTAAATCAAAACTTCCATCAAGATCTATATATTTTGTAGCCTTACATGCCATTGCTGCATGCAAGGCAGCAGATATACTAATAATACTTTCATCCATACATCCCCACATGAGATCAATACCGCTAGAATATGCTGTAGAAGCAATTTTTAAAGAAGGATTAATTCCTCCACACTTCATTAATTTAATATTATATATTCCATATTTTTTTGGTTCAACAGCTAAACGCTTTGCATCTTCCGGATTATGAAGACTCTCATCTGCAGCACAAACAGTACGGATTTCTATTGGTAATTCATCCATTTTAGAATCAAGATCAGAATGAAGAGGCTGCTCAATAAATTCTACATTATCATTTGAAGTTCTTTCAAAAAAGAATTTTAGATCTTCTAAATCATATCCTTGATTAGCATCTACACGAATTAAAATATGCTTACCTACTTTTTCTCTTAATTTTTTAATTAATTCAATATCAAATGATACATCACTACCAGTTTTGACTTTAAGGATCCGAAAACCCTCATGTATATATTCTTTTGCTTCTTCCAAAGCAGATTCTATAGATTTAATTCCAATAGTGACGGAAGTATAAAAACTTTTATGAGCCCTTCCTAATAGATCAACTAAAGGTAAATTTTTAAATTTACTCAAAGCGTCATATAAAGCAATGTCAACCGCTGATCGTGCTGCTGGGTTATTTGGCCATTTATTAGTTAAAGATTTAAATATTAATTCAACATCTTCAATATTTTTATTTTCAAGTATCTCGTTTGCTTCATTTAAAAGAATTGAGCTAGTAGAATCAATAGTTTCACCTGTAATAAATTCAGCTGGAGAGCCAGAACCATACCCCTTAATGTTATTACCCAATGTAACTTCAACAAAAACATTTTCAACAGCGTCAATGGTTTCATATGCAATACTGTAAGGTCTGGTTAATTCTAGATTTTCCGACCAAGTTCTTATACTCTTAATTTTCATAGAATTTACTTTTTATATCCTGGTCCACGAACTACCCTTCCTGGAGTCATTCCTGTATGTTCACCTGACTCAAGTACTTGAACTCCATTAACAAATACATGATGCATTCCAGTAGCTAATTGATGAGGTTCACTAAAAGTTGCATGATCTGAAATAGTATTTGGATCAAATATTACTATATCTGCAAAATAATTCTCTTTTAAAAAACCACGTTCTTTTAATTTTAATTTTGTAGCAGATAATCCAGAAAGTTTATAAATAGCATTTTCTAAAGAAATTACTTTTTCTTCACGGACATACTTTCCCAGCAATCTTGCAAAATTACCATACGCTCTTGGATGGGGATTTGAATTTAAAAAATCTCCTTCAGGAGCTATTGAGCCTGCATCTGATCCAAAACTCATATATGGAAGTTGAATTTGTTTTTTTACATTATCTTCTGACATTAAAAAGTAAACAACACCCACTCTACTTCCATCTTCAATAACAAAATCTATTGCTACGTCAGCATAATGTTTGTTTAATTTTTCTGATACTTCTTTTAAAGTCATTCCAACATATTTTCTAAGCTCAGGATTTTTAAAGTCAGAAAATAAAACTCCATCAGGTCCAGCAAGGAAACCTAAATTCTCCCAATCATCGGTATCTTTAATCATTTCTTCTTTTACTCTCACTCTAATTGATGGATCTTTTAACCTCTCAACCCATTTATCATATCCACCTTCTTGAACCCAAGGTGGCATATGAGCATCTAAGCCAGTAGCTCCAGCAACATAATTATACATGTCTGTAGTAATATTTAATCCTCGATCTCTAGCATTATTTATCTTCTCAATAGCTAGGTCCATTTTATAATGATTTGGAATCCCTCCCGCTTTCAAATGATATACTTCAGCAGGAATATTAGCCTCCTCAGATATTTGAATTAATTCATCTAGCGCTTCTAAAAACTGATTACTTTCACTTCTCATATGAGAGATGTACATGCCACCATATTCCGATGCAACTTTACAAATTTCAATTAATTCCTCAGTAGAAGAATAGAATGCTGGAGCATAGATTAAAGATGAGCCTATACCCATTGCTCCTTCTTCCATTGCCACTCTCACTAATTCACGCATATTATTCATTTCTTGATCTGTAGGTTTTCGATCTGCAAACCCAATTTCATGAATTCTTAAGGTAGTTGCTCCAAGGAATGAAGCTACATTTGTTGAGACACCTCTTCTTTCAAGTGATTCTAAATATTGCCCAAGGGAATTCCAATCAATTTCAAATCCTTCTGCCTCTGTTTGTTGTTGTTCTTTCATCTTTTCATTTAATGGTCCCATTGACCAACCTTCACCAAATACCTCTAAAGTCACACCCTGTTTGATGTCACTTAGAGAACGTCCATCTTTTATTAGTGATGTCGTAGCCCAACTAAGCATATTAATAAATCCAGGAGAAACTGCTAATCCAGATGCATTAATCTCTTTTTTTCCTTTACCATTAATTGATTTTGAAACTTTAACTATTTTATCATTATTAATTGCAACATCCCCGCTATATGGCTTTTCTCCCGTTCCATCATAAATCATTCCATTTCGAATGACCACATCATAGTCTGCACAACTGATTAACAGAAAAAACGCTATTGAAATGATATATGTTTTTCGCATTTTGATCTCCAGATATTATTTAATTATATAATACTATATTGCATCTAAAGCTTGGCTCATATCATCAATTAGATCGTCGACAGCTTCTATTCCAACTGATAATCTTATAAGAGCTTTATCAATTCCAGCAAACTCTAATTCATCATCACTTAATAAAGAATGTGAAGTTTGAACCGGTCGAGTAATTAAAGATTCTACTCCACCTAAGCTAGCAGTGCTAATAGGAATATCTAGCTTTCCAATAAAAGCATCTGCAGCTTCAACACCACCTTCGATAATAAAACTTAACATTCCTCCAAATCCACAAAGCAATTCTTTTGCTCTGTTGTGACTAGAACTTGAAACAAGTCCAGGATAATTAACTAATTTTACTTTTTTGTGATTTTCAAGAAACTTAGCAATTAATAATGCAGACTTACATTGCCTCTCCATTCTAATTGAAAGAGTTTTTATTCCACGATGTAGCAAATAACACGCATGAGGGTCTAAACTTCCTCCTAAATGATTCAACTTAGAAGTGATCATTGACATATGTTGTTCATTTCCAATTATTGCACCAGCAACAATATCTGTGTGACCATTTAAATACTTTGTTGCCGAGTGGAGTGAAATATCAAATCCATGCTGAACTGGACAAAATAATGCTGGACTTGCCAGAGTATTATCTATCATGGAAATCAAATTATTTTGATTAGCAAAAGCAACAATCTTGTCTAAAGCACCAATCTCCATTAAAGGATTAGTTATTGTTTCAACATATACAACTTTAGTATTTGGTTTTATTTTCTCTTCCCAACTTGTTGGATCTGCTGAATCTATAAAATCAACTTCAATTCCATAATCTGGTAAGTCATTTTTAATATAATCTGCTGTACCACCATATAGTGTATTGTTTGCTAGTAGATGGTCACCATTCTTTAAAAAAGTAAGTAATGTTGTTGTTATTGCACTCATGCCTGAAGATGTAACAAGAGCTTTTTCACCACCTTCTATTGCCGCTATTTTTTTATGTAATACAATGTGATTAGGCGTATTATTAAGTCGTATATATTTTAAAGCATTGTAATCAGTTTGACCTTCAAATTCAAAAGTGGAACTTTGAAATATTGGAACATTTACAGCACCTTCAATTCTTGGGTCAGGTTCTCCAGCATGGATTACTTTCGTATTAAATGTGTGCTTTTTCTTATCCATAATTAATCCTTACTCTCTTTAATATTCGGTGCTAGTTCCCATTTATATTCACTATTAAGAGCATGTTTTTCAAACCAATCAAGTTCAATATTAACCTTAAATAATTCATGGTTTAATTCTCTCCATCCATGTGGTTCACGAGGTGCTACATATAAATGTGTAGGTACATTATTTGATTTTAAAGCTCTATAAAGTTCAACAGATTGTGGCATAGGAACCCGCGGATCATTTTTTCCAACCAATATAATTGTTGGTGTTTTAACATTAGAAATATCTTTCAGTGGCGAATTATTCCAATAAGAATCTATAGGAGCATTCTTTTCCCAAGGTGTTCCTCCAAACCAAGGTGTTCGATAAATTCGAACATCACTTTGAGCATACATTGATATCCAATTAACTGCACCTGCACCAGATGAAGCTGCTTTAAATCTATCGGTAAATGTAATAATTTTATTTGTCATATGACCTCCTGCACTCCAACCCATTTTTACCATTCGATTTTCATCAACCATCCCTCTATTAATTAAGTTATCTACACCTGTCATTACATCTAAATGAGATTGATTAAAATAACTACCAACCATATCTCTTAAAAATTCGTCACCATATCCTGTACTACCTCGATAATTTGGCTTTAAAACCATCCAACCTTTAGCTGCTAAAACTTGAACATATCTGCTCCAACTACCAAAACTAAATTTATCTGAAGATGCTGGTCCGCCGTGTGTTTGGACAACTAAAGGATATTTTTCACCCTTATCATAATTCAAAGGATAATATAATAGACCTTCAACTTTAATTCCGTCTTCACCCTTCCAAGAAATAGCTTCTTGTTTAGGTAATAAATATTTTTCATTTAAATAGTCAAAATGATCCGTCACTTTTTTTGGAAAAAATTTATTGTTGAGGTTAGCTATATATAAATCACCTGAATTTGTTGGTGAATTAATTTTAAACACCATCTGATTTAATCTTGGTTCAAAATTCCATGAACCAATCGAATGATTACCTTTAGTAAGTTGTTTTAATTTTTGATTAGAAAGATTTACTTGAAAAATTTCGGTACGTACTCCAGTATTTGCACGAAAGATAATATACTTTCCATTCTTAGACCAAATAGCAGAAGAAACTGCATGAGGCATCTCTTTTAAAACTAACTTAGTACTTATCCCATCTGAAGAAGAAATAAATAAGTTATCATTATAATAAAAATCAAAATTTTCATTCGAAAAACTTGTAAAAAGAATTTTAGAGTTGTCAGGTGAAAACTTTGCTCCACTTTCAGGAACATTATTTTCGGTTATTTGAACCATACCGGTTCCATCTGCATTCATAGACCAAACCTCTTGCATATTTGCATAACCATAAAGTGGGTTTGGTCCTCTATGTAATGCTACTTTTTTCCCATCTCTAGACAAGTTATAATTTATAATTGAAAAATCACCATCTGTTATCTTAACTGTATTTTGATCTTTAATAATCACTTTCCATAGATGACGTTGCTTATAATTTTCATCAAAAGCATATACATCATCTTTAAGTTCATTTTTTTTCTTTTCTTCATCTAATTCTGAATCACTAGCTAAAAAATAAATATTTTTCCCATCAGGTGACCATTGAATATTTGAAACACTAGTATGATGATTGGTTAATTTTGAAGCTTCACCACCAACATTTGATATTAAATAAATTTGATTTTTTTCATCCTCAATCTTTCCACGTTTTGAAATAAAAGCAAAATATTTTTCATTTGGCGACCATCTTGGTGAATTGTCACCGTTTTCACCTTGAGTCATCTGAATTTTATTTTTTCCATCTCTATTTATACGCCAAATGTGAGAAACTCGTTTATTTTCATCCCAGTTAGCTTCAGATAAAGTATAAAGTATAAAATTTCCATCAGGGGATAACTGTGGTGAACCAATACTTGGAACATTAATTAAATCCACTATTGACATTGGTACTTTATTTTGTCCGACCAAATAACTAATTATAATAATACTAAAAATATATTTTATAAATATTTTCATAATTAAACTTTCTATTTTTTAGTTTCTATTTTCTTTTTTAACATAAGTATCTAACCAATTTGCTGTTTCCCACAAAACATGCATAACTGACTCTCTTGCTTTATAACCATGACTTTCATGTGGTAGCAGTACAAGTTTAGTCGTTGCTCCATGTCCTTTTAATGCATGATAATATCTTTTACTCTGGACTGGAAAAGTTCCAGAGTTATTATCAGCTTCTCCATGAATCAGCAAAATTGGTTCATTTACTTTTTGAGCATGCATAAATGGTGACATTTCAAAATATATTTCAGGTGATTCCCAAAAAGTTCTTTGTTCAGATTGGAAT
>JAAZYT010000075.1 GCA_014239505.1 Fidelibacterota bacterium | reverse complement strand
TTTGCGAGATTTAAACTTCTTCCTTGGCTTCTCATTGGCATATAAATTGATTCATACTTTTCTCTAATCTCTCTAGGTAATCCACGACTTTCAGGTCCAAAAATAAACGCGTCTTCTTTTTTAAAGTCTCTATCTGCATAGCAGGTATTACCTTTAGTGGTGACTGAGTATATAGATCTTGCCGATATATTATTTAAGCATTCATCTAAAGATTCCCAAACTTTAAAGTGACTCCTTTTCATATAATCCATACCTGCGCGCTTTAAACTTTTATCATCCACTGAAAATCCAAGTGGCTTTACAAGATGTAAATCAAAACCTGTATTTACAGATAAACGTATAATATTGCCCGTGTTGGGTGGAATCTCTGGCTCGAATAGTATAATTTTAAACATGGTAAGCACTAAAATTACAATTGAAAATTTATATTTTTACAGTTATAAAATCATTCCAACGTGTTGTATAACAAGGAGAAACACGAACTTGGCGCATTTTCCAAGGCTGGCGAAAGCCTTGACTTGCAACTTTCACTGTATCCTGACCATTAATGCTATTAATCTTGTCCATTGCGGCCATCAGATCTTTCTGAACTTTATAATTTTGATTATCAAATAAATGGGTTTGAATATTTGTATCTGGAACTATGTTTTCTATAATAACTCCGAGCTTATGGTAACTATATCCTGATTTAAATATTGTTTTAAGGCCTAATAAAGCCGCTTTCGTTATTTTTAAAGTGCTATTAGTTGGAATGGGAAGTTTTATAAAACTAATATTCCGATATTGGAGTAATTGCTTACGAAAGCTATTTGTTTGAATAAACACTTTAATAACTGAAGCACATGAATGTTGATATCGAAGTTTTTCAGCACAGCGCGTAGCATACATAGAAGCAGCTTCCTCGAGTTTACTAAACTCTTCAACTAATTGACCAAAAGAGCGAGAAGTACAAATTTGTTTTTTATTCGTCGGATTGGTTTCTAATTGATAGCAAATAATTCCTTTAAGTTCTAATTGTAGACGTCTACCAACTATCGTCATATATTTCTGAACCCATAATTCGTTTTGACTCCTCAATTCTAGAGCATTTTTTATCCCAAAACTGTTCAATATTTTTTTGAGACGACTTCCTACTCCCCAGATATTTTCTACTTTAAGATTTTTAAGTGATTTTTTAACATCTCTCGAATCAATTAAAATCTTAACCCCCGTAGAACGTTTGGCTACATGATTTGCAACTTTTGCTAACGTTTTTGTTATTCCTACACCAATCGATACAGGAATACCAGTCCATTGTTCTACCGTAGTTTTTAAATACTTTATCTCAGATAATAGTTTTTTAACTGGTATCCCTGATAAATCAATAAAAGCTTCATCAATAGAATATATTTCTAAAGCCGAACTGTTTTGAGAAAGAACTGACATTACTCGTTGTGACATGTCTCCATACAATGCAAAGTTAGAGGATAAAATAGCAACTTTATGTTTTTTGTAAATATTTTTATTCTTAAACGCTGGTTCTCCCATTAAAATACCTAAATCTTTTGCTTCATTTGATCTCGCAATGACACAACCATCATTATTAGATAAAACTATTGTAGGACGTTTTTCTAATTTTGGATTAAAGACACGTTCACATGATACATAAAAGTTGTTGCAATCGACTAAAGCAAACATAACTAAAGTGGACCGTGAACAATATAAGTAACGACACCCCACACTTTAAAGTCAGTCTCAGTTTCAATTTTAATAGGATGATAAGCTGTATTACTTGATAAAAGATAAAGAGAATCGTTTTTTTTCATTAATTTTTTAACTGTAAACTCACCATCAAGCACTGCTAAAACGATGCTTCCCATAGTATAGGGTTCAGCTCTATCTACTATTAGTAAATCTCCCTGATGGATACCCGCATCATCCATAGAATCACCTTGAACACGTACATAAAAAGTAGCCGCAGGATGTTTAACTAAATATTCATTAAGATCAATTGGTAGGTCAAGGTGATCATCCGCAGGTGATGGAAATCCTGCTGTAACAGTAGAGCTCATTAAAGGAATTTTAAATGGTGAACCCTTTGAAATAGCATGAAATTGGAATGCTAGTTTCCCCCGATTTTTCATATTACTTATTTAAAAAATCAGTTATGCTTAATATTCTCGAAAAGAATAGAGAAGTATTCCATTAATCTGAAATCGATCTTCACTTGATACTTTAATAATAGGGTAATCTGGATTTCTAGGGTGTAGTTCAATTTGATTATTGGTTGGTTGATATCTTTTTAAAGTTGCCTCATCATTAATAAGAGCCACTACAATCTGACCTGGTTGAGCTTCCATTGATTTTCGAACAATAATATAGTCTCCATCATTAATATGATCTCCTATCATGGAATATCCTTTTACCTTTAAAACAAAATTATCTGGATGAACAAAAGGTGCTGGAACAGGTATGGTTTGTGCATTTTCTAATGCCTCTATTGGTTCTCCTGCAGCAATTAAACCCAACAAAGGCAAGCCAGCTTGTTTAGCATTATTCTCTGAAGATAAAGATAAAGCTCGCTTGCCGTTAGGTCCTTTCGATCGATTCAAATGGCCATTGTGAGTTAGGGCATTAACATACCAATGAACCGTTCCTAGAGATCCAAATTTCAAGCCCTTCATAATTTCTTCATAGGATGGAGCTTGGCCATATTTAACAGTATAATTTTGGATAAAATCCAAAAAATGTTGTTGTTTAAAGGATAAGTGTGTTTTCATCTTAATATAATAAATACTCGTAAGTTACTCGTAAGTATTTTAAGTTAACTAATTAATATAATTCAAGTCTTTTCAATCATTTTAATTAGTTATTTATATAGTGGAACTAAAATCTGTTAAAATAGTATATGATTATAAATAAAATACAAAAATCATAAGCCTCCACTTATTGATTGAGTGTAAACTAAGCCTCGCTAATAGCGAGGCTTTTTTATTTCAATACCCTATCTTTAAATTACCTAACTAAGATAAATTCGTTCTTAACTCAATAACTAATAATATGAGACTGCTTACTAAGCTAACATTAATATTTTCAATCATTACGGCTCAAGAGTATACCTGGCCAACCAATACGGGCAAGCATTTATCATCTAACTTTGGTGAGTTTAGGCCTACTGGCTATCATCTTGGGTTAGATATAAAAACAAAAGGAACAGTTGGGCATCCTGTATATGCTGTTTCTAATGGCTATATTTCTCGAATTGTTACTAATTACTCTGGATTTGGTCGTGCCCTATACTTAACTCTAGAAGATGGGCAAACTGCTGTATATGCTCACTTGAGTAAATTTAACTCCCAACTTGAAGAGTTACTAAAACTAGAACAAGACAAAAACCAATCTTATATAACCAATATTTTTTTAGCACCTGAAGAATTTGAATTTGAGAGAGGTGATATAATTGGCTATTCTGGTAATACAGGATTTTCATTTGGTCCTCACCTTCATTTTGAAATTAGAAATAAAAAAGGACAAACCTTAAACCCACTTACTAATGGTTTAGATCAAGCAGATCGAATGGCGCCAATAGCTGAAGAAATATCATTTATTCCTCTAACTTCTGAAAGTTGGATAAATGGTAATCAGCTACCTCAAAATTTCACATTATTTCGAAATAAAAAAGGTGAATATCATTTCCCTGACACGATTAATATTTTTGGCGCACTTG
>JAAZYT010000114.1 GCA_014239505.1 Fidelibacterota bacterium | reverse complement strand
GTAAAACCGTTGATATTTTTTCCCATTTGAAGTGCAATTAATGCACCAATCAAAGCGACTAGCGAGCTTAGTATATTTACTATCAAAGCTTTTTTAACAGAAAGTCCACCTTTAATTAAAATTGAGAAATCACTTATTTCTTGAGGAATCTCATGAAAAAGAACAGCTACCGATGTAGCAATACCTAGTGGTATACTTGCTGAATAACTAATCGCAATAAGTACCCCATCAATAAAATTATGTATTGTATCTCCAAAAATATTCATTGGAATAATTGGATGTAAATGATCTTTTGTTGTTGGATGATGACAATGTCTCCAACGGAAAAATTTTTCCATAACAAAAAAAGTTGAGAGTCCTGCAATTGTCCATAATGATACGTATAGTGAATTTATATTTGAAGCATAGGCTTGAGGCAATAAATGGATTAAAGCACCACCAAATAATGTTCCTGTAGCAAAACTCACTAAATAAGTAATTAGTTTATCTAAAAGTTTTTTAGATAAAGAGAGTGTAGCTAATCCAATCAAAGAGATTGAACTAATAATTAATACACTAATTATCGTATAGTTTAAAATGGACATTTATTAGAATGATATTTAAAAATATATTGATTAACGTAAAACATAATAATTAATCACCTGAAGCAATAAACATTCTATCATTTAAATATTTAAGTAATCCAATTTCATCTACACTGATATGAGCTATTCTACCATCCTCAACTACTGAAATTCTTGCTTTTTCTTCCGATATTAAAACTATAATAGCATCAGTTTCTTCAGATATTCCAAGAGCTGCACGATGTCTTGTTCCCATTTCAGGATCTATCATTTTACTTTCAGTAAGAGGTAATATACATGCTGCTGCATCAATTATATCATTTTGTATAATTACAGCTCCATCATGAAGAGGAGAAGTAGGATTAAAAATTGATACAAGCAATGGCGCTGTAACTTCTGCCTTTAACTGTGTACCTTGCTCTTTATAAGATCTCAATCCTGTTTCTCTCTGTATAACAATTAATCCACCCCAATGCCTTTCTTGTAATTGAATTGAAGCTTCAACTATAGATAAAATAGTACGAGATGTTCCTACACGAAAAATTCTTTGGAAAAAACGTGTTTGTCCAACATAAATTAATAAACGTCTAAGTTCTGGCTGGAATAAAATAACAAATGCAACTACCCAAACCGTTTGAAATTGGTTTACTAACCATGAAGAGGCGCTGAGCCCAAATGCATTAAATAAGAAAGATGATAACATTAGAAAAATAAGTCCAGCAAGCATTTGACCTGCACGAGTTCCTTTAAAGTACATATATACTTTAAAGAATAGCCAACTGACTAAGAGTAAATCAATTAAATCAATTAGTGTAACGGTGAGAAAGCCTATTTGAAATAAAAACATTTAATATCTATCCAATAATTTTTTCTATAACTGATAAAGTACGCTTTGTTTCAATTATATCATGTACTCGTACTATATTAGCACCATTTAGTATACCTGCAGAAATAGAAGCCATTGTCCCTTCCAATCTGTCTTCAACTGGAAGATCAAGTACTTGTCCAATAAAAGATTTTCTTGATGGTCCTAATAATATTGGATATCCCATAGCTTTAATTTGCTTTAATTCACGTATAATTTCAAAATTATCTTGAACTTTTTTTCCAAAACCAATACCAGGGTCTAATATAATCATATTATTTGAAATTCCAGCTTCACTAGCAATTTTAATTTTAGATTTAAAAAAAATAATTAAATCATTTATTAGATTATCATAAGAAGTATTTAACTGCATGTTTTGTGGCGAACCTTGCATATGCATCAAAATAATTGGAACATTATTTTTTGAAACAAGATGTGCCATATTTTTATCAAAAGATAAACTTGATATATCGTTTACTATATTTGCGCCAAGATCTAATGCAACTTCTGCGACTGAAGCTTTATATGTATCAATAGAAATAAGGCAATCTGATTCTTTTCGAATAGCTCCAATAACTGGCTTTATACGTTTTAATTCTTCTTTTAAAGAAACTGGCTTTGCTCCAGGGCGTGTAGATTCCCCTCCAATATCAATTATATCAACACCCTCAGTAACCATCTTAATCGCATGGTCTCTTGCATGCTGTGGACTAGTAAATTGACCACCATCGCTGAAAGAGTCTGGTGTTACATTCAAAATGCCCATTATAAGGCTTTTTGACGGATAATTAAGCCAAGATTTAAACTGTTTATTATTCAAGAACTCTTAAAGAGACCTACACCACTTAAGTTTGCTTATTATTTTTGGATGTATTTTTTGAAGATTTACTTTTTGGTTTTTTTATAGAACCATTTTTTAATCGCTTAATAGTTTTTCCGGCCATTATAGTTTCAACTTCTTTTCCATCGATAGTTTCAAACTTTAGTAAAGCATTTGCGATATTTTCTAGTAAACCACTATTATCTTGTAAAGTTTTTTCCGCAGTAGATTGGGCTTTCCTTACTATTCTAACGACCTCCTCATCAATCATTCTAGCTGTAACTTCTGAAAAATCTCTGTGACTCTGGATTTCCCTTCCTAAAAAAATTTCTTCATTCTTCTTTCCAAAAGTCATAGGACCAAGGACATCGCTCATACCCCACTCGCAAACCATTTTTCTTGCAATTTGAGTAGCTTGCTCTATATCATTTCCAGCACCTGTAGTTAATTCATTAAAAATTAACTCTTCGGCAGCACGTCCTCCCATTAATATTGCTAAACGCCCTTCAATATAGCCTCTTGAATATCCATGTTTCTCATCAATAGGTAATTGCATTGTGACGCCCAAAGCACGTCCGCGAGGAATAATAGTTACCTTATGTACGGGATCAGCACCATCAGTCAATGCAGCCACTATAGTATGGCCAGCTTCATGATAAGCTGTTGTTTTCTTTTCATCTTCAGTCAAGACTACACTTTTTCGTTGGACACCCATCATTACTTTATCTTTTGCTTCCTCAAAGTCTTCCATGTCAACTGAATGTTTTTTCTTTCTTGCTGCAAGAAGTGCTGCTTCATTTACAATGTTTTCAAGGTCAGCACCTACCATTCCTGGAGTACCTTTAGCAATAGCATTTAAATCAATTTTCTTTTTATTTAAAACTATTTTTTTAGTGTGAACTTTTAGAATACCTAATCGTCCTTTTAAATCTGGAGCATCTACTATCACTTGCCTATCAAATCTACCAGGACGAAGCAGTGCAGAATCAAGTACATCAGGACGATTTGTCGCAGCCATTAATATAATATCTTCATGAGATTCAAAGCCATCCATCTCAACCAAAAGTGCATTCAACGTTTGTTCTCGCTCATCATGCCCTCCACCTAAACCTGCGCCACGCTGTCTACCAACAGCATCTAATTCATCAATAAAAATAATACATGGTTGATTCTTTTTACCTTGTTCAAAAAGGTCTCTTACTCTTGAAGCTCCAACACCTACAAACATTTCAACAAAGTCAGCACCACTCAAACTAAAAAAAGCTACATTAGCTTCCCCTGCTATAGCACGTGCCAGTAATGTTTTTCCTGTTCCCGGTTGTCCTACTAATAGAACCCCTTTAGGAATTTTAGCTCCTAGCTTTTGATATCGCTTTGGTTTTTTTAAAAAATCTACGACTTCTTTTAATTCTTCTTTTGCTTCCACGCAACCTGCGACATCATTAAATGTTACCTTCGGCATATCTGAAGTCCATATTTTTGCTTTACTTTTTCCAAAATTAAAAATTGACTTCATACCTCCACCACCACCCTGCATACGTCGCATAAGAAAAATCCAAAAAGCAAGTATTGCAATCCATGGTAAAAAGTTTAAGAAATATCCAGTCCAATCAACTGATTTTTGTTTAAATGTATAATCTACATCATATTTATCCCACTCATTCATTACTTCACGGTCAACAAAAGGAAGTTTTAATCGAAAGTTCACAACTTCACGAGATATTCCACCTGAATTAAGAATCATCCTTGGTTCTGATAATTCACCATGAAACACTTGATCTACTATTCTAGCTTTAGCAATCAAGTTATCAGTTAAAAATGAACGATATTCAGAATATTGTACTTCGACCTCTTCTCCACCCTGATTTGTAAATAGGTTTGATAAAAAGACAGCTGAGATAATAACAAGAATCCAAACGAAACTTGTTTTTCCAGCTCTTTGCCATTGAAACTGATCAGGTTTTTTTTTATTATTTTTATTGTTTGTTGTCTTTTTATCTGACATTTTATTTGAATTATTATTTTTAGAATTCACTTTATTCACTTTCGTTTCCCCCAAGGATGTATATACCTCTTAAATTTCTAAATTTTTGATTGAAATCAAGTCCGTATCCTACGACAAATTCAGGTGCAATTTCAAACCCTACCCAATCTATTTCAAAATCAATATTAGCTATTTCTGGTTTCATTAGAAGCGTTGCTATAGATATAGACCTAGGATTTAATTCAAGTAATTTTTCTTTTATAAAATTAATTGTTAAACCGGTATCAATAATATCTTCTACAATTATAACATCTCGTTCATTAATATTTATAGAAATATCTTTAATAAAGTCAATTGATTCTTTTGATGACGCACCAGAATAACTAGAAACTTGAATAAAATCAATTTCGCAATCAATATTCATTTCCCGAATAAGATCAGCAACAAAAATAACACTCCCTTTCAAAATACTAATAAATATCGGAGGTTCGTCTAAAAATTTATTGGAGATATCATAAGCTATTTCTTTTACACGACTTAATATTTTTTCTTCAGAGATAATCTCTTTTAAATTTTCTTTATTGCTATACATTAATCTTTTAACTCAGGAACCAAAGAAAGTTCCATAAACTTAGATGTTTTATCATGTACTTTAACAATATCACTAAGACGATGACCACAAACCCAAATAATTTTATTATTCGCAGTAACTACCATTTGATTTTGCTTGGTAAAAAAATCAATTTTTTCATCAATAAGAAAGTCGCTAATCTTTTTTTTTCCAACCATTCCTAATGGTTGGAAAAAATCACCATTCTTCCATTTTCGTAGCTTTATTTTTTTCCCTTCAATCAAGGATCCATCAATAATTTCACTAAATGAATTATTACTTTTATCATATTCATTCACTTCATTTATAACTAGGTTAAAACCATCGCTTCCTAAAACATATTTTTTTAAAATAAACTTTGAACGATCTCGTAAAAGTTTCCAATTTGAATTTATTTTAATATTAGAACCAATTTTTGCATTATTAATCCACTGTTCTAATGAATTCCATCTATTATATCGCCAGGATATCTTTTCACTTCCTATTAAATATTTAATAAGGCGTACTTTTTGATTTAATGATAAAAAATTAATTTCATTATCATTTATTTCAATAACATTATCTTGGATATTAAAACGCGTACTTAATTTTTTAATAAATGAATTCATCTTCTTAACTACAAATTCTGCTTTTTTTGATAATTTGTTAAATCTTAATACTAGATTAGTTGATTGCTCTTCCCATCGTTTTAAAACTTGATGCCTAACTAAATTTCTTTTAATTAAAGTATCATAATTAGATAAATCTTCAACAAACGGTAAATTATTATTTTCTATATATGATTCTATATCTTTTCGTTTAATATCTATGAGAGGTCTTAAAATATATTTATTTTTTTTGGGTATACCTCTTAAACCTTCAATTGAACAACCATTGTCAAGATTCATAATTATTGTTTCAACTTTATCATTCAAATGGTGACCTGTAAAAATGAAATCACATTGGAAATTTTTTCGAGCTAATTCAAAATAATGTTGCCTAGTTCGCCTGGCCCACATTTCCATACTCTCATTTTTATTTTGAACAAAATTTGCTTTATAAGTAATTAAAGGAATTTTCAATGATTGACAATAAACTGAGACTTGATTTTCTTCATTTAATGAAACTTTTCTTATACCATGATTAACATGAACTGCAAAAATCTTATGCTTAGGGCGTAATTGTGATGTTAAATGGATTAAGCAAGTTGAATCTTTGCCCCCTGAAATCGCAACTAAAATCCGATTATTTTTAGAAAGAAATGGAGAGATTCCTTTTTTAAAATTTGAGAATGTTAAAGAGTAAAATATTGTAAATCCTTATTTGAATTTGGAAACAACTTCTATTACAGACTTTGCAGAGGACATAATATAAAAATGAATACAAGGTACTTTTGCATTAATTAGTTCTTGAACCTGATTCAAAGTCCATTCAATACCAGCTTTATGTATTTCTTGTTTTGATCTTCCTATAACATTTGAAGATAATCTTTCAGGAATATCAATATAAAAATATTTTGGAAGCGCTGTTAAATGAGCTTCAGTAGATAGAATTTTTATTCCTGGTATTATTGGGATATCAATTCCAATACTTCTGCAATTATCAACAAATTTGAAATATGCATTATTATCATAAAACATTTGAGTTACTATATAATCTGCCCCTGCATCAACTTTTGCTTTTAATAATTTTAAATCCGTTTTTATATTTGGTGCTTCAAAATGTTTTTCGGGATATCCACCAACTCCTATGCAAAACTTAGATGGAGCAGATCCAATAAGATCTTCAAGATAAATTCCTGAGTTCATACTTTTTACTTGTTTTACTAAATCAGATGCAAATTTATTACGTGTTCTACCAGGTGAATTTGGTGGATCTTTTCTTAGTTCATCTCCTCTAACAACTAAAACATTATTTATACCAAGATAATTTAATTCAATTAGGGCATCTTCTGTTTCTTGCTGTGTAAATCCTCGACAAAGTATGTGCGGAACTGTTTCTAAATTAAATTTATTTTTTATTGCAGCACTTATACCAATTGTCCCTGGTCTTTTTCTGCGAATATGTCTTATAGTTTTTCCATTATCAGCATCTTCATAGTAAACTTCTGCAGAGCGACTAGTTAAATCAATGAAAGGTGGTTCAAAAGGCATGAGTTCTTCAACAAGGTTGAAAATTTTATCAATCGAGCCACCTCTGGTAGGAGGGATTATTTCATAACTAAATAACGTTGAGTTGGCTTTTTCTAAAAATTCGATGACTTTCATAACTTTAATTTAACTTGTTTTTTAAGGGAATTAAAAATGGGTTTTTAGATAATTCATAGCTAAGTGTTGTATCAGGTCCATGCCCTGAATGAATTGTAAAATCATGATCCATTGAATTCAATAAATGGATTAATGATGATTCTAATAAAGTTGAATCACCACCAGGTAGGTCAGTACGACCTACACTTCCTCTAAAAATTGTATCACCTACAAAAATATGGTTTTGAATTTGTAAACATGTACCACCTGGTGTATGACCTGGTGTATTTAAAGTGTTAAATCTAAATTTATCAATAATTAACTCACCTTCATTTTTAAACCATATATCAACTTCAGGCCTTGGATTAGATACTATACCAAACATCTTACATGAAGCTTCGTACATTTCTAATATCATCTTTTCATTAGTATGAAGATAGAATGGAATTTTATATTTTTCTTTTAAATGTTGAACTGCACCGATATGATCTAAATGAGCATGAGTATTAATAATAGCTTTAGGCGTAATACTATTTCTCTCTATTACATCTATTATTAGGTGTGCGTCATCTCCAGGGTCAACTAAAAAAGCTCCATCAGAGTTTGAATTCCATCCAATAAAAGTATTTTCTTGAAACGGACCAGTTTTTACCGTTTCTACTATTAAATTCAAATTTCCTCGAAAAAAAGTTCATTAAGACATTGAATTTTATCTTCATAAGAATGTGGATAAAGAAAATGTTCTGCTGCAGATATAGAACTTAAAATTGAGTTTCCATCTTGAGGTGTAAAACAAAACCCATAAATCTCATGTTCATTTTTTACATGGAGTGTATCTTCTACCATTACAGTTTGGTTTAGAATTCTACCAAAATGACCGTGGTCTCTTCCAAATGAATAAACTGTACTTGTCATATTCTTTGAAGTCATGGCCACCAATTCATTATTAATTAATTTATCTTTTACTTCATTTAATGATGTAGGTTCTTTTGTTTTTAAAGCAAATGAAAGCACATGCATATATTGACTATTTACTTTCATTGCAGATGAAAACAAGTTTAAATCATAACCCAAAGTTTCAAAAAGCTCTGATGAATCTTTAGCATGGTGTGATCCATAAATATTATCAGTATGTTGACCAACCAATGGAGCAGGAATAAAGTTACCTTCTTGACTGGTATCATTTGCTCTTCTAATGCAAACATATCTTCCTTCTAATAAATTATCTGGACCAAAGCCCTCAATGGCTAAAGTATTAGTAATACAAGAAATATTGTGTGTATTACAAGAAACTACTTGAACAAATTTATTTTTCCCTTCTTTTAAAACTGCATCATTAATACCTCTAGCATATTTTACTCCAAAACCATCTTCACTTCCTTGAGCCATAAATCCTTTAACTGAATCAGCAAATTTACTATAATATTTTTCTTTATTTTTGTGGCCAATTCCTGATGGAGTACAATCAATCACCACAGAAGCTCTACTAATAGCTTCTTCAGTCTCTAAATCAGGATCCATACCTAATTCTTTAAAACCATCCAAACGTTCACTATTCACTGCTAAACGTGCCCCACGCTTTATTAAATCAATAACTTTTGAGCGATCACTTCTTAAGGGAGTATTTTTATTAAAGGTTACTTCATCAATACCTAATTGTTCTTTATAATCGCATAATAAACCAATTAATGGTTCTCCTATGGTGCCTGTACCAACAACATGGACAATTTTACGTTCCATTAATCTTTCTCCTTAATAATTTTTAATATTTTTCTTTCATTCCGAAATTGTACCAAGAACCAAAAAATAATAGTTCCAAATACAATAAAATAAACTGTGAGAAAATAATTTAGAAAATTATACATTATAAATTACTTTATTCTTGAGTTGTATCACATGAATCCTAAACTTCAACATTACAAAATAAACTAATGTAAAAATACATAATGAAATTAAAAATGGAAACAATATACCAGAAGGTTGATTTGCCATTTCAACCTGCGGATGAGACTGGATTTCTGGAGCCCAAAACTGAACAGATACAAAAATTATAGGAACATCTAAAAATGCGATAATTCCTATTGCAGCAGCATAACGTTTTACCCTCTCTACATGACCACCAAAAGATCTTATCATAAAATATCCTATATATATTAGGAAAAGAATAAATGTGGTTGTTAATCGAGGTTCCCAAATCCATGGTTTTCCCCAAATAGGTGTAGCCCAAATTGGACCAGTAATTAATACTAGCATTATAAAAAGTGTACCAATTTCTGCTGCAGCTAAACCTACAGTATCCCAATAATCATTTTTTTTAAGAAAAAACATTATTCCTGCAATCATGACAATTAGATAAGATAAAAACCCTACCCAAGCTGACGGGACATGAACATAAAATATTTTTTGAGCCCAATGCTGATCTGGCACCATTGGTGTATTAGAAATAATATTATATATATTAAATATTAATAATGAACTAATTAATACTAATAATAGTCTGTTATTTTTATTATAAAAAAATGATTGCATTATTCTTCAGTTATAAAGTCAAATAAAGTATAACCAGCAAGCGGAAAAATTACAATAACCGATACTATAATTAACAACCAAATTTGCCATAACTGATAAGGGTCTCCAAATAAAACTCCTGATGATATTTTAGTAGCAGCAATTATAACAGGAGAAACTAGTGGAAAAAATAAAATTGGAACTAATACTTCACTAAGGTTTGCACGCATTGAAATACCTGCCACAAGGCTAGCTACTGACATTATTGCAAAATTAATAAGAATAGATGTAACACTAAATAAGATAAAATTAGAAGGAAGGTCTAATAGTAAAAACTTAAAGAAAGGAATTATTATTATTATTTCCATTACAGTTAAAAAAATTGTACCACTAATCCATTTAGATAAATAAATAAGGCCTCTATCAATTGGAGCGCTAATTAATAAAGAGAAAGCATCAAAATTCTTTTCATATGTGAAAGAGCGATGAACTCCTAAAGTTGTTACAAATAAAATCATGATCCAAAACATGCCTGGTGCATAGTTTAATACAATTATTTTAGAGACATTCGTTGTAAAAGCAAATGCTAAGATTATTGATAACCCAAAAATTAACATTGATAAAATAACTTCACGTGATCTGAATTCTATAAATAACTCTTTTTTAAGTAAAGAAATAAACATTATACTTTATTCGCCCTACCTTCTTCTAATCGAAAAAAAATATCTCCAAATATTTTTGCTTTATCTAAACTATGAAGTACAAGACAAATTGTTTTGTCATTATTTTTCCAATTTTTTAAAACTAAATCAATTTGATCTTCACTTGACTTATCTAAACCAGAAAATGGTTCATCAAGCAATAATAAATTCCAGTTTGATAATTCTGCATAAGTTAATTTTAAACGTTGTAACATTACTTGAGAATAAAATGAAATAGGATCATTTATTTGTTCCAATAAACCAAAACGTTCAAGTTCATATTTTATTTTATTCTCAGCTAATGGATTCTTACGGATTTCTAAAGCGAACTTTAAGTTATCTAAAGCTGAAAGAGAAGCATACATTCCTGGTGAATGACCTATATATAAAATATTTTTTCTACTCGAAGGTGAACCTTTTAATATATT
>JAAZYT010000100.1 GCA_014239505.1 Fidelibacterota bacterium | reverse complement strand
TTAGAAAATGACATTGTCAGTTTAATCCAAACTCAAGAAAAACATTTTGAAGAATTATATATCGTTGGAAATAATCCAGTTATATGGGAACAACATTTAGATTCAGATAGATGGAAGTTGGATAATTTTAGAAAATATATTTATGGTGGTCTGAACAACATGGAGGGTTGTTATACAATAATTGATAAAAAAATAAATGATATAATTGGAACAACAAGATATTATTCATTTAATCAAGAAGAATTATCTATTAAAATTGGTTATACATTTATTTCTAACCAATATTGGGGTACCCATATGAACTACCAGATAAAGAAATTAATGTTGGATTATATTTTTCAATTTTTAGATAAAGTCTACTTTGATATCTGGGAAACAAATTATAGATCTCAAAAATCTATTGAAAAACTTGGTGGAAAAAAGTTGAGCCTAGATAAAAATAATAAATATTTATACTTACTTGAAAAAAAGGTTTGGAAAAATCTCATATTGAATCAACCCTAGAATTACCATACCCATCTATAATTGATTGGTGATAAAACTTATCTCTCTTTTTCATTTTTTTTAAATCTAACCTCTATTAATTGAACTACATTTTTCCTAAAATCTTTTATGAAAAAAGTAGGGTTTTATATAACATTGTCATTTACTTCATACTTAATTGGACATTTAGTATGGGTAGTTACAATTTTTTCACAAAAACCTTTGTTTGGAAGTGAATATTTAGAAAATTTTATTTTAATTCTTTTCTTCACTTTCAGTGGAATATTTGGACTAATAAGTGGTTTGATTTTAATGAAAATAGAAAAATAATAAATTTTTTTAAAAAAAGGATAAATTAAATGAGAGAAGTAAGTAAACAAGGTAGTTGGGGACCAGGGAATACAATATTAGTTGGTAATAATATTATGTTTATAAAATTAAGTGATGATAGAGTGGAAGAGATTAAAATATTAGATTTTATAGATATGAAATGTGGACAAGGTTGGGAGATTAAAGGTTTTGCTAATAGACAATTAATACTACAAACAAAAAAAGTTGGTGAGTAAAATTTCAAAAATATTTAATTATAAAATATTATTTATTCTTTTTAGTATTTCTTTATTAATTGGGCAAGAACCAAAACCTATTAAAGCTGGGATTGCTCCATCTAACTATGATTATCAAGGAGATTTAGATGCTCTTCATTACAGCATAGAGATTGGGTTAGGCGAGAAGACAAATTTTATTGAAGCTAAAGTGGCTATTAAATTAGTTTCAAAAAAAGACAATCCTAATTTACGCTTAGACTTTACTGGATTAAAGATTGAATCTTTTTATGTTAATGATATTGTTTCTTCTTATTCATATGATAAAGGAATAATTGATAAAAACCTAAATGGTTATAATTATGGTGATTCACTTATCATCAAAGTTCATTATTCCGGAAAAGCTGATGATGGATTAATAATTGGAAACAATGTACATGGGAATCGAACTATTTTTGTAGATAATTGGCCTAATCGCACTAGGTTTTGGCTACCTTCAATTGATCATCCAAGTGATAAAGCTACAGTTACATATAAAATCCATGCTCCTAAGAAATGGAAAGTAATTGCAAATGGTTATTCGTGGGGTAAACCAACAAAAACTATCAATAATGCAATTGGACCAAAAGAAGATCGTTTAACTTGGTCTTGGAAAGTGAATGTTCCTATTCCAACTTATAACATGGTTGTTGGTGCTGCAGATCTAGAAATAAGAACTGTCGGCCTTGCTGCTTGTGGCAACGCTCCTGCTTCAATGAGAGAGGATGGTTGTATTGAAGTAACTTATTGGGTTTATCCAGAAGATATTGAAAATGCAAAAAAATCATTTAAACGTGCAGATAAAATGGTTGATTACTTCACAAATTTAATTGGTCCTTTTCCATATGAAAAATTGGCCAACGTTCAAACTTCAACTCGTTTTGGTGGAATGGAAAATGCTTCTGCTATTTTTTACTCTGAAAAAGGAATTGCTGATGGAAGAAATATTGAAGGTACCGTTTCTCATGAAATAGCTCATCAATGGTTTGGTGATGCTGTAACTGAAGAAAATTGGCATCACCTATGGTTATCAGAAGGTTTCGCTACATATTTTGGAGCGTTATTTTTTGAGAATGCAGATGGAAAAGAATCTTTCGATAAAAAAATGAAAAGTAGTTTGAATCGAGTTATTAACTCTAAAGTCTCAAATAGACCAATTATTGACTATGAGCAAAAAGATCTATTTAAGTTATTAAATTCAAATAATTATCCAAAAGGTGGATGGGTATTACATATGCTACGTGGATATTTAGGAGATAAAATATTTTTTGAAGGAATTCGAGAATATTATAAAACCTATATTCACAAATCAGTTCTAACTGAACAATTTCAGAGAATAATGGAAGATGTCTCTGGTGAATCATTAGATTGGTTTTTTGAACAATGGATTTTCAAACCTGGGTACCCACGCTTTTTATATGAAGAAGATTGGGAAATAAAATCTGGAAGCAAGGAAACTCTAAATATTAAAATTACTCAAGTACAAAAAAAAGAATGGCCAATATTTGAAATTCCAACTGAAATTTGCTGGTATAATGATTGTAGAGAAATAAATCTAGGAAAAAATGTAAATACTTTCAAATTTGATTTTGATAAAAAACCATTAGTAAAAGGTACTATTGATCCAAAAGGATGGGTATTAAAAGAAATTGTTAATTAAATGAAAAAATATATTTTATCATTAATTTTTATGTTTAGCTTGATTTTTTCTCAAGGTTGGATACAATCACAGGTTATTGAAAGAAAATTTAATCAAGCTGTTGAAAATTATAATGAAGGCAAGTATGCAACTACTTCAACTATCTTAAAAAGATTATTAGCTGATAATCCCCTATCATTTGAAGAACCTTCTTTACTATTACTACTTAAATCACAGGTTGCACTAAATCAAACTGAACAAGCAAAAGAAACTGCTCGAGTTTTTTTTGCTAAGTTTCCAAAAACTATATATTTAGTTAATATTATGGAAACTTTAGGTGATTTATATGTTAATGAATCAGCCTTTGAATCAGCGTATCGTATGTATCATAGATCAAGGTCTTTATCTTCTAATTTTAAAACAACCAACAAAATTGATTCTAAGTTACTAAAATTAATTAAAGTTCGCTTACCAAGTTCGATATTAAATGAAATGCTCATTCTTGAATCAAAAAAAGAATCGATCAATATACATTTACTTGCCAAAGCTAATTCTGACATGCTAAACGGATTACCAGATGAATCAGCAATAATATTGAATAAAATTGATCCATTATTTTTACCTGATATCTATGCCCTTTTCTATGAAAATTTACTTAGAAGGTCTTATGAGCCACCTTCAGCTGTCTTAATGGTTGGTATTGTTTTACCAATATCTGGGAAAAACGCGAAAGAAGGAGAAGCCTTTCTTTCGGGATTTTATGCTGGGGAGAAATCGTTTAATAAAGACAATCAAAGATTATCTATTTTAGTTAAAGATACTCGTAGTAATGATTTGCAAGCTATAATAGATGCACGAAACCTTGAAAAGATGAATCAGATAAAAACAATAATTTCCCCTTTAAATGAACAGTCATCTTTAGCAATTACTAGTGCATTAAGTAATACTGACTTACCGATTATATTAACTAATACACAACAAAATGATTTAAGTAATATAAATAGTAAAACTTTCCATTTTAATTCAACACTCGCAACTCAAGGGAAAATGGCGGCTAGATATGCAGTGAATCAATTAGGATTAAAATTTCTAGCAGTAGTTTCCCCAGCTGATCAAAATGGTGAAATTCAGACTGATGCATTTATTAAAGAAGTTGACCTATTAGGTGCAAATGTAGTTGTTTCTGAATGGTATTCAGGTCAACCAAAAAATCTTAAGAGGCAATTTAAAAATATTAGAAGAATTGCCTTTGATCTTTTACCTAAAGAAGAAAATTATGATGAAGCTTTGGGAATGTCTATAGATAGTTTAGATGCCTTGTTTGATATATCAACAGAGGATTATTTTGATCTACCTAAGAAGAAAAAAAATAAAATGAGTAGTTCAGACTCTTCTAAAGTTATTCTTAGTACTATAGATGGTATTTATCTACCGATTAATCTTGATGATTTAGAATTCATTGGACCACAGATACCTATGTATAATTTGGAAACAAAAATTATTGGAAATAATAACTGGCAAAATCTAAATATTTTACAAAAAGAAAATATTGGACCTCATATAAAAGGACTATCAATTATAACTAATTTTACTCAACAAAATACAGATCCTGAACTTTACAATGGGAATCAACAATATTCATTCTATAATGGTTATAACGTAGCAAAATTATTAACACAAGTTGATATTGAAGACCAATCAAGAGAATTACTTAATAATGCACTGAGGAATTTAGACTTTCACAAGGGAGTTGGATTTTTCTATTCACCTTCTCAAAGTAATAAACAGATTAATTCTGCATTTCAAATAATTGAGTTTGATGGAAAAGGATTTAAACATCAAGGTGTATTTAGAGGTGATTCTCTTGAACTCATTCTAACTCAAAATCCTTAGTTAATTTTGAAAAATAATTATATCGACTTTTCGGACTATTTTGGTTCTAATGGATTTAGTGCATATTTATCTTATTGTGACGAAGATTATTCTTCTCTTAATAATAGAAATAAGTTTGTGGATAACCTTGGTTTTAATTCAAGGAATCTAGTAGTTCCTAAACAAATACATTCAAATAAAATTAAATTAGTGGATAATCCATGTAGAATAGATAATGTTGATGGAATCCTTTCAAAGACTAGAAGTACAGTTCTAAGTATTTTAGTAGCTGATTGCATTCCTTTATTTTTATTTAACCCTTCTACTCAATACTTTGGTTTAATTCACTCAGGTTGGCGAGGAACTCACAGTAATATATCTCAAAATGCAATTAATAAATTGAAAGAAGAAGGTAATAGTTCTAATTCTACAATAGCAGTCATTGGACCTTCTATTGGTCAGTGTTGTTTTGAAGTTGGGCCAGAAGTTGCATCTAAATTTGATTCGTCTTATTCAATTAAAGGTAATAAAGATAGAATGCTGTTAAATCTTAAAGGGATTGTAAAAGATCAGCTAATACATTCAGGTCTACAAAAGAGTAATATCTTATTAAGCTCTGAATGTACTTATTGTGAGACAGAAACTTTTTATTCATATCGAAGACAAGGTAATTTAGCAGGGAGGATGGTTGCTATATGTGGATGGCATTAGTCTTTCTTTTTGATTCAATAAACTTGCTAATATATTCTTTTTAGATTTTTTAAGAAAAATGACGCTATTAGATGCAATATTACTAGGTATAATTCAGGGATTGACTGAATTTTTACCGATAAGTAGTTCAGGTCACCTTGTACTAGGCCAAAGAATATTAGATGTGAAAATACCAGGAAATGGTTTTGAAATAATAACTCACTTAGGTACTCTTTTAAGTGTTTTATGTGTTTTCAGGAAAGAGATTCTATCATTGATTTTAAATATAACTGATAAGGAAACTCGTAAATATATCTTTTATCTTATTTTAGGAACTATTCCTGCTATTATAATTGGTTTTGGTGCAAAATCTTATATCTCGACATTATTTGATTCAGTTCAAGCAGTTTCAATTGCGCTTATGTTTACAGGTTTAATATTATTATTATCTCAAAAAGTGAAGAGTAATTCTTTGCCAATTGATCGCAAAAAAGCATTATTGATAGGGATTACCCAAGCAATTGCAATTATTCCAGGGATTTCTCGATCAGGTATAACAATTTGTACTGGATTAGCTCTAGGTATATCAGGTAAAAATTCTGCTAAATTTTCATTTTTATTAGCAATTCCAGCAATATCAGGGGCTGGAATATTAATGGCTCTAGATTCACAATCTGATCTTACCATAATTCCGTTTACTAGCCTTATTGGAGCATTTCTATGTTCCTTTTTTGTTGGATATGTTTGTCTTAAATGGTTGTTGAGTTTACTAGAAAGTGGAAAATTATACTTTTTTGGTTATTATTGTTTTGTAGTTGGTCTAATTGTATTGGTTTTCTTTTAAATGCCCAGGTTTCAATTACAAACCAAGTCATTTGAATTAGCTTACAAGGCTCTTGATTCTGGTAATCTTCACCCAATTTATTTTTTAATGGGAGAAGATCAATTCTTACATAGCTATTTTATTGATAAACTAACAAAATTATTATTTAATAATGATTCTATAAATAAAACATTTTTAATTCCTGATGATATGAGTTCTAAGGAAATAATAGATCAATTAGTATCACAGGATTTATTTAATTCTAAAAAATTATTTATTTTAATGAATCCAAATGGACTTAGAGGTAAAACTAGAGATGAAATAATAAAATTATATAAAAATCCTCCACCAAATAATATTTTAGTTTTATCCCACAATGAATATGGTGTAAAAAATAAGTTTATGGAGTCATTAGCAATTTTATCAAAACCTATTATTTGTTCTACGCCTTTTGAGAATGAAATGATAAAATGGGGGAAGCTATTTTTTAGTAAAAATGGAATTTCAGATGTCTCTAACAACAATATATCTGCCATTGTCAGAATGGCTGGAGATTCATTGGGGCATTTAAAAAATGAAATTGATAAAATTTCAATTTCTTTAGATAATCCCAATGAAATTAATCAAATTGATATTACACAATTTTCAGGTTGGAAAAGGAATTTTAGACAATACGAATTTTTTGATTTTCTTGGAAAAAAAGAATTAAATAAATCATTAGAACTTGGTAGAGCATTAGTTTTGCAAGACACTACAATGATAAATTTATTATACCCTCTAACTGAATTTTTTCAAGAACTTTTATTTATTAAAATATTTAATGGAACAAATAGCTTTAAAAAAGGTTATAGTAGATTATCACCAAGTGTTAATAAGAAATTACCAAATTATGCTAAAAATTTTAAAAACAAAGAAATTGTTTTTGCTCTTAAGCGTTTAGGGCAAATTGACGAAAAATTAAAAACTTCTAGAATTAAAGATGAACCAGCAATTACAGAATTTATCTATGCGACACTCAGCAATGGATAATGAATTTAGATTTTCAGATGAAGAACTGATTCTTCGTTTTCAAAAAGGTGATGAACAATCATATGTAGAACTTGTCAATCGATACCGTGATCGATTAATAAATTATATTTATAGATTTGTAAATGATATTGAATCTGCTGAGGATATTGTTCAAGATGCTTTAGTTAAACTGTATACACATAAACATTATTATAAGAATATTGCTAAGTTTTCAACTTGGATGTATACTATTGCAGGAAATCTTGCTAAAACTGAACTTAGAAAGAAAAAAACTCGCAAAGTAACAAACCTTAGCCAAATAGGCCCTGAAGATAAAGATTATGAATTACCTTCAGTTGAGCCTGATACTGACAAAATAGCTCAAAGTGAATACGTTGAAAAAAGGATTCAGAAAGCTATAAACAAACTACCATTACATTTTAAGACGGTAACTATTCTTAGAGATATTCAGGAACTTTCTTATGAAGAAATAAGTAAGATAGTAGACGTTCCATTAGGAACGGTTAAATCAAGAATAAATCGTGCTAGATTACAATTACAAAAAGAACTAAAAGATTTAAAAATAGGAGATAGCATATAGATGAATCGTTATCAATTTGAAGATTCTATTTCAGCATACTTAGATAATGAATTGAGTTTAGCTGATAGAAAAGTTTTTGAAGAATATATAGAATTAAATACTGAAGCTAAAACTTTGGTTGATGAAATGCGTATAACAATGGAATCAACTAAAAACTTTAGCAATGTTAAAGCTTCAAAAGAATTTATGCCTAATTTGTTTAGAAGAATTGAATTTGAAAAAAATAGACCATCCAAAAAGATTATTGAAAAACCTTCTAGAACTCTTTTTGGTTTTACACCTCTATATGCTACTTTATTGTCAATTTTAGTAGTTTCATTTATTTCTATCGGTATCAACTTGTGGCCCAATTCAGTATTACTTAATCGTAGTACACCAGTATTAACTGGAGATATTAATGCGCCAACTTTAGACCTTGATGACTTAAACCAAAATTCACAATCAAAAGTATTTGTTTCGAAAGAAGCAAAAAGTGACACTTCAGATACTACAATTATCAATAAGAAAACCCCTAGCTTAAATAATAAAATTCAGTTCGTAAAAGATCAGAAATAATTCTTTTTTATCACTTTTAAAAAAATCCTTGTAGTTGATGTATTTGACCGTAGGGATTTTTAATTTTTAATATGTTATTTAATCGCCAAATCTCAGCTATTATACTATTTTTTACAATTCTCATTTTATTGATATATCCAAATTATAATAATATTATGATTCTTATTATTAAGGGAATTGCGATTGGTGCTTTAGCTATTACTTTTACACGTTACGCATTCCCTAATATTTTAAACAAAAAATTGTTAGATAAAAATATTGAAACTGATTCTCAAAACATACCAGACTTATCTGCAATACAATCACATTATAAGAAGCTAATTGAACAGATTATTGATTTAGTATCAGTTGTTAATCCAAAATATAATACTGCAATATACATGACTGATTTAGAAAATAGTGGTTATAAAAAACAAAATAGTTCAAACTTTGCATTCAAAGATTTTGTTAATATAAACAATATTATGATTTCAAAGATAATTAAGAATAATAAGCCAATAATTATTAAATATAATAAAGATGAAAGCTGGGAAGAAATATTTGGTGAAAAAACGTGGAGGGGTAGTGAAGTCATAATTGGGTTCCCTATTAAATATTCTGACAAAACGGTTGGTTGTCTTCTTGTATTTAGTAATCATTTTTCTTCCATTAATGATAATGATAAGAGTATTATTGAAAAGTTAGTTGGAGTAATCACTAAAGGTATGACAGATTTAGAAGAATTAGATTTACTTTTAGCTGATAATTATTTTTCTGCAAGAATTAATAATCTTTTTGATCAATTAGAGGTTAAGTCTGATCAATCAGAACTATTTGAATCAATTCGAGGGATATGCCGTGCATTCTTTCAATATGATAAATTAACACTAATATTATCTGATAATGGTAAAAATGCAAAAATAAAATTAGTTGATGGAATTCGTGAAGATGCTGATGAAGGTCAAGATTTCAACTTAGATAATAGTTTGCATGGGCTAGCTGTCAAAAAAAATAAACTTATAAATTCAAATTCCTGGATCGAAAACTTTCCTGAATTATACCGTTTTTTCCCTGGCGATAAGGAAAAATTTAATTTTATGTCGATATTAAGTTCTCCAATTAAATCTAAAGAAAGTTCTATTGGCGCGATTACTTTAGAAAGATTAAAATCTAGGAGATACTCTAAAACGGATGAAAAATTATTAGAATTATTATGTAATACTGTCAGCACTATATTAGTTTGGCAACAAGAATATTACAAAGTGCATCAAAGTGCAATGCATGATGGCCTAACTGGTTTACTTAACCATAAAACATTTTTAGATCGTTTTGATGAAGAAATTAGTAGAGCTAAACGTTTTAATCATAATCTTGGTCTAGTTGTACTAGACCTTGATAAGTTTAAGGTTGTGAATGATAGTTATGGGCATTTACATGGAGATTATGTTTTAAAAGAAGTAAGTAACATAATAGCTGAGAATGTACGTGCAATTGATGTAGTTGGAAGATATGGCGGAGAAGAATTTGCAGTTTTATTAGTAAATACGGATATTGAAGCTTGTCTACCTCTTGCACAAAGGATTGTTGATAAAATAGCAGAGAAAGTTTTTTTAAAATCGGGAATTTCTTTAAAAATAACTATTAGTGCAGGTATGTCTGGATTCCCTTTACATGCTGAAAGTGTGCGAGAATTAATTTCTAAGGCAGATAATGCGATGTATGTGACTAAAACTGAAGGTGGTAATGGAATTTCAATTGCAACTAATTAAATACATTGAATCATAATGAATCAAAATACTAGAAAAAATAATAACATAAGTACGTAATTAATATGAAAGTTTATAAGAAAAAAAATCTAATCTTATTTATATTAATATTTATTGGATGTAAAAGCACTTTAAATCATAATCCATCAATTAATGACTCAACTGATAGTGATGTTGAAATAGAGGAAAAAGTTCCGAACCCAAAAGGCCTTCGACATTTCATGGATGGTCAACTACTTATGAATCAAGGTGACTTTGCAATGGCAATAATTGAATTTCAAGAAGCTCTTACTTTAGATCCAAATGTTAGTGCAATTCATACAGCAATTGCCGAAAGCTATTGGAATTTAGGTAAACCAAAATTATCAGAAAAACATTTGCTAATCGCCATTAAAAATGATGCCAAGGATAAACAAGCACTTCAAATGATTTCAGATCAATATATTTTAGAAAAAAAATTCACTAAAGCAACTACCTATTTACAAAGACTAAACAACTTATATCCCAATGAATCTAAATATATTATTGCTTTAGCTGAGTTAAAAAAGGTCAATCAAGAATATAAAGATGCAATGGAACTTTATTTAGCGGCATATAAATTAGAATCAGATAGAAACGAACTATTGGAAACAGCAGGTCGATTTGCTTTACAAATTAAAGATGAAGAAAAAGCAAAATCAATTTTTAAAAAATTATCAGAAACTGATATAGACCAACCTAGGTATTTATCAATTTATATTGATTTATTATCTCGTTCAGGATTATTTCAAGAAGGTATTGAATTTATTGAATCACTAAATAAAGAATACGGTGAAAATTCTGAAAGAAAAGCTCAATTAGCAATATTGTTATATAGAAGTGGAGAAAAAGTAAAGGCATTAACAATATTAGAATTACTAGTCAAAGATTTTTCTAATAATCCCAATTATTATTTTTCTTTATTTGATATTTATATGGATGAAAAACAATTAGATAAAGCTGCAATTTTAGGAGATAAGCTTATTGCTAACTTTCCTGAAGATTGGAGAGGTTATTATAGTAGATCTTTAGTTTTTATGAATGAAAAAGATAATAAAGGAGTTATTTCATTACTTGCTCCAGTTTCATCTACTTTTGAGAAAATCTTTTCTATACAGTATTTATTGGGCTTAAGTAATTATCAAATCAAAGAATATGAAGAAGCTGAAAAGTTCTTTGTAAATGCATTAAAAATAAGTCCTGAATCAAAAAACGTTCTTCATTCTATGGCAATTTTATACGATGAAATAGATCAATTTGAAAAATCGGACTCTATATATCTTAAATTAATTACTATTGATAGTAATGATGCTCAAGCATTTAATAATTATGCTTACAGTTTAGTTGAACGTGGAATAGAGCTAGAAAAAGCATTAGAGCTAGCCTCAAAAGCTATCGAGATAGAGCC
The DNA here is from genome assembly GCA_014239505.1 of Fidelibacterota bacterium. GTDB lineage: Bacteria > Fidelibacterota > Marinisomatia > Marinisomatales > TCS55 > TCS55. Next base: position 31,006 of record JAAZYT010000100.1, on the reverse strand, counting down.
AAATAATGCATCTTATCTAGATACAATAGGTTGGATTTATTATAAAAAAAATAACTTTAAAAAAGCTCAATATTATATTGAAACATCTTTAACACTTAATAATGATAATTCAGTTGTACTTGAACATTTGGGTGATATTATGATGAAAATTAATAAAACATCAGATGCAATGAATTTTTATAGACGAGCACTTTCAATTGATAAATCTAATCAAAGGTTAAAAGAAAAGGTCTCTCCTGAATAAGTTACTTTTTATAATAGGACTATTTATGGTTGGTTGCGCTTCAACACCTAGACCAACGTATGAAAATGAAGTAAACACTATTACTTACCCAGATTTAAGTAATAAAGAGCATTGTAGAGGATCTGGCTACATAACTTCAGGCGGTGGAATAAAAGGACGTATGAATTTTACTTTTACTTCTTCACGAAGTAGAGCTTATATACAATTCAAAGATTTAATAGGGCGTAAAACATTATTTTTGATTTTAGATAAATCAGAAATTCAGGCTTGGGATATCCTAAATAATAGAAAATATAATCAAGCTTCTGTTCTAATTGCGTTGCCGTTTTTTGAAATGATTCAATCAAATGAACTTATTGCTTTTTTATGGGGAGAAATTCCATCGGCATTTTCAGATCCGAGTAAAATTAAATCTAAAAAAGAAAATATATCTGGTGAGATACAGTTTAGAACTAAACAAACTACTTATGGTCAATTAGTTGAACATGTATCTTTTGCGATTGATGAAAATAATTCTAAAATTGATTTGTTTATGATGAACCGAGATTTTGATATGCAATACCCTCATTTAATTCGTGAAATCCCTGGTTCTGTTTTACCAATAAAGGATAACTCATGAAAGTATCTGTTATAATTCCTGTATATAATGAAGTTGAATCAATCAACGAACTCTACAAGCAACTTTTAAAAGCTCTTCAAGAATTCTCTAGATATGAAATTATTTTTATTGATGATGGTTCATCAGATGGCTCAGTAGAAACAATAAAAAAAATAAGTGAATTAGATAATTCAATTAATTTAATTCAATTTCATCGTAATTATGGTAAATCTGCAGCATTAGCTGAAGGCTTTAAACATGCAAAAGGCAATTATATTGTTACTATGGATGCTGATCTTCAAGATGATCCTAAAGAGATTAGTAATCTAATTAATAAATTAGAAGAAGGTTTTGATCTTGTTTCTGGTTGGAAAAAAGATCGAAAAGATCCACTTTCTAAACGATTACCTTCTAAGCTTTTTAATTTTGTGACTAGACTCTTTACTGGAGTTCATATTCATGATTTTAATTGTGGACTAAAGATATATAGAAAAGCTGTAGTAAAAACTTTAGAACTTTATGGTGGACGGCATAGGTATATACCTGCAATGGTTGGCCAGAAAAAATTTAAAGTAAGTGAAATTATTGTAAACCATCGACCACGTATTTATGGTGAAACAAAATATGGTGGTTCTAGATTATTTCATGGACTTTTTGATCTAATCTCTATTTTATTTTTATCAAAGTACACTCAAAGCCCAATGTATTTTTTTGGAAAAATTGGATTAATTACATTTCTTTCAGGTATAATAATAGAGATTTACGTACTTTATTTAAAATATAGTTTAGGTGATCCATTTGCTAAACATATGGCTCTATTAATGTTGGGTATCTTAATCATAGTAGTTGGTATTCAATTTTTCTCAATTGGACTTGTTGGAGAAATGATTGCTAATTCAAATCAAGATAAAGAATCTCGAGTTAAAGAGTCATAAAAAATAAATTATAAATCATTTCAATATGAAAATTATACTTGTTGGGCCATTTCCACCGCTTCGTGGTGGAATTTCAATGTTTAACCATTCACTTGCTAATGAGCTTGAAAAAAATCATGAGGTTCATCGTATATCATTTTCGCTTCAATATCCAAAATTATTATTTCCTGGAAAAACACAATATTTTAATTTTGAAGGAAAACCTTCAAAAGCTCTAATTAATTCAATTAATCCATTTAGTTGGACCAAAACTGCAAATTATATTAAAAAACTTTCACCAGATATAATTGTATTTCAATATTGGATGCCTTTTTTTGCACCCGCATTTAATTCAATTGCTAAGCAAGTTAAAAAAGATTGCAATGTAAAAATTATAGTTAACTGCAATAATATTAAATCTCATGAACCAAAACCTGCTGAAGATATAATGACTAAGTCTTTTTTTAAAAATTGTGACTCATTCATGGTTATGTCAAGTGCAGTGGAACATGATCTTAAATTATTAATTAATAATCCTAACTATAAAAAATCACCACATCCTATTTATGAAGTATTTGGTGAAAAAGTACCTAAAGATATTGCCAGAACTAACTTAAACTTAGGAAATGAAAAGATAATTCTACATTTTGGACTGATTAGAGATTATAAAGGTTTAGATATATTAATTAAAGCTGCAAAAACTATTAAAAATAAAATAGATAATTTTAAAATATTAGTAGTGGGTGAATGTTATGAAAATGAAGAAAAATATATTAATCTAGTAAATAAACTTAATTTGAAAGATATTTTTGATTTTAGGTTTGAATTTATTCCAAATGAAAAGGTAAACAACTATTTTTGCGCCTCAGATTTAGTAGTCCTTCCTTATAGATCAGCAACTCAAAGTGGTATAATTCCTATAGCTTATCACTTTGATAAACCTGTAGTAGTCTCAAATGTAGGAGGCCTTCCTGAGATCGTACTTACTGGAAAGAGTGGATTTATTTGTGAACCAAATTCAGAAGATCTATCAAAAACTATAATTAATTTTTTTGAAAACAACCAAACTATGTTCTCTGAATTTATATCAACTTTCAAAAAAGAATTTTCTTGGCATACTTTTACAAAAAATTTATTAGAATTAACAAAACATGATTAATGAGTCAGTAAATATATTTGTGTTAAACTGGAATCAAAAAGCCATGACTCTTGATTGTATAAAATCTCTTGAAAAAGTTACTTACAATAATTCAAAAATAATTTTAATTGATAATGGTTCAACAGATGGATCGGTAGATTTGATAAATGAACATTCTTCTAATATTGAAATTATTGAAGTAGGTGATAATCTAGGTTATGCAGGTGGTAATAATTATGGTTTTATTAATTCAATAAATCAATCTAAATATTCAATTTTCCTCAATAATGATACAGTGGTAAGTCCAAATTTTATTGAACCATTAATTAAAGCTTTAAATGATGATTTTTCAATTAAACAAAGTGCTCCAAAAATACTTTTTGCAGATAAGCCAAATTCACTATGGTTTGCTGGAGGTTATGTTAATTTATTTTTTAGTTGGATTAGACATAGAGGAATTAGAAAAATAGATAAAGGACAATATGATAATAATATCATAATTGATTATGCTACTGGATGTTGTTTTTGTATGAGATCAACGGATTTTGAATTGTTTAATATGTTTGATGAATCTTTTAATATGTATGGTGAAGATGTAGACTTATCACTTAGAATACAAAAATTTGGAGGAAAAACTATCTACATACCTGAATCGAAAATATGGCATAAGGTATCAGCTTCTATTGGAGGTCAGTTTTCATTTATAAAATGGAAAAGAAAGAATATTGGTAAGATTAAATTAATTATTAATAATTTAAATCCTATTATTCTTCCATTTGCCTTAATATTAAATTTTACAATGATTATTGTAGAGATACCTATTCTTATATTTATGAAATTTAGAAAAAAATTATAATGAAAAATTATTCAGAAAATTATTGGGCAAAAAGAGCTAAGTCTTATAACAAAACTAGTTGGGTAAAGAATGAGAGTTTTATAGATGGTTTTTTAGAGATGATTGGTCATAAATCATTTTCAAATATTTTAGAAGTTGGTATTGGTACTGGTGCCCTTGCAAAGATAATAAGCGAAAAAAAAGGTCCTCTTATTGGCATTGATATAAGTAAAGAAATGATTAACAAAATTAATCATAATAAAATAACACCTATAGTTGGCAATGCTCACGACCTTCCATTTGAGGACAACACTTTCGACTTAATTTATATGCGTAACGTTATTCATTATCTTGATGATCCTAAAAAAGTATTTTCTGAAATTTATAGGTGCTTAAAGTCAAATGGAACGTATATGTTCTCCCAAGTAGTTCCCCCTAATGACAATATTTCCACTGAATATGATTGGTTAGTAGGAAGGGATATACACTACCCCACAAAAAATGAAATATTAAAATTATTTTCAATATTTAATAAGATTAATCACAATGATTTTTTGCTTGAGAATCAAAGCATTTCTAATTGGCTTAATAATACTTGTCAAAATGAAGAGGAGAAGCAAAAAATTATTGATCGTCATCGTAAAACAAGCAAAGATTATCGTAAAATGGCTAATTATAGAGAATCAGAAGATGATATATTTGTGAGTATACGTCATTTCATGGTTTCTGGAGAAAAATGAAACGTTATAATGAAATCAGTAAATTTCGTAAATCATTTGATTTAATAACAAATTGGTTTCATTATCCTATTGCCACTTTTCTTTGTACCATTTTAAGCTATACATCTATTACACCAAATGTAATAACAGTATTAGCTATTTTATTTGAATTGGCAGCGGTTTATTTGATTTTAACTAATTTTATTTCTAATCTTTTTATAATTGTAATACTTTTACAACTTGGTTGGATTTTTGATTTAATGGATGGAATGATGGCACGATTTAAGCAATTAGGATTTTATCACCCTACAAAACCTTCAAAGAAAGGTTATTACTTGGATGCAGTATCTGACCATATTCTAAAATTTATTATTATCTGCGCATTAGCTTATCAACTAAGTATAAAACATGAATTTGGATGGGAAATTGGTATTATTGCATTATTAATTCATGCGATAACTCAAACTGAACATACCTTACGTAATATGATTAGTAAAGGTTTGAATCAAAATCAAAAAAAATTAATAAATAATAACTTTACTACAAATATTATGTTATTGTTTAACAATATTTATTTATTCTATCTAATTTTTATTCCAATGAATAGAATTGATCTATTATTAATCTCTTTTGCATCTATTGAATTACTATTATTATCTAAGAGAATGATATTTTTTTGGGTTAATGAACCTTAGTTTGTTTTGAATATTCTATTTATAACACCATATCTTCCATCAGAAACTAGTGGGCATGCAGGAGCTCAACTGATTTATAGAAATGTTAGAGCTTTATCAAAATTCAACAAGATAACAATAGCTTCATTTATTGATCAATATGAAAATCAAATGTCTCAAAAACTCTCCTCACTTGGCATTGATGTACACACCATAAAATATCCAAGAAATCAAAAATCTATTTCTGGTAAGATTCTATCTGGATTTAGAAATATTAAACCAGTGATTTCTTACATTCTAGGTAAGGAACCTTTCTTTATTGCTAAATATTATAAAGCAGCAATGAATGAATTAATTGCAAAGCTTACTAGCTCAAATTCTTTTGATTTAATTCAAGTAGAATACAATGTAATGCATCATTACACTAATTTATTTGATCATACTAAATCATTAATTGTTTTTCATGATGTTTCAACAAAAATGTACGAATCGGGTGCATTGGTAGGAAATAAATCAAATAAAAGATTGTTTCAATTAGCAAAAAAAGTCGAATCAAACATAGCAAACAAATTCGATAGTGTAGTTGTATTGACAGAAGAGGATAAACATTACCTTTTAAAATTAGGATGTAATAAAGATATACATATAATTCCTCCGCAGATAAAAAAAATAGAAAAATCACGTTCAAATAAAGTTGAAAACTCTATTTGTTTTATAGGCTCTTTCAATCGAGAACCTAATATAAATGCAATTGAAATATTTATAGATTCAATTTTCCCAAATTTAGATAAAAAAATTACATTTAACATTGCAGGTAAAGGGTTGCCAAATAATATAGTCTCTAAAATAAGTATCTATGATAAAATAAACTATCTTGGTTTTATTGATGATATTGATTCATTCCTTGCATCTCAAATGCTTATGGTTGCTCCAATAAATATTGGATCTGGTTTGAAAATGAAAATTCCCCATTCATTAAGTTGTGGTACTCCTGTAATAACCACTAGTATTGGAGGAGAAGGAATAAATGTAAATAAGGATGCTGGTTTAGTAAAAAGTGAAATAAATTATTTTGCTAAAGAAATAAATGAATTAATGAATGATCAAAAAACACTTATTAAAATGGGAGAATATGGTAAAAATGAAGTTAATTCTTTATTCTCAGAACAAATAATAACTGAAAAATTTCAAACACTTTATAAATCAATTGTTAAAATATGAACATAGCAAAAAAAGTTGCTAAAGAATCATCTATTACTTTTACAGGTTTATTATATGGCAATTTAAACCGTTATTTATATACCGCATTATTAGCACGTTGGGTAGGACCAGAATTCCTTGGTATTTACTCTATAGCTAATTCAATTATGCTCATTTCAGAAGTTTTTGCAAAAATGGGTTTAGAAACAGGTATAATGAGATTTGTAAGTAGACTAAATCCAAAGGTTGATAAAGAAAAGATTAATTTGCTTATAAGTTCAGCCTTTAAAATGACTGCTATTTTTTCTTTAGCAATTATGATTGTATTAATCATTTCTTCTGGTACAATTATTGATAATTATTTTAGTGGACAGCCAATACTTAAATCGGTGCTAATTATTTTTGCTATTGCTATACCTTTTAACTCGTTAACTATAATTTCTGCTTTTGCCACTCAAGGTTTTAAACGTCTTAAATATAAAACTATTGTTACTCAATTTTTGAATCCAACAGTATTGTTATTAACAATGACCCTATGTTACTGGTTCATTTCTAAAAAATACACTATAATGATTCCAATTTTGGCTACAGGAATTATTGGATTTATTGTGATGGTTATGGTTTTAAAAAATGTTTCTGGTTTAAAAAACTCTCAAATTATTAACAGTCAAATTAATTATGAGTTATTAAAATTCTCTTATCCGCTCATGTTTGTAACAATACTTCAAACTTTAATGCATTGGATGGATATATTAATGCTTGGTTATTTTACAGATCCTATAACAGTTGGTCTTTATCATCCTGCTGCAAGAACAGCAGGATTACTTCAAGCACTTTTATTATCTTTTTTAAGTATCTATGCACCCTTGGTTTCTCAATTTCATAGTCAAGGAGATAAAGATAAACTAGCTAATACATATCAATTAGTTAGTCGTTGGCTTTTAATATTTTCTATACCAATTTCTGCTATATTTATTTTATTTCCAGAAAAAGTTTTATTGCTTTTTGGTGCTGAATATGCAAAAAGTAGTCAAATCTTGGTTTTATTAACTATTGCTACATTTACGCAAGCTATTTTTGGTGCAGCTGGTCCGACATTGAGTATGTCTGGACACACTAAATTAGTTTTATATAATTCTATTGTTACATTTGTTTTGAATTTTTGTTTAAATATTTGGCTCATCCCAATTTATGGAGTTTTAGGAGCAGCTATTGCTACTTTAGCTTCTTTATCATTCGTTGGAATACTTAGAGTAATAGAAGTCTATTTTATATTAAAAATTAATTTTCTAAATCTTAAATTAATTAAACCACTATTATCTGGATTAGTTTGCTATAGTTTATTGATTTTAATTAAATCTTCAATAATAGAATACAATGTATTTATTACTCTTTCTATTGCAGTTTTTACTTCAATCTTTGTTTTTGGTTTTTTTCTATTTTTATTAAGACTAGAAGAAGAAGATAAAGATATTTTAAAAGGGTTAAATTTTTTAAAAGGTATTTTAAATAAAAAATGAAAATAAACTTAAAGTCTAAAACACTATTTGCATCAGTTTTTATGATGATATTGATTATGACTCTTTTTAATCAAGTTATTTTTTCTGGAAAATCATTTGGTTCTCCTGATACTTTAAGTCCAAAAGCAGTTGGTATTGCATTAAATGATTATTCAGATCAATCAGGTGAATTTCCACAATGGCAGCCCTGGATTTTCAGTGGAATGCCTTCAGCAGAAGCTTTTTCACATATATCAAAACTCTATTTTCCTGAACATCTATTTAAATTATTTATGTTACCAGGAATGATGATCCAAATGCTTCATCTCCTATTTGCTGGTCTTGGGTGTTTCTTATTATTAAGACACTTTAAGATTAATTATTTATCATCAATTTTAGGATCAGTTGGTTTTATGCTTACACCTTATATGACGGTTATGGTAGTTCATGGGCATGGAAGTCAAATGATGACGGCAGCATATATTCCATGGATTTTTTGGTTTACAGTTAAGCTTTGGGAAAATCCTAATATAATAGACACCGGTTTTTTGGCTATTCTTATGGGATTTCAGCTTCAAAGAGCACACGCGCAAATTGCTTATTATACATGGATGCTAATTGGTGCTTACTCATTACTAATTTTAATTAAAAGATTTAGAGAAGAACCAGATAAAAAATATTTAATTCATTCATTTAGTCTATTTTCAATTGCATGCCTTCTAGCAATTGGTTTATCCTTATTAATTTACCTACCAGCGATGGATTATACTCCTTTTTCAATTCGTGGAGGTTCTCAGACTGGTGGCGCAGATTATAATTATGCTACAGGTTGGTCTTTTCATCCAAAAGAAATGCTCACATTTTTAATTCCTTCAGCATTTGGTTTTGGAGGACAAGTGTATTGGGGGTTAATGCCATTTACTGATTACCCAAATTATATGGGAATTATAATATTAGTATTAGCAATTATAGGTTTATTTGAAAAAAGGGACTTTATTCATTGGTTCTTAATCACTACTTCTTGCTTAGCGCTCTTAATATCATTTGGAAAGCATTTTAGTCTAGTTTATAACTTATTTTTTAATATTTTTCCATATTTTAATAAATTTCGTGTCCCACATATGATTTTAATTTTATTACAATTTAACATAGCAGTTTTAGCAGCTTTTGGATTTGAATCGGTTGCAAATATTAAAGATAAATATATACCAAAATGGTTCTGGGGCTTTGTAGGCTTTGGAAGTGTTATTTTTTTGTTAATGATTTTAGGTGGGTCCTCTATAGAAGAATTTATTCGTCAGAGTTTTCCTCCTCCCAGAGTTCAAGATGCACAGACAGCACAGATTATTAATAATATTCGTTGGCGTTTATGGGAAAATGATATTTGGTTAATGATATTTTTTATTGCATCATTATTGATTGTTATATGGTTATGGATTCAAAGAAGAATTAGTAAACAAATTATGTGTAGTTTGATTCTAATTGCTGGGATTATTGATATTTGTATTGTTAATTATAAAATAATTGATCCATCCAAGAGTAGCGGTCGTGCTTCTCAATTAATATCCAATAATGTAGTAAAGCGTTTCTTTGAGAAAGATGAAATCATTCAATTTATAAAAACAGACAAAAATGATTTTAGGATTTATCCTGTTGGAAACCTTTTTGGTGAATCAAGATTTGCAGCCTTTAAGATTGAATCTATGGGTGGCTATCATCCAGCAAAGCTACGTTCGTATAATAATTTTTTAACAAAAACTAGGAATGGTGCTCATTTACCTTTACTTAGGATGATGAACGTAAAATATCTAATTGCAGCACAAGCTATAAATCACCCTGAGTTAACACTTGTAAAAACTGGAAATTTAAAAGCTACCAGAGGTTTTCAACCTGTGAATGTATATCAACTTACTGACAATTTACCACGTGCTTGGTTTGTTGATAATGTTAAAACATTAGAAGATGATAAAATATTTAAAGAAATTTTAGATGATTCATTTGATCCATCTAAATATGCACTTACTTCACAATTGGTAAAACCGCCATCCGGAAAAGAAGCCTCAATAAATAAAATTGAAACAAAGTTACATGAAATCAATATTCAAACTGAATCTAAAGGAAATCAATTTCTAGTGTTGAGTGAAGTATATTATCCAAAAAGATGGAAAGCATTAATTAATGGTGAATCTGTTGAAACAATAAAAACAAATGGTGTTTTAAGAGGATTGTCATTACCAGCTGGAAATAATAGTATCACTTTTAAGTTTGATAAAGCCTCATTTAATAATGGATTAATTATTTCACTTATATCATTTGCTAGTACTTTATTTCTTATTGGGTTTGGTTATTATAAACGAAAAAGTTGACGAAAAATATGCAAAGCAGTAGTAGTATAAAATTCAGCTTATTTTTCATTGGGATTATATTAATCACTGGTCTTTTATTCTATTCTAATTCGCTAGTAAATAGGTTAAGAGACGACAATAGAGATATTGTAAAAGTCTACTCACAAATAATTGCTAAAACTGTAAATGAACCATCTGATACAAACTTGAACTTTGTTTTTGATGAAATTATAAAAAAAGTCCAGTTCCCAATAATTTATTCAAACGCTCAAAAGGAGCCACAATATTCACGGAATTTAGATAAAGAATTAAACAATGAAGATTTAATAAAAAATATGGAATCAATGGATAAACAAAATAAACCAATTCCAATTATTTATACTGAAAATAAATTAAATAAACTTCACACTTTAGGATATTTACATTATGGAAACTCTGATTTAATTAAAAAACTTATGTGGTTGCCTTATCTTGAAATTTTAACCGTTAGTTTATTTGTTGGTTTAGGTTTTATTGGATTTAATTCAATAAGAAATAGTGAAAAGAGAAATATTTGGGTAGGTATGGCAAGGGAAACAGCGCACCAACTTGGAACACCTGTTTCAGCCCTCATGGGATGGACTGATAGGATAAAATCAAATCCGGATGAATCTTTAATTGTGATTAAAGAAATGGAATTAGATCTTGAAAGGTTAAATCAGATAAGTGATAGATTTAGTAAAATTGGTTCGGAGACTTCTTTAGAAAAAATATCTTTAAAAAATTTAGTTAATGAGCAAGTAGCATATATAAAAAAAAGGCTTCCATCTTTAGGTAATAATATTAATATAGATATTAAAGATGTTGAAGATATATATATTGAAGGTAATATTACTTTGTTGGGTTGGGCCATTGAGAATATAATTAAAAATGGTATTGACTCTATAAAAAATGAAGAAGGTAAGATTATAATAAATGTTTTAACTAATAAACAATTTGGTTTAATACATATAATCGATAACGGAATTGGAATTGATAAAAAAGACTGGAAGAATATTTTTCGACCTGGTTTTAGTACTAAAACCCGTGGATGGGGTCTAGGGTTATCTTTAGTTAACAGAATAGTTAAAGAAATTCATCATGGTGAAATTAAAGTAATTCAAAGTGAAAAAGGTATTGGTAGTACCTTTGAAATTCGTTTAAAGAAAGTTGGTTAATATTATAAATAATTACTTATTCTAGGTAATTTATATACTTAACAAAGGAGTGAAAATTGAATTTTAATTTTTTATTTGCTAGCGGCCAAGGTTCGTCTGGGAGTGGATTAATGGCATATTTACCATTTATATTAATTTTGGGTATAATGTATTTCCTTATGATTAGACCACAAGCAAAACGACAAAAAGAAAAACAAAATATGTTAAATGATTTAAAAAAAGGTGATAATGTTATAACTATAGGTGGTATTCATGGGTCGATCAGTGGTTTCAAGGGTAAAGAAAAGAAAGCAGTAATTATTAAAGTAGATAAGAATACATCTATGACAATTAATCGTTCCGCCATTGCTGGAATGAGTGATAAGGTTAATGATTCTGAGACCCAAGCAATTGAGGCAGAACAGTAATGGCATTAATGGATATTGTACATTATGGAGACCCAATTCTTAGAAAAAAATGTAGGGTAGTGAAAGACTTCAAGGGTTTAAATAAATTAATTAATGATATGTTTGATACAATGTATGAAGAGAATGGTATAGGACTTGCTGCTAACCAAGTTGGCGTAGATCTTAATTTATTTATTATTGATATCTCAGATATTGAAGGTGAAGGTGAAAGTATACACATTTTTATAAATGGTCAAATTATTGATAGTTCTGGAGAATCGTGGTTTGAGGAGGGTTGTCTATCTATACCAGATGTGCGCTTAGATGTGAAAAGACCTGAAAAAATTATATTTAAATATCAGGATATAGATGGTAAAATTCATACAAATGAAATTGAGGGATTATTATCTCGTGCTATTCAACATGAAGTAGATCATTTAAATGGTGTTTTCATTATTGACCGTGTTTCTAAAACATCAAAATTCAGCATTGACAAAGAATTGAAATCCATCAAAAAAGAATCTCTAGATAAAGCCAAACAAAGAAAGGCCTTTGTTCTTTAAACTTGATTTAAATTTTTTAACTCCAATTAAAGGTTAAGTTGATGAAAATAGTTTTTATGGGTAATCCACTTATCGCTTGTCCTTTACTTAATTCACTTTATAATTCTAATCATGATATTATTAGTGTAGTTAGTAATGCACCCAAAGCTATGGGACGTGGTAAAAAATTAAAATTTACTGCAGTTGGAGATTTTGCAAATTCTTTGAATATTCCATTTCTAGGATTTAAGTCAGTAGATGAAAAAGAAATAATTAATAAATTAGAAGAATTAAAACCAGATCTTTTTGTTGTTATGGCATTTAGGATTCTATCTAATTCGATTTTATCTATTCCAAAACTAGGTGCAATCAATTTACATACTTCTTTATTGCCAAAGTATCGTGGAGCTGCCCCTATTCAACATGCTATATTAAATGGAGATAAAATAACAGGAATAAGCACATTTATTATTGAACCAAAAGTAGATACTGGAGGAATACTTCTTCAAAAAGAGATTCCAATTAATAAAGAGGATGATTTTGGCACATTATCTAAAAAAATGGCCAATATATCTGGAAAATTAGTTTTAGAATCCATAAAAAAAATTGAACAAAATGAAAAACCTGTAGCTCAAAATAATCTTGAAGTCTCATTAGCACCCAAAATTTTAAAATCATTTTGTTTAATTGATTGGACAAAAAATGCTGAATCAATTCATAATCAAATTAGGGCACTTTCACCGTATCCTGGAGCCTATACAATAATCAATCATAAACGTACAAAAATATTTAAATCAAAAGTTTTTTCAAATAAATCAACTAAAGAACCGGGTCAAATTATTATTGATAAACAACGATTAGTAGTTTCATGTAAAAATAGTTTATTAGAATTAATTACCTTACAGGCTGAAGGTAAAAAAAGAATGTTAACATCTGAATGGATAAAAGGTATACAAAAAAATCAAGAAATATCAATTAGCTCATGATATATGATGCAAGATATCATGCATTTAAAATTTTAAAAAATTTTTATAAAAAAAATCATAGATTAAAATATGTAAGAGATCAGTATTATAAAAATAATAATCTTTCCCAGAATGAACTTAATCGTTCATTAGTATTAACTAATGAAGTAGTTCGTTGGTCAAGGCGTCTAGATTATTGGATTAATTCACACTTAAATAAACCAATAAAAAAATTAAATCCATCTTTGCACTTAGTTCTAAAGTTAGGTTATTATGAAGCTGTTATGGATACAGAAGTTCCTAATCATGCAGTTGTTAACTCTTGGGTTGAACTAGCTAAATCAATAATTAGTAATAAGTTTGGTGGGCTAGTAAATGCCTTATTAAGAAAAGCAATTAAGATTGATTCAAAGAAAAGAAATATTAATTTAACTCACGGTGAGTGGTTTTCATTTCCTGATTGGATGATAGAAAGATGGGTTGATCAGTTTGATGAAGAAGACACTTTGACTCTTTGTGATTATTTTAACTCTCCCCCTTATATAGATGTCAGGCTAAATACATCGCAATTTGAGTTAGAATTAATATTAAACATGATTGAAAAATTAGGAGTCAATTGGGAAAAGAGCCCTGAGTCTAATAAATTTATTAGGGTTAAATCAGGTGTTGGAAAACTCTTAAAAAGTGAACTATTTAAGGTTGGTATGATTAATTTTCAAGATAGAGCATCAGGTGCAGTTGTTGAATTATTAGACCCACAAAAAGGTGAGACAATACTTGATGTTTGTGCTGCTCCAGGTACTAAAACAAACTATATTTTTGAAAGAATGAATGGTGATGGTCATTTATTTGCTTCCGACATTAGTTCAAGAAGATTGTTGAAAGGTAGGACTAGAGCAACCGATTTGAAGTTGCCAATTAAATGGTTACAAAAAGATGCTTCAGTAGATGAGTTTCCCATGGCAGATCGTATACTTATTGACGCACCTTGTACAGGGACAGGTGTTATCGCTCGAAGACCAGATATTCGATGGAGGCGTAAAGTTTCAGATTTTGATAATATGAATATAATACAAACAAATATATTAAATAATATGTCAAAATATCTTAAGCCAAAAGGAACTATAGTTTATGCTACATGCTCATTAGAAAAAGAAGAAAATTGGGATGTTGTAAGCTCATTCCTTGAATTAAATGATAATTTTATAATTAAGTCTCAAAATAATCTTATACCAAAAGAATGGATTAATAATAATAAATGTTTGGAGATATTTCCTCCAAACGATAAAGTTGATGGAATGTTTGCAGTTAATATTCAAAAAATATGATAAATAAATTATTCAATTTTATTATTGCTCTTATTTTGACATCCTTTGTCCTTTTCTTACTATTTGATAAGATCATAATGCCAACATACATAAGAAAAGATAAAACTATCATAGTTATGGATGTGAAAGGTAAAAGTTTAGATTTAGCAATAAAGCAACTTGAATCAGAAGGGTTTAAAGGAACGGTTTTTGATACAGTTTATACTTCTGAATTAGATCCATCAACAATTGTTGACCAATATCCCTTGCCTGGTCAAAAAGTAAAGCACGGTAGAACAATAAGATTAAAAATATCACGTTCGGAAAAAATGATTGAGGTTCCGAGCTTAGTTGGTCAATCACGTCGAAGTGCTGAAATAGCTATTCAACAACTTGGACTTGTAATTGATTCAGTATATTTAGAGTATAATCCTGATTATCCTAAAGGTACTGTGGCATGGCAATTTCCAAAAGAAGGGGATCAAATTAAAAAAGGTTTGGGCCTCCAAATAACTGTTAGTCAAGGTTTACCACCTGACTTTTTCCAAGTACCTCAGTTATTTGGCTTAAGTATGAAAAAAGCAAAATCAGAATTAATAAAAGCACGTTTAACATTAGGTAAAGTATCTTATCAGCAAAATGAAGACCTTGTGCCATATACAGTTTTAGATCAATCTATTGCACCTGGAACAGTTTTAGATAAATCATCAAATATAGACTTAATTGTAAGTATTCTAGACCTTCAAGATATTTTTGACAAATTACAGAGTGAAAAATGATTTCAAATGATGAATATATTAGAAAAATAATTCATTTATTTAACTTAATAATACCATTTGGTTATTTATATGTAATAACTGATAAAGATATAATGATTCAATTACTGATTGTTTTATCTTTAATTTTTTTATTTATTGATATTGCGCGACATAGAATAAGTTGGGTTAAATCTATTTTTAATTTACTTTTTAATAGAATGTTAAGAGTACATGAATTAAAAGGTCACCTTACAGGGGCAACATGGGTTATGATTGGATCACTTATTACTATAGCTCTTTTTTCAAAACCTGTTGCTGTTATTGCCTTAATATTTATGAGCTTAGGAGATACAGCTGCTGGATTATTTGGACAAAGGTTTGGAAAACATAAAGTTGGTAATAAAAGCTGGGAAGGGTTTTTTGCTGGGTTAATTGTATGTACTATAGTCTCTATTAATTTTTCTCTACTACCTTTGAAAATTTCTTTATCAGGGGCTTTAGCAGCAATGATTATGGAAATTTTACCAATTCCACTAGATGATAATTTTAAAATACCTCTTGGTTCTGGTGCAATAATGATGATGCTAATAACACCAATATAATGTCATTTTTATCTCCTACTGTTTTATGGGGGTTAATTGGATTATCTATTCCATTAATAATCCATTTATTTAATCTTCGAAAGTCAAAGATCTTAGAATTCTCATCAATAAAACATATACAGGCTCTTGAGAAAAAAAATATTAAAAAAATAAAAATCATTCAATGGATTTTAATTTTGTTAAGAATGGGTATTATTGCTGCTTTAATATTGATGTTATCTGGACCATTATTTGTAAATGAATCAATTTGGGTCCCTAGTGAAGAGGAATCAGTTGCAGTTATTATTATTGATAATTCAGCAAGTATGTCTGTTACAAATAATCAACAATCTTTTCTTGATCAATCAAAAAAAAAGATTCCTGAAATACTTTCTAGTTTTGGAGGTCTAGTTAATCTTAATGTATTTAAGACTACTCCACCAAATGAGATTTATTCAGGAATAGTTGAAAAAGGCATGAATTTACAGTACCAAAACTGGCAGATTGCTGAATCTTATGGAAAAGATAATTTATGGACATTAGTAGACTCACTATTGAGTTCAATAGATTCATCATTGCCAAATAAAGAATGCTTTATAATGAGTGATTTTCAATCTATACCTCCCAAAAATTTTAAAGATAAATATACAGATTGGAAATTTTACGCTCTCACTAGTAATGAACTAAGTAATAATGTGGGTATTAAAAATATTTCTTCAATAAATCAAATTAAAACACCTAATGATTTATTAAGGTTAAATACTAATATTGAAAATATGGGTAAAAATGAAATTAGAAGTCTTCCAGTAGAACTTTACCTGAATAATGAACGAGTAGGGCAGATTGTTTCTAATTTTAAAACTAAAACTAGTAAAGATTTCTCATTTCAAGTTTATCCAGGTAAAAGTGGTGTTATAAAAGGAAAAATAGAAATTCCACCAGATGATTTTATTCTAGATAATAAGCAGACATTTGAATTAAATATTCCAGAGCAAATCTCATGTAAAGTAATTGCTAATTCTGAGAATGGACTATTTATTATTAAAACTGCTTTACAATCAATAAATGGAGGTGCTGAATTTTTAGATTTAGAATTAAAATTAAAGGACGAGATTGAAACAATTTATTTAGAAGAAACAGATGTATTAATTCTAGAAGATCCTTTAATTATAAAACCTAGTGCTATTGAATCAATAAAACGTTTTTTAAATCAAGGTGGAAATATTCTTTGGTTTGCTGGTCAAAATTTTGAAAATATTAATAAACAGGTTAGTAATAATCTTTTACTTCCTGATTATAAAAATAAAATATATCTCGAGAATGAATCATATTTAACTGTCAAAGTAGTAGATCGAAAGAATCCATTGCTGCAAGATTTCAACATTCGCAACCTCGAATCATCTTTACCCAAAATTTTTACATATAATTCTGTTAATCTAAAAAAAGGACATCATTCAATTTTAGATTTGAATAATAATGATCCATTTTTAGTAAATATTCCATTTTACAGTAGTCAAATATACTTTTTTACTTCGCCATTAGATTTAAAATGGAACGATTTTGCAATTAAAGGTTTACTTATTCCATTAATTCATAGATTATTAATCTTATCTGCAACTAATGAATTAAATACAGAGCTTATTGAAACATTTAAAGCAAAGATTATTTCTTTACCAAAAGATCTTATTAATAAAAAATGGTCAATCATTTCACCATCAGATAGAAAAATTCTAGTTGTGCCTGACTATGGTAATGAAGCGATTATTTTTAAAGGTACAACAGAATTAGGCTCTTATGAAGTTTTTGCTGATGAAGAATTTTATACAGCATTCTCTACAAAATTAGCAATTAGTGAATCTCCAAAATATCGAGCTAATTTCGAAAAAATTAAATCAGTTATTGGAAAGAATAATTTAGTTTGGATAACAAATGAAACACCAATAAAAGAAACGATTGAATCTCAAAGAAATGGACAACTCTTGTGGAGAATATTTTTATTAATTGCGATAATTTTATTTTTTATAGAATCATATGTAAGTAGACCTGACCCAAAATCATTAAAGTCTTTAGAATGACTGATAAGTTAGTAATTAAAAATAAGGAAAAAGCGTTACTTGTAGGTGTGATATATGGTAAGCTAGATCAATATAAAGTTGAAGAACATCTAAAAGAATTAGAATTATTAGCTAAAACAGCAGGAGCAGATGTAGTTGGAAAAATTACTCAGAAACTTTCTCGTATAAATCCATCATTCTTTATAGGTTCGGGGAAAGCTAAACAAATAATAAAACAAGCAGAAGAACTTGGAGTCTCACTTATAATATTTGATGATGAGTTAAGTCCAGCTCAAATAAAAAATTACAGTAACCTTGTAAAAAATATAAAAGTGATTGATAGAAGTGCGCTTATCTTAGATATATTTAGTCAGCATGCTAAAACAAAAGAAGCAAAAACTCAAGTTGAACTTGCACAATTAGAGTATATGTTACCAAGATTAACAAGAGCATGGACACACCTTGAAAGACAAATGGGTGGTATTGGTGCTAGAGCTGGAGCAGGTGAAACTCAAATTGAAGTTGATAGAAGATTACTTAGAAACAGAATATCAAAGTTAAAAAAAGAGTTAGAAAAAATTGAAAAAGAAAGAGAAACACAAAGTAAAAATAGGTCAAATGAGTTTAAAGTAGCTTTAGTTGGCTATACAAATGCTGGAAAATCTACACTAATGAAAACAATTTCTGGTGCCGATGTTTTGATTAAAAATCAACTATTTGCAACTTTAGATACAACAATACGTACAGTTAAACTCGATAACTCTCATAGAATTTTATTAAGTGATACTGTTGGTTTTGTTAGAAAACTACCACATCATTTGGTAGCGAGTTTTAGAAGTACGTTAAAAGAAGTTGTAGAAGCTGAACTTATTTTAATTATGCTAGACGCTTCATCAAATGAAGTAAACGAGCACTATAATACAATACTTGAGGTATTAAAAGATCTAGGTGTGAAACGACATTCATATTTAATTATTTTTAATAAAATTGATAATGAAAATGTTGATAATAAAATATTTTTTCTTAAAAGAACATTTCCTAAAGCTATTTTCATTTCTGCATTAAATAAATTAATGATAGATTCATTAACTGAGAAAATTATTGAAATTATGGATGAAAATTTTAAGGTAGTTGATCTGTGTTTCAAATATCAAGAATCTAAAAAGCTGGCATTAGCTCAAGAAGGTGTAGATGTTATAGAACGCATATATAATGATGATCACGTATTTCTAAAGATAAAAGGTTCTAGGGAAAGAATTAGCCAAATTCAATCAACAATGATTGAATAATTTTTTAATTCTTTTCACTTCAGCTTCGATTTCAGGATCCGTTTTAACACGGTAGAGGTCTCTGTTTTCAGCAAACTTCCTTCATCCGTATAAACGAAAAGGCCTGTTTTTTGAAATCAGAAGGTGATCTCAAGGATTTTTTATTGAAGATCCTGAAATTCAATAACTGAAGTGAAAATATTTATCTCGTAATGTGAAAAATCTTTACTATTTTTTTCTAAATCCTCAATTGATTTTCAGATGAAGCTACAGCAACAGCCACACTTGCATCACCCGTAACATTAGTTACTGTACGCATCATATCTAATATTCTATCAACTCCTAAAATAAGTGCAATCCCAGCACTTGGAACTCCAATTGCCTCTAATATTATTACAAGCATAATAATACCAGCTCCTGGAACGGCAGCTGTTCCAATAGAAGCCAAAACTGCAGTTAAAACAATAGTTAATTGTGCAACTATTGATAAATCCATACCTAATGTTTGGGCAATAAATACAGCAGCTACGGCTTGATATAATGCAGTTCCATCCATATTTATTGTTGCACCGAGTGGTAGTACAAAGGAAGAAACTTCTTCTGATACACCTAACTCATCTTCACAACGTTCCATGGTGACGGGTAATGTTGCACCACTTGAGCTAGTCGAAAAACCTAGAAGCTGAGCTGGTGCAATACCTTGATAAAATTTCTTTAATGACATTTTTGAAAATAATTTAAGAACAACTGAATATGTAATTAACATGTGGATTACTAATCCCATGATAACGGCAAGCATATAAAACCCTAATGCGCTTAAAAGCTCTATTACATTATTAATATTATTACCAGCTACAGAAGTTATTGTATCAGCTATAAGAGCAAATACTCCAATTGGTGCTAATAACATTATATTATCAACAAGTTTAATTACTAGATCGTTAATTCCTTCCATAAATTCTAAGACAGGCCTAGATTTTTCTTTAGGGATTTGGATTAAAGCAATGCCAATAATAATTGCTACAAAAACAACCTGAAGCATATTCCTATTATTTGACGCTGAACTAAAAAAGTTGCTTGGTACGATATCAACAACTGGTTGAAGAACTGATCGTTCTTTAACTTCCTGAGCAGCTTCTAGTTTTCCAGAGGCAGCTGATTGATATGTATTTTGAAGCTTAATTTTCATATCCTCAGGGACAGTTGATCCAGGTTCAAGTATATTTACTGCAATTAAACCAATCGTAACAGCAATTGCTGTAGTAGTTATATAAATTGTTATAGTTTTTCCACCAATCCTAGAAAGCTTTTTCAAATCGGATAAGGATGCAACACCAGTAATTAAAGAAGAGAGTACTAGAGGAACAGCAATTAATTTTAACAAATTGATAAATATTTTTCCAAATGGAGCAATCCAGTCATTTGTAAATCCTCCCCAGCCTTGAGATGCAGCTGTTACTCCAAATAACAAGCCTAAAATTAATCCTATAATAATTTTCCAATGTAGTTCAAGTTTCATATTTTCTCTTTATTTATTTTTTAGTTATGAAGATTTACTATCTTTTTTGATTTCAGAATATTTTTTATAATACGAATCCCCAATGGTTGAAAAAAAACTAAGTAGTCTATTTCTTTTTTTATCATCTTCATTCAATCTTTTAATAACTGTATGAGAAGCAGTATCAATTAAGTCTTGAAACTGTGCAAAAAGTTCGCCTAATTGTTTTGATAAAGGTTTATTCATTTATGAGCTTTAGCGCTATTTCAATATCGTTAGTTGGTAATTTACAACTGAAATCCTCACAAATATAATAAGTAGTCTTATTATTAATCATCTGATGATTAGAAGTCCATTTTGCTAAGGGTGTTAAGCTTTGAATTTTGTCATCTGTATCTTTAAATAGCATTACTTTATTTGGAATATACTTAGACCTTAAAAGAGTCAAAGCAGCTTGGGTTTCTAAATTGCTTCCAGAGCCAACGACAATAATCTCTTTAGGCTTTGATAATTCAAACATAAAAGCAGAAAGCGTAGAGGTATAGCCTATTGGTGTATTTTTAATATCATTTGAAAAAACTTTAAATAACTTTTGAGCCATTTCTGCCCATTTCTCTTCACCTGTGAGCCGAGTTAATTTCAATAAATTATAGGCTGCAATTGCATTCCCTGATGGGATTGCTCCATCATAACCAGTTAAAGACCTTACAATGAGTTGCTCTGATTTATCGCTACCCAGATAAAAGCCGCCTTCATCACTCCAAAACTCATCAACCATTATTCTATTTAGTGAGATTGCTTCACTTAAATATGAAGGTTTAAAGGTTGCTTCATAAAGCTCAAGAAGTCCCCAAATCATAAAAGCGTAGTCATCTAAATGTGCATCTAATCCGGAGACTCCATTTCTATAACGTTTAATTAATCTTCCATTATTATCCGTTAAATTATTTAAAATGAATTGAGTACTTTTTTCTGCTGTATTAATAAATGACTTGTTATTAAAAGCAATACCAGCTTTAGCATATGCAACAATCATAAGCCCATTCCAGTCTGTCAAAATTTTATTATCTTTTAAAGGATGGATTCTTTTTTTACGAATATTAAATAAATTATTATTGATTTCTTTAATTTGTTTAGATTTACTTTTATCATTAATTAGATTTTTAAGATGAAAAATATTTTTTCCTGTAAATTGTCTTGTTGCTTCATCTTTAAAATTTCCAGAGGAATCTAAACTGTAAAGGTCTGTTAAGAATGAAAAATCATCCTTACTAGTTATCTTTTGAAGTTCTTGAAGTGTCCATAGATAAAAAAGGCCTTCTTCACCTTCACTATCGGCATCTTCTGCAGAGTAAAACCCTCCACGTTTATCAGTCATATCTCGATCTACATATGTAAGAATTTCTTCAGAAATATTTTGATATAATTGATTTTGTGTTATTTGATATGCTTCTGTATAAGCCATTGTAAGCATTGCTTGATCATAAAGCATTTTTTCAAAATGTGGAACGAGCCATTCTTTATCTGTTGAATAACGATGAAAGCCATAACCAATCTGATCAAAAATGCCACCAAGTCTCATTTTCTGCAAAGTATTTTCTACCATCATTAAGGATGTTGTATCGTTATTCATATAATGGTATCGTAAAAGATAAATCAAATTATGGGCTGATGGAAATTTTGGTTGTGTACTAAAGCCACCATTTATTTTATCATACTTACTAACAAATTGAGCATAAGCATTTTCTAAAACTGATTGATCTAAATCTTCTCCAATTTCTTTTTTATTTGATTCCATTAGAAATGAATTAACTTTTTTTGCAGATATTAATAGATCCTCTCTTTTATTTTTCCAAGCATCTGAAATAGAGGGAAGCAACTCTAACATTCCTGGTCTTCCAAAGCGACCAGTCTTAGAAAAGTAAGTACCTGCAAAGAAAGGTTCTTTGCTTGGTGTCATGATTATTGTAAGAGGCCAGCCACCTTTACCCGTCATGGCTTGGCATACTGACATATAAACATGATCAATTTCTGGTAGCTCTTCTCGATCAACTTTTATTGAAATGTAATTTTCATTTAACAGTTGGGCAACTTGTTCATCTTCAAATGATTCATGCGCCATTACGTGACACCAATGACAGGTAGAGTATCCAATTGAAAGGAAAATTGGTCGATCAAGTTCTTTTGCTTTATCAAAAGCTTCACGTCCCCAAGGGTACCAATCGACAGGATTATTTTTATGTTGAAGGAGATAAGGGCTAGATTCTTTTGCAAGTCTATTCACGTATTTTTCTTTCTTTTTATTTTCTTTTACAATGCCTTGCCCATGCAATTGCGGCATCATATTCAAAAATATAATTATAATAAATAAATTACAGATTTTATTCCATGTACTTGTATTTGGCATACCTCAAAATTAATTTCAATACATTATCTTAACCAAGCTAGAAGGTATATATGATTCATTTAAGCTTTATCCTATTATATTTGATTATTTTGATTGGAATAGGCTTTTACAAAGCAGGTAAAATTAAAACACAATCAGACTTTTCTGTAGCAGGTCGTTCATTAACCCCATGGGTACTTGTTGGTACAATGTTAGCAACATGGATGGGAACGGGCTCTATTTTAGGGAATGCAGGTAAAACTTATGAGACTGGAATGGCAGCTTTGATTTTACCTTTGGGTAGTATTCTAGGAATCATAATTTTAACTAAAATTGCTGGAAAGGTTAGGTCCTTTGAAAAATATACCGTTCCAGAAATATTGGGTGATAGGTTTGGATCTGGGGCACGTCTTCTATCTGTAATTGCATTAGTTATTGCCTATATGGTAATTGTTAGTTATCAGTATAATGCTGGCGGTGCGGTCCTCCAAACTGTATTAACAAATGATCAAGGAATATCTTTGATTAGTGCTGAGACTGGAACAATTATTGCCGCTATATTTATTATTGCATATACAATGCTAGCGGGTCTCGTAAGTGTTGCATATACTGATGTAGCAAATGGGATTATTATTCTTCTTTCTTTTATTATCGCAATTCCAATCTTTTTGTTTGAGGCGGGTGGATTTACTGGTATGGCTGAATCTTTTGCAAACATGGGAAAAGATTCACATATGAACTTTTGGGGTGTTTATTCTTTTTTAGATATAATAAACTTTTGTCTCCCTCCATTTTTGTTAATAATGGGTGATGCAAATATGTATCAAAGGTTTTTTGCAAGTAAAACCGCTGAAGGTGCAAAATACGCTACTAAAGTATTAATTGGAGCTGTTGCACTAGCAGAACTTATGATCATATTTGCAGCATGGGTTGCTTCAAGTATGATACCTGAAGCCGAAGTTGGGAAGTATGTACTTATATATGCCTCACATAAGTTTCTGCCAACATTTTTGGGTGCTATAATGATGACAACAATTGTTGGAATTATCATATCAACAGCTGATAGTTTTTTGCTTGTTCCTGCAACTACATTAATGCGTGATATTTATTTAAATTATATTAATCCAAATGCAAATGAGAAAAAGATAGTTCTTTTAAGTAGAGTATTAGTGTTAATACTTGGAATAGTAGCTTACATTGTTTCTCTTGGTTTTGCAAAATCTGCAGGATTTTTTGAAAGAGCGCTTTATGCTTATACTATCTATGGTGCTGCAATTACACCAAGTCTAGTTGCTGCTTTATTTTGGAAGGGCGCAACAAAAGCAGGTGCAATAGCATCAATATTAACTGGTACAATTACAACATTAATTTGGAAAGAATCTTCATTTATTCAAGGTTTTATACCTGAAGTAATTTATTTGAATATGGATGAAGTCTTACCTGCTATCACTTTATCAGTTTTATCGCTAATAGTAGTGAGCCTTTTTACAAAAAAAAATTAAGTACGAGTTATTAATGGAGGATTATTTTTAAGAGGAGAACTCTCAGAAATTAATTCTCTGCGATAGTACTCAAATGTTTTTCCTGTCCTTTGCCAATTATCAACACGGTTAACGATACGAATATCGCCAGTAAACTTTGCTGAAATTCCATTGGCTACATGGCCTGTAATAAAACTTATATTTTCTTGTTTTCCTGCCCAGCTTAAAAAAACGCGCTTTAACATTTTTGCATAACCATTACCTTTAAATTCTGATTGGATAACAAAGGCATATGTATAAAGGGTGTTGGCTTTTCCAAAATTTTCATCTGTTCTGGCCCAAGGTTCTTGACTAAGTGTTTCTAATGGAACTCCAATAATGTATCCTATTATATTATCCCTGTATCGCGCAATAAAAGGTAAAGCCCCAGCAGTATTAAAATATTTTTGAATGGTAGATTTTGTTAAGATTGCTTTTTCACCATAATCTTTAGCTAATGATTTAGATATTTCAATTAGCTGCGGGTAATCTAATTCACCAACATTTTTTAATAATTCAATTTTAAAAACACCACTTGAAGCGATGATCCTCGATTTAGAATTAAGCGAATCTGAAATTGAAAGTTGGTCCATTTAGATTGAATTTAATGTGATATTTTAATTAAAAGTATTAATGATACAATCAATTTCAGGTTCAGGTATAATCTTACTAAATTAGAAGGCTATGGAATCATTTAATTTACGACTTTCAAAATTAATTAAATCTAAACGCAGTCATTTGTGTGTTGGCTTGGATATGAATCCAGAAGGGATAGGCTCATCAAACGCAAATTTAGATGAACTTAAAAAACACGCATTTAAGGTTGTTGATTCCACAATTGATCTTGCATCTGCATTTAAACCAAATCTAGCTTTTTTTGAGAGATGGGGTAGCCAAGGTTTTAAATGGCTTGAAGAATTAATGGATTATTTTTCAGATGATGTAATTATAATAGGTGATGCCAAAAGAGGAGATATTGGCAATACAGCAAAACAATATGCTTATAGTTTGTTTACGCATTTTAATTTTGATGCAGTTACTTTAAGTCCTTACATGGGAAAAGATTCGATAACTCCGTTTATAGAAAATCCTGAAAAAGGAGCTTTTATTCTTTGTAGAACATCGAACCCCTCAGCAGTTGATTTACAAAATCAACCAATTAAATTGGAAATGCTTTTTGATAAAACTGCTCAATTATGTGTTGAATGGAACAATAATAATAATGTAGGTATTGTTGTTGGTGCTACAGCAC
This sequence comes from Fidelibacterota bacterium, assembly GCA_014239505.1. Classification (GTDB taxonomy): domain Bacteria; phylum Fidelibacterota; class Marinisomatia; order Marinisomatales; family TCS55; genus TCS55. The sequence continues at coordinate 5,127 of JAAZYT010000100.1, read as the reverse complement.
CAAAAGAAATAAGCCGAATTAGAAATCAAGCACCACATCTTCCTTTCTTAATTCCTGGAATTGGCGCTCAAGGTGGTGATTTAAAACAAAGTATGTTAGATGGAAATAAAAATGGCGATGCTTTAATTAATATTTCTCGAGGTATTAGCTTCTCAGGTGACTTAAGCAGTAAAGCAATTCGAAATGCGGCTAAGGATTACCTATTACAAATGCGAGAAATAATTGATATTTAGATAATCAAATAAAAATAGATAATAAAATTAATATGAAAAACTATCTTGAAATTTTTAGAAATACCGGTGCCTTACTTGATGGACACTTTGTACTTACATCAGGTCGTCATAGCGCATCATATTTTCAATGTGCAAAAGTACTGCAATATCCAGAACATTTATTAGATTTTTCAAAAAAAATCATGGATCATTTTACAATTACAAGCATTAATACAGTTATATCACCAGCTGTTGGAGGAATTGTTATAGGTACTGAAGTTGGTAGAGTAATGAATAAAAAAACTATTTTTGCTGAAAGAGAAAATGGTCAAATGGCCTTACGAAGAGGTTTTTCTATTGAAAAAGATGAAAAAATATTAGTAGTTGAAGATGTAATAACAACAGGAGGCTCAGTTAAAGAAGTTATGAACTTAATTGAGTTTTTTGGTGGGATTGTTGTTGGTGTTGCAGTTATTGTTGACCGTAGTAATGGAAAAGTAATCCTCCATGATAATCAATTTTCTATAGTACCCTTAGAAGTGAATAGTTATGATGAGAATGAAATCCCTGAATCTTTAGAGAAAATACCTATCCAAAAACCAGGAAGTAGGAGTTTAAAATAGTGAAAAAACTAGTATGTTTAATTTTAATTGGAGTTTTATTTATGAGCTGTTCTAAAGAAGATGAAGTGGCAGTAATTTCAACAAAATTTGGTGATATGGTAGTAGAATTTTATCCAGATATTGCTCCAATGCATGTTGAAAGTTTTACTATATTAGCTAAGGAAGGATACTTTGATGGAACAACTTTTCATCGTCTTATTCCTGGCTTTGTTATTCAAGGTGGTGACCCTAATTCAAGAGATGATAATAGAATGAAATGGGGTACGGGTGGCCGAGCAGGTAAGTATTTTGGTATCGGTCGTGAAAAGGACCCAGATACTTGGTTGATACCTGGAGAATTTAGTGATAAGCTCCACGTTAGAGGAACTTTGTCAATGGCTAGAACAAGAGATCCAAATAGTGCTTCCAGTCAATTTTTTGTCTGTCATGCGGCAACACCTCAACTTGATAAACAATACACAGTATTTGGTCAAGTAATTAAAGGTTTAGAGGTAATTGATAAAATTGTAAACGCAAATCGTCCAAAAAAAGAGAATCCTATGTATCAAGGCCCTGATGGTGATTACCCATATGATAAAATTGAAATGAAAGTAAATATCTTAAAGCGTAGTGACGCTATATCTGATTAAATTAATTGTATAGTATTTTATCAATAAATCTTGACTAGTTATTTTATTTAAAAATTGAAATGAAGCAAATTATAATAACACTTATATTTTTTATGAGTTCACTCTTGGGCCAATTTCAAAGCCCAGTCTCTTTATCGGCCAAAATAGACTCAAATGCCAGATCTGGAGAGGTAGTCAAAGTTGTTGTTACTGCTGAAATGGATTCTGAATGGAAAATATATGCTCTTAGAGATCAAGGTGAAGGCCCTATAGCAACCAGAGTTACAGTTTTAGGTGATATAATTAAAGATTCTGGATTGGTCGAAGAAGCTGAACCTATTGAGAAATATGATGATGGTTTTTTAACGATTACAAAAACTCATCAGGGTGGTGCTATTTTCACTGCACCAATTTTATTAAATGAAGATATTCCTCCGGGTGCTTATAATCTAGAAGTAGTTGTTTTATTCCAAGTTTGTAATGAATCACTTTGCTATCCGCCTAAAGAGGAGTTTATTACTGTTCCAATAACAATAGATTCTGGAGATCCTCGTGAAGATAGGTTGGCTATTGTTTTGGTCTCAGATGTTTTTGATAAATCAGGTAACATCAATTTAGAAGCTGCTATAGACCAAGGTTTCTTTTCATTTGTTTTACTAGCAATAAGTATGGGATTCTTAGCCCTGCTAACCCCATGTGTTTTTCCGATGATTCCAATTACTGTTTCTTTCTTCACTCAACAAGGTGAATCAAAACAAGGGAAACCTCTTAAAAATGCAATTATTTATACTCTTGGTATAATTGCAACCTTTTCAATTTTAGGATTTATTCTTGCGCTTACATTGGGTGCGTCAGGGGCAAATCAGTTAGCATCAAATCCTTGGGTGAATTTATTTATTGCAGCATTATTTATATATTTTGCTTTGTCTTTATTTGGCATGTATGAAATTGAGGTTCCACAAAAATTAAGACAATTCTCTCTTAATCAAGAAGGTAGAGGAGGGGTAATTGGGACTTTATTTATGGCTGTCACTTTTACATTGACTAGTTTTACTTGTACTGTTCAATTCGTAGGCCTTTTATTAGTTGCAGCATCTCAAGGTCAATGGTTTTGGCCTATGATTGGAATGATAGTCTTTAGTGCAGCCTTTGCTTTCCCATTCTTTTTTCTAGCGCTTTTTCCACAATATTTAGCCAAAATGCCAAAGTCAGGAGGCTGGTTAAATTCTGTAAAAGTAGTAATGGGTTTTCTTGAACTTGCGGCAGCTTTTAAATTTTTAAGCAATACAGATTTAGTTTGGGGTTGGGGATTTTTCTCACATAATGCAGTTCTAGCTGTTTGGGCAGTATTGATGCTACTAGTTGGATTTTATTTATTAGGTAAAATTCAATTGCCTCATGACTCACCTTTAGTCTCAGTGAGTGTTCCAAGATTAATGCTGAGTGCAGCCTTTTTAACTTTTGGTCTTTATCTTACATCAGGTTTATTCGGTCAACGTATTCATGGCATTATTTATGCATATTTACCCCCCATTGTTGAAGCTGATACTGGTGCAGTAAGCACCAATGGTAATTCAATGGCTGAAGATTTTAAATGGTATCGCGATTTAGAAAAGGGTTTATCTGAAGCAAAAGTAACTAGTAAACCAGTATTTATTGATTTTACCGGATACACTTGTACTAATTGCCGTTGGATGGAAGCTAATATATTTACAAAAAGAGAAGTTAAAGACCGTTTTAATGAAATGATCCTAGTCCAACTATATACTGATGGTGGACCAAACCATCGTGAAAACCAAGAATATGAAATTGAGAGGTTTGGTACAGCTGCATTACCTTTTTATGTGATAATTAGTCCTAATGATGAAATAATAACAACTTTTCCAGGTATGACAAGGGATCTGAATAACTTTCTTGATTTTTTAGATGAAGGATTAGCTGGTTGAATAAAATGAATAAAATGAAAATATTATTAATTATGTCAACTTTATTAGCTATTGGCTGTGGACAAAAAGATAGAATGAAAATTGCTTCTAAGCCAAAAGATATTAAAAGCACAACCTCTTCTCAAGTTCAACCAGAACGTCCTGAGTATGCAATTAAAGCACCAGAATTCACTTTAAGAACAGTTCAAGGAGATTTATTTAATTTGAGTGATTATAAAGGAAAAGTTGTATTATTAAATTTTTGGGGAACATGGTGTGGACCATGCCGAAGAGAAATACCTGACTTTAACAAATTACATGATAAATATCAAAAAGATGGGCTTGAAATTGTTGGAATAACTATCACTTCTGGCTCACCAAAAAACATTTTTAGCTTCATGAAAGAATGGGATATTGAATATACAGTTCTTACTGATATTGAAGATTACGAGACCCAAAGAGTTACCGCATATTATGGACGTGCAATTGGACAACCAATAACAGGTTTACCCACCACATTAATTATTGATAGAGAAGGGTATATTGTCAAAGGCTATATTGGTCCACGAAATGAAGAAATATTTTATCAAGATTTAAAGCCTTATCTTTCTTTATAAAAAAATAGAGCAATAGAGATGAAAATATTTACCCTCGCAATAATATTAAACTTTTCTTTATTAAATGCAAGTGAGTACTGGCAGCAATTTGTATCATATAAAATGAATGTTCGATTGGATACTATAGAACATACGGTTGGTGGACATTCAACTATAACATATAAAAATAATTCACCTGATACTCTTCATCATTTTTACTTGAATCTCTATGCAAATGCATTCCAAGAAGGGACAGTAAAATATAGAGAGTATTTAGCAGGATTAGGAAGAGCATCTAGAGGAAATCGATTTAAAAAAGGGATGGATCCTTACTTAAGTAAGTATGATATAAGCAATTTTCTAATTGAAAGTGGGGGTTCTACGTTATCAGATACATTCCTAATTGATGACACGATTTTATCTGCTAAGCTTTCTAAAGGTTTAGCTCCTGGTGCATCCATGATAATTGATTTAGACTGGACCCAACATGTTGGAGAATTTTCAGAAAGAGCAGGACGCGTAGGTGAACAATATAATTTTGCACAATGGTACCCTCGTGTAGTTGTATATGATGAAAATGGATGGTTTAATGAACCATTTCATGCTGAAGGTGAATTTTATGGAGAGTTTGGAACATATGATGTTACCATGGATGTACCAAGTGGATATATTATTGGTTCAACAGGCACTGTTACTGCTGGCGATCCAGGATGGGAAGAAGTTCGAGTGGATACGAGCCAAAATTTTAATCAATGGCTAGAAGATTTTAAAAAAAATCGTTCTAGTTATAATAAGGATGAAAGACGTCTTGTGACTTTTCATGCTGAAAAAGTACATGATTTTGCATGGGTCACAACCCCAAATTTTGTTTATGAAAGTGGTAGCTGGAATGGGATTGATGTTCATGCATTATTTAATCAAAAGAATGGAAAGAAGTGGACTAAGAAAGCTGTTGCTAGGACTGAACGCGCTATTGAATGGTTAAGTACTAAATTTGGTATGTATCCTTATCCGCAAGTTACAAACACGGATAGGTTGGCTGGTGGTGGAATGGAATACCCAATGCTGGTAATGGATGGAAGTGAATCAGAAGGTTTAATTCTACATGAAGTAGGACATATTTGGTTTTATGGTATTCTAGGAAACAATGAAGTTCGTGAAGC
>JAAZYT010000089.1 GCA_014239505.1 Fidelibacterota bacterium | reverse complement strand
TTTTTAAATCAAAAGCAAAATTTGTAGCGCCTATTGTTTCAGAGGAAACGATTCTTAGATTTATGTTAAATGTCTCTGATGGTGGTGCTCCAACAACACCTGATACTGTCTTAGTTACGGTAGAGTCCTTGGATAAGTATGTATCAATAATTGACCCCGGATCTCAAGTTCCCGCTGGAATTGATTTTCCCATTTCATTATCTGTAACTGATGATTTTAATGCAAAAGAAATCAATATTCTTTATTCAAAAGGTGGTGATGAAACCGTTACCTCAATTGTAATGGATAAAGGCTCCACTAATAGTATTGACAATTCTTTAAAATTATCAGGAAAGGCAACATATACAGGAGTAATTCCAGGAACAGAAATTTCCGCAAATGGTTTTTACTATAGGATTCAATTAATTGATGATATGAATACAGTCCAAGAATTTGGTCATAAACAAATTTCAGTTTTATTTGATCAATCTAAGGTATCAACAGAAATTCAATATTCAGGCTATCCTGAAGGAATAGCTCAAGATAATTGGAAATTAATTTCTTTCCCTGGGAAACTTAATAATTCAACAATTGACTCTGTTTTAATTCTATCAAATTTTGACCAAGAAAATTATAACGAAATTTGGAAGCTTTGGACTTGGAGCGGTCAAGAGTGGCTAGACCCCATTAAAATAAAGCCTGGAGTTGGATATTGGTTTAAACATCGTGAAAGTATTCCTGCGCATTTATTTTTAGGTAGCGGAATAAGTGTAGAACTGGATAGTTTTGAGTATAAAATAAAACCTGGGTGGTCTTTGGTTTCTTCGCCTTATACCTTCCCAATTAAAGTTCTACTGGACCAAAACAAATTGATTGGCCCATATGAATATATAAACCAGGAATCCGGTTGGGCCGATGACTTCCCAAGACGATGGTACCCATTTAAATCATATGCAGTTTATAATAATTCTGAAAATGACGTATCAATAAAATTAAATTTTAATAAGTTACAAAATGAAGCTGAGCCTTCTTCTAATAGAATTAAAGGTCACCCACCAAAGAGTTGGTCAATAGACTTAATGGTGAAATCTGATAATAGTATAGATAAAAATAATATTTTTGGAATTGCCTCTTCAGCATCAAATGCAATAGATAGGTTTGACCATCCAGAACCGCCAGATATTATATCTCGCACCACGATTTCTTATAAAAATAATGATGCTTATGAATTAACGCGAAGCTATAAAAGTTCGAGTGAAGGTCATACTTGGAATGCAATTCTTAAGTTAAACAAGCAACCAATGAAAGCTGAAATCATTCCAATATTATATGGGGAACTACCAGACAAATGGAAATCAATCTTAATAGATAAAAATGGTAATAAAATATATTCACTAGATAGTCCACCAATCTTTATTGAAAGTTTAGTAAAAAAAGTTGAGCTTATAATTATTGCTGGCCCACCTAATTATATTAAAGATAAAGTGAAAGAATATCAAATTTCTGTGCCTACAGAATTTGCTTTAAATCAAAATTATCCAAACCCTTTTAACCCCATAACAAATATTACTTATGACATTGCGAAACAAGGGCTTGTCCAAATTACGATATATGATATAATGGGTAGAGAAATCAATACGTTAGTTAGTAGATACCATCTTCCAGGTAAATACAAAATAGCTTGGAGAGGTCAAGATGCTTCTGGTTATAAAGCCGCAGCTGGTATATACTTTTATCAACTTTCTACACCTGCTTTTACAAAAACTAAAAAAATGGTATTATTAAAATAATGTATTATTTATTTAAAAAAAATTATACATATTTTATAGTTTTATTGACTTATCTATCCTTTGTTAATCTTTCTTTAGCTCAAGAAAGTAGAAAATTTATTGTACTTAACGAAGGTGTCATTGGAATCAGCAAGATTGAATCTGAAGCGCTAAACAATTTTGTTTTAGAAGAGCTTGCTTTGATAGATAGTATCATTCCCGTTAATAAATCAGAATTAGCCTCGGCTAAATATGCTGGCTGCTTAGATGATGAATGTCTTTCTTTTTTAAGCAGTCAAATTAAGGTTGAGAATTTTTTACTTTGGTCTTTGGAAAAGAAAAATGAAAAATACAAAGGAGTCTTCACTCATTTTATTATTTCTAAAGAAAATGATTATAAAAAAGTAAAGGTTAAATCGTCTTCTTTTTCTATTACAACTTCAGTAGCGGATGAGATGATTCTTTCGTTTAAAATGAATATTTGGAAAACTTTGGACATTGAACCTCCAAAGGACAAATTTTCTGAGCTGATAAAACAAAAGAATAAAAATAAACAAAAATTAATATTATCAGCAGCCGTGGCCTTATTACTTATCTCTAGTTTGCTTGGCGGTCAAAGCTCTAGTGGAAATGAAATAGATCCCTTTGAAACTCCACCTGGATGGCCAAACTCTTAATAAAAAGTATGTTAAAAAAAATAACACTATTCATCCTTTTGTCTTTTTTATTATCATGTGATGATGATGATAATCAAGAATGTATTGATGTCGCTTTAATCTCAAATAAAGCTTGTATAGAAATTTATGACCCAGTTTGTGGTTGTGATGAAAAAACGTATTCTAATTCTTGTTTTGCCGAAAATGCAGGTTTGAATGAATGGACAAAAGGAGAATGTAAATAAAATGGAAAGTTGTCCAAATATTGGCGGAAAAGAAATTCGCAAGCGATGGGTTACTGGCTATATTAGTCTCGCAATTACTCTTCTATTCTTTATCTATATTATTATAAATGATATTGGTCTGTTACGAATATTAATATTTTTTCCATCTGTTGTTATGGCTATTGCATTATTAGAGGCGTTAGATAAAACCTGTATTGTAAATGCGTTTTTTGGAATTAAAAATATGGGGCAAAAAAATAAACGGGAAAGAGATTTAGATTTTTTAAAAGTTCAACGTTCTAAATCATTAGTAATAACCCTAAAAGGAACTATCATTGCGCTAATTATTTCTCTGTTAGCTTATTTTATATAGTCTTTATAG
>JAAZYT010000098.1 GCA_014239505.1 Fidelibacterota bacterium | reverse complement strand
TTTAATTGACAATGGTAATCCAAACTTAGTAAGTGATGCTGGTGTATCAGCTGAAGTATCTTTAGCTGGAGTGCGAGGAGCTGCTATGAATGTATTAATAAATTTAATTGGAATTGATGATGATAGTTATTGTAACAAAAAAAGAAAATTAGTACACAAATTAATTAATGATGCTGAGAAAAATTGGAAAATTGTTTTTGATAAAACAATGAAAAAAATAATTTTATGATAAAACAATTATCGAAAGATCTAAGAAATAAAATTTCTGCTGGAGAGGTCGTGGAAAGACCTTCTTCGGTAGTAAAGGAGTTGGTTGAGAATAGTCTTGATTCAGGTGCAGATGAGATTAAGGTAATTGTCGAAAAGGGAGGCAAACAGTTAATTCAAGTTTCTGATAATGGATCTGGAATTAGCAGTAAAGAATTACCCATAGCTTTTGAACGTTTTAGTACGAGTAAGATTAGTGTTTTTGAAGATATATTTAAAATAAATTCTCTTGGTTTTCGTGGAGAAGCGCTAGCAAGTATAGCATCAGTATCTGAAGTAAAAATTATCTCCAAAATTAAAAATGAAGATGGGGCTGAACTATTGATAAAAAATGGTGTTGCAGGTAATGTAGTGCCAGCAGCAGCGTTAAAAGGTACAAGTATCACCATTCAAAATCTATTTTATAACACACCAGCACGGAGAAAATTTCTTAAAAGTCCAAGAGTCGAATTTAGAAAAATTGTTGAAATGATCAGAAGATATGCATTGTCTAACCCTTCTATATCTTTCAAATTAATTTCTGATGGAAGAGATATAGTCAAACTAAATAATGAAGACCTTGAAGATAGAATAGTTCATGTAATGGATCCAGCATACAGAGACCAGCTATTACAATTAAATTTTATAAAAGGAGATTATGCAATCGCTGGATTCCTTGGCAACTTAAATCTTGTTAGAACTAGACCAGGAGAACAGTATATTTTTCTAAATGGTCGGTTTATTAAAAACCGGTTATTGAACTCTGCTGTATATAATGCATATAAATCTATACTTAATAGAGGAGAATTTCCATTTTTTGCTATAAATATAGTTTTACCACATAATGAAGTAGATATTAATGTACATCCAATGAAAACCGAGGTGCGTTTTAAGGATGAATGGCGAATTTATCATGTAATTAAATCTGCGGTAGAAGAAGCTATTAGTCCAATATTAAAGACAATCCCAGATTTTGAAAAACCTTCTTTTGATAACCAATTTGATTTTCCAATAACTTTTATTCCTAAAGAAGGAGAGGTTAACCCTAACCAAGAAAATTTTAATTTAAATACATCTTCAAATGTAGACATTAAATTTAAACCAACGATTGATCGTGCTAAATCATATGCTTCTCAACTTGCATCTAGACCTGAGCCAAATTCTGGTAAAGTGGATTTAGAGAATATTTGGCAAGTTCATTCAAAGTATATAGTCTCACCAATAGCTAGTGGACTAGTAATTATTGATCAACATGTAGCGCATGAAAGAGTCCTTTTTGAAGAAGCTATGGCAGCTTTTGATAATAATCCAATGGCAGCACAAACACTTCTTTTTCCTGAAGAAATGGATTTTTCTCCTGATCAATTTTCAATTCTATTAGACGTATTACCATATTTAGAAAAAATGGGATTCCGATTAAAAGAATTTGGTAATAATACTATAATGATTGAAGCAATTCCTTCAGAAATGTCATGGGGAAATGAAAAAAATATTATTAAAGAAATGCTTGATAATTTCTTAGAAAGTCAAAAACAGTATTCATCTTTTCAAGAAGCGTTAGCAGCAAGCTTTTCATGTAAGGCAGCTGTTAAAGCTGGTGATGTTTTAAATATTCAAGAAATGAAAGAATTGGTTAATCGTTTATTTGGAACAAAGCACCCCTACTATTGTCCTCATGGACGTCCTATTATTATACAACTCTCACTTGAAGAGTTAGATAGGCGATTTGAAAGAATTTAATTTATTAATTTTTTAAATCGAATTTTAACAATCATTGGCCCTACTGCTAGTGGTAAGACAACGTTTTCTGTTAGAGTCGCAAAAGAAATTAATGCTGAAATCATTGGTTTAGATTCTAGACAAATTTATAAAGAGTTGAATATTGGAACAGCACAACCAACAAAATTAGAACAAGCTGGAATACCTCATCATTTAATTAATATTTTGCCTTTATCCGAAACAGTTTCTGCAGGTTCATATTCTACACTTGTTAAAAAAACTATTTCAGAAATTCATACGCGTTTTAAAACACCTCTAATTTGCGGTGGGGCTGGTTTGTATTATCGCGCATTAGTAAAGGGTATTTTTTTAGGAAGCAAAACTGACAATAATATTAGAAAAAGACTTGAGGAGGAGTATGATATAAAAGGTTCTAAAGAAATGTTATCTAAATTAATAAAGTATGACCCTGATTATGCTAAATCTATACATCCAAATAATAAAAAACGTATAGTTAGAGCTTTAGAGATATTAGAATCTACAGGAAACTCACCCACTAAAAACTTTAAATCTCAAAAACAAACAGAGGTACCTAAGTTAAATCTTTATACAGTGTATTTAAATTGGGATCGTTCAATTCTTAAAGATCGTATTGCTCAAAGAACTAATCACATGTTAAACAATGGTTGGATTGAAGAAGTGAAGCAAATAATTGAAAAATACCCTAATCAAACTTTACATCCATTAGATTCAATTGGGTATCGTGAAATACTTTCATATTTGAAAGGTGAATTAACCTTGGACACATTAGAAAAAACAATAATAATTAAAACGCGTCAATTTGCGAAGCGACAGATTCAATGGTTTAAAAATGAAAATATAGATTTAACTATAGATATGAATCATTTTAATATAAATGATATAGATGATATTTTAATTAATATAAGAAAAAATATATAAAATTAATTTTTGGTAATAACACTTTAAAGAGTAAAATATTGTTTTCTATAATTGAAAATATGTAATATCAAATGTCTTTTAAACCGTTCCTGAGAGAAGGTAAAGGCAGTAATGTAACCTCCTACTATGATTTCTAAGGAACGCAATCTTTCTGCCAGGAGGTTTTTTATTATAAGGAGGTGCCTATGGCATCACCAAAGATAAAAAATATAATGAATTCTGAGGCTATTGATCGTTCTATTACTCGTTTAGCCCACGAAATTTTAGAGCGCAATCATGGTGCTAATGAACTTATGCTTATTGGTATTCTTTCTCGCGGAGAACCTCTTGCTAAAAGACTACAAGCATTAATTCAAAAAATTTCTGGTAAAAAAACTCCAATAGGATTTTTAGATATAACTTTTCATCGAGATGATTTTCGTGAGCGACTTGTTGTTCCACAAGTAAAAGGAACTGATATAAATGATTCAATAGATGATAAAATTGTTGTTCTTGTTGATGATGTACTTTTTACAGGAAGAACAATTAGAGCAGCTATGGATGAATTAAATGCTTTTGGTCGTCCACAAAAAATTCAACTTGCTGTTCTTGTCGATCGTGGTCATCGTGAAATTCCAATTAAAGCAGACTTTATTGGAAATAATATTCCTACACATGAGGGTGAACATATAAAAGTTTTTGTAAAAGAAATTGATAATAAAGATGGTGTTCAGCTAACTCAATTAAGGAACTAGCATTTATCATGAAACATAGGCATTTATTAGGGTTAAAAGATTATCCTGCTGAAGATATCAAATCTATAATTGATACGGCATTTACTTTTAAAGAAGTACTTGAGCGCCCAATAAAAAAAGTTCCTTCTTTAAATGGAAAAACTATAGTAAACCTCTTTTTTGAAAATTCAACAAGGACTCGAATAAGTTTTGAATTAGCTCAAAAAAGACTTAGTGCTGATACAGTAAACTTTTCTGCATCTACATCAAGTTTAAAAAAAGGAGAAACTTTCAAAGATACAGCACAAAACTTAGAAGCTATGAAGATAGATGCTGTAGTTATGCGTCATCCAACTCCTGGAGCACCACTTCATCTAACAAAGTATATAGATGCAATAATAATAAATGCAGGTGATGGAACTCATGAACATCCAACTCAAGCAATTCTTGATATGACAAGTCTTCATGAAAAGTTTGGTTATTTAAAAGGCCTTAAAGTTGCTATAATTGGTGATATCTCTCATAGCAGAGTAGCTCTAAGTAATATCTATGGACTAAAAACAATGGGTGCTGAAATAACTTTGTGTGGTCCTGCAACTTTGATACCACCATTTGTTGAAGATCTTGGTGTTAATGTGAATTATAATGTTGATGAAGTAATTGAATGGGCTGATGCATTGAATGTGTTAAGAATCCAACGTGAAAGAATGGGGGGAGGTTTGCTTCCATCCATTAGAGAATATAGAAATCTATTTGGCATAACTAGAGAGCGATTATCTCAACATAATAAAGAGCTTGTTATTATGCATCCAGGACCAATGAATAGAGGTGTTGAAATAGATAGTTCTGTAGCAGATAGCGACCAAGCAATTATTTTAAACCAGGTATTGAATGGAGTTGCTTCGAGGATGGCAATATTATATTTATTATTAGGTGGAAAGTCTGAGGGAGGAAAAGATTAAAATGGATTTTTCAAAATTAAAAAAACAAGTTATTTTAAAAGGTGGTAAAATTTTAGATCCCATTGAAAATACTATTAAAAAAAGTGATCTTGTTCTTGAAGATGGTAAGATTAAAGCACTGGGTAAATTTAATAGCAATAAATCAGCTCATTTGATTGATTGTAAAGGGTTGATCATTACACATGGATTTTGCGACCTTCATGCTCATTTTAGAGAACCTGGAAGAGAAGATAAAGAAACTTTAGAATCAGGTTCTATGGCAGCATTGGCTGGTGGGTTTACTAGAGTATGTGTGATGCCTAATACAAACCCTCCCATAGATTCTCCTGAAGTTATTCGTTATATTGTTGATCGCTCTGAAGAATGTCCTATATATATTCATCCTATAGGTGCAATTACCAAAGGGCAAGAAGGTAATGAGTTAACTGAAATGGGAACAATGTTATCTGAAGGCGCAGTTGCTTTTAGCGATGATGGATTACCCGTTACTAATAGCGCAATCATGAGAAATGCCTTGGAGTATGGAACAATGTTTGATATACCTATAATTAACCATGCTGAAGATCTATGTTTAAAACAAGATGCAGTAATGCATGAAGGCAAAGTGTCAACACATCTTGGTTTACCCTCAAGTCCTGATTTAACAGAATCAAATATGGTTCATCGTGATTTATCATTAACAGATTTAACTGGAGGAAGACTTCATGTCCCTCATGTTAGTTCATCTAAATCACTAGACCATATTCGTATTGCAAAAAGAAAGAATGATAAAGTAACTGCAGAAGTGACTCCTCATCATCTATTTTTTACAGATAATGACCTTCAGAAATTTGATACCAATTTAAAAGTAGCACCACCAATTCGAACAACATCTGATCAAAAAGCTTTAATAAAAGCTTTAAAGGATGGAACACTTGACTGTATAGCTACTGATCATGCACCTCATACTATTGAAGAAAAAGAAGGCACTTTTGATTTAGCTCCATTTGGAATGATTGGTTTAGAATCGTGTTTTGGTGCGGTTAATAAAGTATTAGTTAAAGAAAATAATTTAGATCAATTAGATTTAATTCAAATGTTAACAACTCGACCAAGAAAAATTATGGGTTTTAATGATAATTTATTAGATATAGGTGTTAATGCTGAATTGACAATTATAGATCCTAATGAAGAATGGATATTTTCAAGAGCAGATATTCAATCAAAATCATATAATTCCCCATTTATTGGCCAAAATATGTATGGCAGAGTGAAATACACCATATGTAAAGATCATATATCAGTAATTTAAGAATCTTTTGCTGTGTGATTTATAGTTTGACTATGATGAGACTATTAGACTAATTTTGTTGGCTAATTTGGAATCAATAATTATGAAAACAAGATCACTAAAAGCAGCAGAAATTCAAAAGGATTGGTATATTGCAGATGCCGATGGAAAAACCTTAGGTCGTTTTGCTAGTGAAATAGCTAAAATATTACGTGGTAAACACAAACCAACGTTTACTCCTAATTTAGATATGGGTGACTTTGTAATTGTAATTAATGCAGATAAAGTAAAGTTGTCTGGTAATAAAGAGACTAAGAAAACTTACTTTAAACATTCTGGTTATGTTGGTTCAACCACATTCACAAAATTAGATCATATGCGTAGAACATATCCTCAGAGAATAGTTGAAAAGGCGGTATGGGGAATGTTACCAAAAAATAGATTAGGAAGAGCAATCATTAAACATTTAAAAGTGTATAATGGTGAAGACCATCCTCATTCTGCTCAACAACCAAAAATATTGGAATTTTAATGGCAAATGCAGTTTATAATGCAGTTGGTCGCCGTAAAGGATCCGTTGCAAGAGTTTTAATTACACCTGGTAAGGGTGATATTGTTATTAATGGAAAACCTTTCAAGGAATATATTTGTCGTGAAAGTCTTGCCATTGTTGTAACGCAACCATTGGAATTAACAGACCAAAGAGAATCTTATAATATTTCTGTAAATGTTAAAGGTGGTGGATTGAGCGGTCAAGCAGGTGCTATAAGACTAGGAATTGCACGCGCACTTAATGATGTAAGTGCTGATTTTAGATCTACATTAAAAGCAGCAGGTTTTCTTACTCGAGATTCAAGAGAAGTTGAGCGTAAGAAATATGGTCAACCCGGTGCACGGAAAAAATTTCAATTTTCAAAGCGATAAACTTTATGCCAAATATAAAATTTGAAGACTTGTTAGGTAGTGGTGCACATTTTGGTCATGTGACTAGAAAATGGAATCCAAATTATAAACCCTATATCCTTATGGAAAAAAATGGGGTGCACATAATAAATTTAGATGAAACAATACGCAATTTAAATAAAGCTCTTGATTTTATCTCAACGAAAGCCAAGAATAAAGGTGAATTCTTGTTTGTTGGCACAAAGAAACAAGCTAGAGATATTGTTCAGCAAGAAGCTGATAGATGTTCAATGTTCTATGTGGTTGAACGCTGGCTTGGTGGTACATTAACTAATTTTAGTACTATCAAAAAAAGTATTAAACGATTAAACCTTTTAGAAAAAGAAGGCTCTCGTATCTACGAGAATCAGACTAAAAAAGAAATTCAAATGCTTAATCGAGAACGTATTAAACTCTCTGATCAACACCGTGGTATTAAAGATATGCGTCGATTACCTGATGCTATTATTATAGTAGATGCAAATCTAGAAGTTACCGCAGTCAAAGAAGCTAGTGTATTAGGTATTCCAATCATTGCAATTGTTGATTCAAATACTGATCCAAATCCAATTCAGTACCCAATACCAGCAAATGACGATTCAATAAGAACAATCCAGTTAATAATGAAAGTTATTGCAGATCAAATTTTAGAATCTTCAGGTAAAAAATCTGAAGAAACTCCTGTAGTAGAAGCTAAGACTGAAGAAACTCCTGTAGTAGAAGCTAAATGACAATTAGCGCAAAAATTGTAAAAGAACTTAGAGATAAAACAGGCGCTGGTATGATGGATTGTAAAAAAGCTCTCATGGAAACTAAGGGTGATTTAGATAAAGCGATTGATCATCTACGAAAAACAGGTATTGCCAAAGCAGAAAAGAAAGGTGAAAGAACAGCTAAGGAAGGTTTAGTTTTCTCTTACATTCACCATGGTGGTCGCTTAGGTGTCCTAGTAGAATTAAACTGCGAAACTGACTTTGTTGCAAAAACAGAAGGTTTTACGGATCTTGCTCATAATTTAGCTATGCAAATAGCTGCTACAAATCCTCTCTCTATTAAACGAGATGATATTGATCAATTATTATTAAAAAGAGAAAAAGCTATCTTTTCTGACCAAGCTAAAGAATCAGGTAAGCCTGAAAATATTATAGATAAAATAGTTGATGGTAGAGTTGAAAAGTTTTTTGCTGATTCATGTTTGCTCGAGCAACAATTTATTAAAGACCCTGAAAAAAAGGTTGTTGATCTTCTAACTGAAGCTGTTGCTACTTTAGGAGAAAATATAATTATAAGTCGTTTTACACGCTACGCTATCGGCGAATCCTCAATTAACGAATAATCGTAAATAACAATATGCCAAAAACTGCTTACAAGCGTATACTGCTTAAATTAAGTGGTGAAGTGCTTGCTGGAGAACAAGGTTTTGGCATAGATCCAAAAAAAGCTAAAGAATTAGCTAATGAAATTAAATCAGTCCATGCAATGGGCGTAAGTATTGGTTTGATTATTGGTGCTGGAAACATATTTCGTGGTATGCAAGCTGCTAGTAAAGGAATGGAACGAGTAACTGGTGATTACCTTGGTATGCTTTCAACCATTATTAACGCAATTAGTGTCCAAGATGCTTTAGAAAAAGTTGGTGTTGAAACAAGGACTTTGTCGGCAATTACTGTAACAAAAATAGCAGAACCCTATATTAGAAGACGAGCTTTACGTCATTTAGATAAAAATAGAATAGTGATTGTAGCTGGTGGTACAGGCAACCCTTATTTTACGACTGATACTGCAGCTGCTCTTAGAGCAACGGAGTTGCAAGCAGAAGTGCTATTAAAGGGTACTAAAGTCAATGGGGTTTACGATAAAGATCCTGCTGTTCATTCAGATGCAATTCATTTTAAAGAAATATCATACTCTGATGTTTTATCTAAAAATTTGCGCGTGATGGATTTGACTGCTATTACTCTTTGCAAAGAGAACTCTTTGCCCATTCGTGTATTTAATATTAATCAAAGTGGTGATTTGAAAAAAGTAGTTGAAGGTGATAAGATAGGTACTTTAATTAGAGGCTAATTATGTTAAAAGATATTTTTAAAAATGCTGACCATAGAATGACTCAAGCTGTTGAGCATTCTCGTTCTGAGTTATCTAAGGTAAGAACAGGACGTGCTAATCCTGATGTATTAAATTCTATTATGGTCGAATATTATGGTTCCATGATGCCTTTGAATCAAGTTTCTACTATTTCTATTCCAGAACCACGTTTAATTACTCTCCAACCATTTGAAAAAACTTTAATTCCAATTATTGAAAAAGCTATAATGGATTCTAATCTTGGACTTACACCAAATAATAATGGTAATGCAATTCAAGTTCCAATACCAGCTTTATCTGAAGAACGTCGTAAAGATTTAATAAAGTATGTTCATCAACTTATAGAAGAAGGTAGAGTAGCAATTAGGAATATTCGTCGTGATATTCTACATGAAATTAAAAACTTTGGTGAAAGTGAACATATTTCTGAAGATGATATTCATAGACAAGAAACTGAAATTCAAACATTAACCGATAATCATATTAAGTCATTAAATTCATTGCAGGAGAATAAAGAGAAAGAATTAATGGAATTTTAATATTCTTCTATAAAATAAATTTTAATATTTTAGTATAAAAAAACCCTAAGTTTAGATACTTAGGGTTTTTTTATACAAGTAGATGAATGAAGATATTTTATTCACATTTTGAAAATCCACAGCCTGGACAAGTAACACAACCTCCTTCATGCATTACAGAACTACCACAGTCTGGACATGTAGAAATATTTTTAAAAGTAAAGTCTGTTACTTCCTTATTATGTTTAGTTACCTCTTCTGTTGTTGCCATTGTTATAGGTGATTTTCTATTATCCTCATCTTCAGCATCAGTGGTACCACTGATGCGTGTTTCTGGATTTTCATTGAGATAATCATCTAACGATTTACCAATAGCATCTGGAGTAGAGAGTATTAAACGTCCATCTTCCCATGTTGGATTTGGTCCACTAATACCTTTTAATTGTTTAATTATTGCATTTGGATCAACTCCAGAACGAAGTGCAAGTGAAATTAGTCTACTAATAGCTTCTGATTGAGCTGCTGCATTTCCACCTGCTTTTCCGATTGTAGTAAAAACTTCACAAAGACCATTTTCATCTTCATTTATAGTAATATAGAGTGTTCCTTCACCTGTTCTAATCCGTCGAGTAGTACCAATAGTTGTATTCGGTCTAATGCGCGGTCTTTTTTCTTTTCGTTGCGTAACTTTTATTGTTTTATCATTTGCAGCAAGGTTTTCTGCTGATTCTTCCTTTTTATCTTCATCTGTGATCAAAATACCTTCTCGTGATCCTTCACGATAAACTGTGATACCTTTCAAACCTGCTTTATAAGCTGTCATATAAATATCAGCAACAGTGTCTTCTTGAATATCTGCTTTAAGGTTAACAGTTGAAGATATTGAGCTATCAATATATTTTTGTATCACACCTTGCATTTTAACACGAAAGTAAGGGTCAATATTATGAGCAGTTACAACATAATCTGGTAAATTATCATCACCACCAAATAGCTTTTCAATGATGGGATGGTAAACTTTATACTCGTTGAATTCACGACCAAATCCATCGTTCTTTTTTACACGTCTTTTGTATGACGTTGCAAATATCGGTTCAATGCCTGAAGTTACTCTTGCTACAATACCACCGCTTCCTGTTGGAGCAACAGTAAGAACAGTTGAATTACGTATTCCGTGTTCTCTAATTTTATCTTTTAAATGTCTTGGTAGGTTTTTAATGAATTTACTTTTTCGAAGACCTGTCCAATCAAAATGTGGAAAAGCTTCTTTTTCTTTTGCTAACGCAACACTTGTTTCATATGCTGTATCACGAAAAATTTTCATAACTTGATCAACCGTTTGTAGTGCATCTTCGCTATCATATTTAATACCCATACGTACAAGCATGTCACCTAATCCAAGAATACCTAGGCCAACACGACGATCATTTATAGCATTTTGTTTTTGTGATTCTAAAGCATGGCGATCAAGATTGTAATCAATTACATTATCTAAAAATCTTGTAGCTATTCCTATTGTGTCTTTGAACTCGTCTATCATAAAATTCCCATCATTATCAACAAAACGCTCAAGGTTTAAAGCACCTAAGTTGCAACAACCTCCATCTGGAAGTGGTTGTTCTGCGCATGGGTTTGTTGAAACTAATGGACTACAATATTCTGCATTATGGTAATCTGTCATCGTATCCCAAAACAGAAGACCAGGTTCAGCGCTTGAATGTGCGTGAGAAATTATTTTTTCCCAAAGTTCTTTAGCATTAATTGTTTTATAAACGGTATCTTCCCATTTTAGATCAAATTCTTTATTGTTTTCAACTGCTTCCATGAAGTCATGTGTCAGCAATACAGATATATTTGAATATTTAACCATATTTATGTCATCAGTCTTGATACCAATAAATTTTTCAATATCAGGATGGTCTATTCGAAGCGTTTGCATATTTGCACCTCTTCGACCATGCTGAGCAATAGTGTTAGTATTTTCGCTAAAAAGATTCATAAAACCAACTGGCCCACAACTTTCTCCACCAGTACCGTTTATAGCATCACCTGAAGGACGAAGCACTGATAAGTCATGACCACATCCACCACCAAATTTATAAGTTCTGCCTTCTTCTTTGATGGTTTTATAAATAGCGTTAATTGAATCTTTTTCAATACCTACAACATAACAATTGTTTAGTGTAGTTGTAATATCATCTCTACCAGCACCATGCATAATGCGTCCACCTGGTGTGAACTTGAAATTTTCAAGAATTGAGTAAAATTTCTTTTCCCATGTTTCTTGTAGCTTTTTAGTTTTTTCAACAGATGCAAGAGCTTTTGCTTGACGTTCCCATAACTCATATGGATGATTTTCCCATGGAGCTAAGTATTTATTTTTTAGTATATCTGCTCCAAGTGAATCACCTTCATAGTAATTTTCAATATGGTAAGATTTTTGTTCGTTTGAAGAATCTTGTTCGTCAACTTCTTTTGTTAGTTCACGTACAGTCTCTTCAACAATGGTATTTATTTCACCCGAAGGTTTTTTTCCTGCGGGAAAATTAAGTTCAATCGCTTCAGCCATTTACTACATTCCTTTTTGGTATGTGGTTTTAGTTATAAAAATCGAGGTTTGCTTATTAGGCTGTCAATTGAAAAAGTGATAATTGACTTGGTTGGCACAACAAATATATAAACGAAGTAAAAATAACTCAAGAAGAAAAGTTAAAAAAAGTATTTTGTCGTCAATAAAAAAAATGTTATCCCCAACTTTTCCACAATTTATCCACATAAAACAATTGATTTAACTTTCTTTTTTTTCAATGATGATCATTAATCAAATAATATTATAATTATTTACCGAGGATGAATATTGATAATTATTATAATTTGGAAAAGGAACGCTAGAGCAAATATAATTTCAATTATAAATTCTACTATTATGAAAATATTATATTTTAGTATTATCCCATTTTTACAAAGTTGTGAACTCACTTCGTTTTTTATAATTAAATCAATAATATGAGGTAATATTTGTTTTATTACTCACGACGGTTAAGTTTTTTATTCAGTAATATTTGGCGTTTATTCACACTTTTTGCCATGTTTCGTTTAACCTTTATATTATTATTTATTACTAATAAAACTGGAAATTATAATGATTTATTCTATGCATTATGGATTGGCCTAAGATTTGATATGCGCCTCGCATGCTTTATTCTAATTCCAATAGTAATTGCTTTTCTAATCCCAATTTACAACCCATTAAATCAATCATTTTTTCGTCTTTTATCTAAAATATATCTTAAAATGTCAATTTTAATAATAATTTTACTTTATGGTTTTGACTTGGGTAATTATTCTTATTTAGATCAGCGAATTGATATTTCTTCATTAAAGTTATTAGAAAATCCATTAATTGCTTTTGGAATGGCATGGGAGTCATATCCTATGGTCATCATCTTATTTATTTTGTTCATAGTAGTTTATTTTGTGTGGAGCAATATTGATAAGACTTTTACTATATTAACTAATCGACCAAAAGTTTTCAACCTTAGTCAAAGTATAATTGGATCTACTATTAGTGGTTTCATTTTTATTTTTGCTATCTGGGGAACATTTAGACAATACCGACTCTTATGGAGTGATGCTCATTTTTCTAATGATCCCTTCATTGTAGCATCTGCAATTAATCCTATACTTTATTTGAATGAAACGCGCTCATTTGCATTAGAAGAATTTAACGAAGAGAAAACACGCTCAAATTATGATTTAATGGTAAAAGAATTAAACATCACCATTCCAAACTCAAAAGCTCTATCCTTTACGCGATCAATATCTAAACGACATATTAAAGATCAACCTAACATTGTAGTTATATTTTTAGAATCTGTTGGTTATAATCGAATGTCAAGATCAGGGAATCCATTAAATCCAACGCCTAACCTTGATGAATTATCCAAAAATAGTATCTTTTTTGACAGGTTTTATATTCCAATGGTAGGTACTGCAAGATCGGTTTTTGGTTTGATAACAGGAATACATGATGTTGCAAGTGTTGAAACGGCATCAAGTAATCCTAGAATAGTAGATCAGTATTCTTCTATCAATGCATTAGATAATTATGAAAAATATTATATAATGGGTGGCAGTGCGAGTTGGCGTAATGTTAGAAGTCTTCTAAAAAATAATATTCCTGACATTAATATTATAGAGCAAGATCAAATAGATTATCCTAGACTTGATGTTTGGGGTATATCTGATAATAATTTATTTAAAGTAGCACAAGAAACATTTGAAAACAGTAATTCCTTTAACCCATTTTTTGCCATAATTCAAACGGCTACTAATCATAGACCATATTCCTTACCTGATGATGTAGATGGATTTAATATAATTAATGTTGATAAGTCTATTTTATCTGGTGCCGGATTTGATTCTCAAAAACAGTATAATGCAATGAGAATGCTTGATCATACAGTTGGTGAGTTTATTACTTTTGCAAAATCAAGTTCATATTTTGATAATACCGTGTTTTTGTTCTTTGGTGATCATGGAACATCTGACCCTAGAGCATTACATATGCCTAAATCTGACTTCGATTTAAAGTTGAGATCTTATCAAGTACCTTTTTTTATTTATAGTCCCAAAATTATTAAAGGTGGTAGCATTCGAAGTGATGTATCTCAGTTGGTTGATATTTTACCCACCATTAATGGATTAGCTGGTAATGATTATGAGAATAGAACAATGGGCCGTGATTTATTAAATGATAATATTCCTATTGATCCATTAGCTTTAATTATAAATAAAAAGATGGCAAATCAACATATTGCTGTTATTGGTAGAAATCATTATTTATCAATGTCTAATGATGGAACTCAAATACAATTGCATGAATTATGGTCAGATGAACCATTAGTTGATGTAAAAGATATATATCCCGAAATTACCAACCGGTACTCAGCTCGATTAGAAGGTATCTATGAGACCGCTAAATATATGCTTTATCACAATCAAAAAATAAAATTGGAAATAAAATGAATTCACTTCAACCTTTTCATCTTGCCTTTCCTGTGAAGGATTTATCAGAGACCAAAGAATTTTACACTCAAGTTTTGGGTTGTACTTTGGGTCGTTCTAGTGACCACTGGATTGATTTCAATTTATTTGGACATCAAGTAGTTGCGCATTTGAAGCCTGAAGAAGTAGGTAAAGTAAAAACAAGTGATGTAGATGAGAAACAAGTTCCAGTACGCCATTTTGGAATTGTTCTAGATTGGGATAAGTGGCATGAGTTCTCAAAGGACCTTAAAGAAAAAAGTGTCAAATTTTTAATCGAACCCTACATTAGGTTCAAAGGTGAAGTTGGAGAACAAGCCACCATGTTCTTTTTAGACCCTAGTGGTAATGCTTTAGAGTTTAAATCTTTTAAAGATCCTCAAATGTTATTTAAAAGCTAATATTATTTATCTCTAAGGTTTATAATAACCTTATAGCTGTAAATTCTTGGCTATGAAAATCTTAACTGTTAGTGAAAGTAGTACGGGCGCTGAACTTGGTTTAAAACCAGGTGATAAAATAGAATCCATAGATGGGTCTCGCGTTAAAGATATAATAGATTATAGATTTAAAATTTCAGATGAGAATATACTTCTTCGTGTACGGAAATCTGGTGCAATTCAAGAGTTTGAAATTGAAAAAGATTACGATGATGATCTAGGGTTAGAATTTGAAGAATTTCGAATTCGAAAATGTGCTAATGATTGCATTTTTTGTTTTGTTGATCAAAATCCACCAGGTATGCGAGACGGTCTCTATTTTAGAGATGGCGACTTTAGATTGTCTTTTTTGCATGGTCATTATATTACAATGACTAATATGGGTTGGAAAGAGCTAAAACGCGTTGTGGAGCAGCGCCTAACACCTCTTTATATTTCTGTTCATGTTACGCAGCCTGATAAGCGTCTAGAAATGTTTCTTTATGGTAAAGATGATCTGTTGCTCAAAAAATTTGAGTATCTAACTGAGAATGGTATTGAACTTCATTCTCAGGTTGTTCTTTGCCCCAATTGGAATGATGGTGAATTTTTAGAACAAACCATTAAAGACATTCATCAATATGCTCCAATGGCTCGATCAATGTCCATTGTACCAGCAGGTTTAACGAAACATCGTGATGGACTTCCATACATTGCACCTGTTACAGTTGACTACGCAAAAGATTTTGTCCCATTTGCAGAGTCACTTGCGAAAAAATATAGATTAGCAGATGATAGAAGATTTGTTTTTATGAGTGATGAATGGTTTCTTATGACAAATAAAACTCTTCCTACTACAGAATACTATGAAGATTCTGACCTTTCAGAAAATGGTGTGGGTCAAGTTCCTTACTTTTGGGAGAATTGGCAAAAAGAGATAAGTTTATTACCCAAAAAAATTGATAATCCTAAACGAGTAACCGTTTGTACTGGTACTCTCATTTCAGATTGGTTCAAATGCAACTGGATACCTACTGTTGAGAAAATTGGCAATCTAGAAGTGAATCATTTAATTATCTTAAATGATTTTTATGGAAGTGAAGAAGTGACGGTGTCTGGCTTGCTAGTTGGTAGAGATATTATTAATCAACTTAAAGGAAAAGATTTAGGTGATATGGTTATCTTTTCAGATCGTATTTTAAGTGAAACGGGTACTGTCACGTTAGATGATATGTCTTTAGAAAAAATTTCTAAAGAAGTAGGAACGCCTGTTGTCGTTACTGATGATACCCCACAATCTTTTTTTAATTTATTAAAATAAAAATGTCAAATTCCGTCATTGCAATTGTTGGTAGACCGAACGTGGGTAAATCCACTTTTTTTAATCGCATGTTAAAGCAAAAGAAAGCAATTGTCGATGCGCAAGAGGGTATTACGCGAGATAGGATATACGGTGAAATGGAATGGTTGGGGCATTATCTGACTTTTATTGATACAGGTGGTTACATACCTGAAGATGTTGATATTTTTAATAAAGCTGTACGCCAACAAGCACAATCAGCTATTTCTGAAGCAGATCTTATTTTATTCATGGTAGATGGGAGAGAAGACCCAACCGCTTCAGATAAAACATTAGCTCAGTTTGTAAGAACTTCAGGAAAAAAATCTATACTAGTTGTCAATAAATGTGATAGTCTAGAGTCAAATGAACAGATTCATAATTTTCATCAACTAGCAATTAACCCAATATTACCTGTTTCTGCACTTACCGGAAGACTCTCTGGTGACCTGTTAGACCAAATTCTTGATCAACTAAATTTAAAAGATGTGCAACCTGAAGAAAAAGATGCTGAAGGTATGCGTCTATCAATAGTGGGAATGCCAAATGTTGGTAAATCATCTCTAACTAATGCACTATTACAAAAAGAGCAATCAATTGTTACACCTATCGCAGGTACAACGCGTGATTCAATTGATTCATATTTAAAATATTATGGAAAAACAATTACACTGGTAGATACTGCTGGTTTAAGGAAACGAAGTAAAGTAAGTGATAGTATTGAATTTTACTCTACGGTAAGAACGCAACGTGCAGTTCTTAATTCAGATGTGGTTTTAGTATTGATTGATGCTGTAAAAGGTTTTAGCAAACAGGATAAAACTATTATTGACGAAGTGATAACAAAAGGCAAGGGGTTAGTCTTAATAGTAAATAAATGGGACTTGGTAGATAAAGATACTCACACAATGAAAGATTTTAGTGATGAGATTGCTTATCAATTCAAATCGTTAACTCATTACCCTATCATGTACATATCAGCCTTGACAAAACAGCGTGTATCAAAAGTGCTTAATGAAGCCAACAAGGTCTTCAAATCGCGTCAAGTGATGATACCAACAGCTAAGTTAAATAAATTTTTGAAAAACGTAATTAAACAACAATCACCTCCCGCAACCAGTGGGAAGGTTATAAATCTAAAATACATGACTCAGGTAAATGTTGGGCCGCATCTTTTTGTTATTTTTACCAATTACCCTAAATTGGTTCCCACGAGTTATAAAAGGTTTATTGAGAATCAGTTACGTGAAAACTTTGATCTTCTAGGAGTACCAATAAGAATTTCATTTAGGAAAAAATAATTTTAAGGAAACGAGCGCGAACCAAACCAAGGAGTATGTTGAGGTAAAGAGGTTGGCAAGTAAAATTCGCGCTCGCTTATTACTTTAGACCCATATAAACGATAAAAGTTCCAATAATATGAAAAAAATTATAATCAATGTGACATGCCTCACAGTTAGCATGCTTTTACTATCTTGTTCAGTTACCACTGAACCATTATCCATAGGGTTTTGGAATGGTGAAAATTTATTTGATATTATAGATGACCCACTAAAAAATGATGAAGAGTTTGCAATAGGTGGAAGAAAGAATGTGACCCAAGAGATTTATGACTTAAAGATCAACCACTCAGCTGAAGTTTTATCTGATCTAAATGTGGATGTATTAGGAATTTGTGAAGTTGAACATGCTTCGGTACTTGAAGATCTTAATTCAGCATATAAAGAAAGAGATTACAAGATTATTCAATATGAATCTCCAGATGAGAGAGGTATTGATAATGCTTTAATGTATGACCCTAAACGTTTTGAAGTTATATCAAGCAAGCCAATTCCAAACACATTACCTGGCGGAGACAAAACTAGAGATATACTTTATGTGAAAGGAAAATATGCAGGTGAGTTAATTCATCTATTTGTCAATCATTGGCCTTCAAATTATGGAGGTAGAGAAAAAGCTATTCCCAAACGAGCAGCAACCGCGCAGTTAATTGTACGAGAAATTTTATCTATTCTTTCTTTAGATGCCTCTTCAGAAATCATTCTTGTTGGTG
>JAAZYT010000037.1 GCA_014239505.1 Fidelibacterota bacterium | reverse complement strand
CTAATAAAAAGGCTCTACTAACAACAGAGCCTTTTTATATATTTTCATTTCTTCTACAATAATAATCTTATAAATATTAATTAAATTTCTAGTAACAAATACCACAAGGAGATGACTGAAATGAAAAAAATCAGTTTATTATTAATTTCTATAACTACCATTGCCTCTTCTCAATTAAGAGTGGGCCTTGACTTCGGTGGCGGTGTTAAACAAAACTTTTTAGGAATAATGGAAATTGAACAAAATAGCAAGCAAGGTTTTACAGTTGGCTATGAAAAAACATTATCGGGAATTGCTGGCATAGGTGCTGAATACGTAGTGACTCAAGTGGGTGATGCGGAAATGAAATCCAGCGCTAGTTTCTTCGGTGAATCTGTTTCAGATTCCGAAACGACAAGTGACAAAATGTTCCCAAATGTATTAAAAGTATATGGACTAGCTAGAGTGCCTCTTGGTGTTCCATTTCTTAGAGGAGTCGTTC
Source organism: Fidelibacterota bacterium (assembly GCA_014239505.1). GTDB lineage: Bacteria > Fidelibacterota > Marinisomatia > Marinisomatales > TCS55 > TCS55. The sequence continues at coordinate 25,111 of JAAZYT010000037.1, read as the reverse complement.
GCGCAGGAATGTTTGTTCCTTTAGGAAGTACTGATATAGAGGGTGAGAGTTTTAAATGGGGTGATGTTTATAAAACTGGACTTACTTGGGGAGTTGGAGTAAGAGCTAAACTACCTGTGTTTCCATTTGGAGCTGAATTACTATATCAATCAATGAAATTGGATTCTGGATCTGGAATAGATTTATTTGGTGAAGGTGATGATGATGATGAAGGTGGAATGTTATTTCCTAATGGTGACTTTACAAATTTTACTTTAGCAGTCACTTATTCTTTCTAGGATTTTAGATAATAATAACTAATAAAAAGGCCTTGTTAATAACAGGGCCTTTTTATTGCATATCCATTCCATCTACAATAGTTTGGCATTTAAGAGCTGCACTTTTTTCGACCATTCCTAAAAATACTTTTTTACCATACTCATCTTTTCGTTCATACCTTCGCTCAAGGCCTAATGGTGATTCACCTGTGAGCATTTTAAAAAACACACATGCAGCTAAATAAGTCCCAACAGCTGAAGGATGTTTATTATCACTTGTAAAAACAGAAATTTCCGGATGCCTTTCTTGAAATAACCTAAATACTGTTCCTACTGGTGCCATTCTTAATTTATTTTCATCTGCAATTGAATTTAATGCATATTGAATAGGATCAATACCCTTGAAACTTTTACCAATTAAAGGCTTAGCAGGATATGTCCAAGTTCCATAAATAATAACTTCACTTTTTTTGTTATTTATGAGTTTTATAAAACGATTAAAATACTCTTTTGACTCATCTGTTTTTAATAGTGGACTTGTACTATGATCTTGTAAAATGATGATTGAGAAATCATTATTAACAATAATATTTCTTGAACTCAAACCTCTTTTTCCATCCCAATGATCTTTTAAAGTAGCACTTCCTGCAGTAGATTGATAAATATCAAGAGAGATTCCTTTATCTTTAGCCATTGACTCAACTAATGAAGGAAGATTCCAATAAAAGGTAAAGCTATTGCCTATAAATAATATTTTCTCCTGTGCAGAAATAAAAGTGATTAATATAAATAATTGAAGAAAGTATTTTAATAATTTCATTTTGCTTTAGTTGTTAATTAATAACTATGATTCTTTTATCAAAGATGAATAAGCAGTAATTTTATAAGTTCTTATTCAAATAAAAAAATATATTTATTATTTTTTAACCTTAACTATTAAGTGAGAAAATTTTATGTTAAAAAGAAATTTATTTCTAAGCATTTCAGCTTTATTGATGTTCATTGGTTGTAATGAGGAACCTAAAACTCAATTCAAAATTGATTATGAAAAATACCAATTAGATAATGGTTTAACTATAATCCTACATGAGGACAAATCTGATCCAATTGTAAGTGTAGCTATTCAATACCATGTTGGTTCAAACAGAGAAACTCCTGGAAGGACAGGCTTTGCCCATCTCTTTGAACATATGCTTTTCCAAGAATCTCAACATGTTGGACAAGACCAGTTCTTCAAAAAGATTCAAAATGCTGGAGGTACACTTAATGGTGGAACTAATAAAGATGGAACAGTTTATTATGAAGTTGTTCCAAAAAATGCATTAGAGACAGTCTTATGGTTGGAATCTGACCGTATGGGCTGGTTACTTTCAACAGTAACGCAGACAGCTTTTGAAAATCAACAAGAAGTTGTTCAAAATGAAAAGCGACAACGAGTAGATAATCGACCTTATGGACACACTAATTATATGATGATTCAAAATATGTATCCTGAAGAGCATCCTTATAATTGGACAACCATCGGAGAATTAGAAGATCTCCAAAATGCTACATTAGAAGACGTTCGTGCTTTTTATGAAGAATGGTATGGTCCAAACAATGCTACTATGGTTATTGCAGGAGACATAAATAAACAAGAAACAAAACAATTAATTAAAAAGTATTTTGGTGAAATAAAACCAGGACCTAATAATCCTGACCCCAAACCAATGCCAGTAGAACTTTCTGAAACTAAAAAAGTTTATCACGAAGATATCTTTGCACGCTCTCCTCGTTTAACAATGGATTTTCCAACCGTTGACCAAAGCCATTTCGATGCAGCTGCTCTAGAATTATTAGGGCAACTATTAGGAGATGGTAAAAAAGCAGCATTATACAAAGTAATTGTTGAAGAAAAAAAATTAGCACCAAGCCTATACTCTTATAGTGGTACTCAAGAGATCGCAGGAACTTTCAATGTAACGGTTACAGGCTTTCCAACAACAAATCTTGGAGATGTAGAAAATGCTGTACATGAAGCATTTAAACTATTTGAAACTGATGGATTTACAAATGATGATCTTGACCGATTGAAATCTAAATATGAAACTAGCTTTTATAATAGTATTTCATCTGTATTAGGAAAAGGTTTTCAGCTGGCAAGATATAATGAATATTATGGCTCACCAGATGCAATTGCAGTAGAACTTCAGAAAGTATTAGATGTGAATGTTAGCGATGTTAAAAGAGTCTATGAAAAGTATATTAAAGATCAGAATTATGTGATGACTAATTTTGTTCCTAAAGGTAATCTGAATCTCATAGCTGCAGGTTCTGTTCTTTTTCCTATTAAGGAAGAGAAAATTATTAAAAATGTTGATAAAATAACTAGTGAAGGTGATATGAATGTTGCTCAAATCCCATCATCTTTTGACCGATCTGTTCAACCAAAGGATGGTCCTCAGCCGCGACTAAACCTACCAAAAGTTTGGAAACACAACTATGATAAAGGTATTTCTATCTATGGTGCCAAGCATGATGAATTACCATTAGTTAGTTTTGGTATTGAAATTGAGGGTGGAATGCTTCTTGACGACCCAAATAAAATAGGTGTTGCCAATCTTATTACTGATTTAATGATGGAAGGAACAGCAAATAAAACACCCATAGAATTAGAAGAAGCAATTGATGCATTAGGATCTTCAATAAACATGTATACAACTGCGCAATCAATTAATATTGAGGTAAATACTTTAAAACGTAATTTTGAACCTACACTTGCACTGGTAGAAGAAATTCTATTTGAACCTAGATGGGATGCAAAAGAATTTGATAGAATTAAACGAGAAACTATTGAATCTATTAAACGCCGATCTGCAGTTCCATCATCTATTGCATCAAATGTATTCAATAAACTTAATTATGGTAAGCACATCCTTTCTAATTCGACAACAGGAACAGTCGCATCTGTAGAATCAATTAATATAGATGATTTAAAAAACTATGTTAGTAGCAATTTTTCTGCTAACCTAAGTACGATAAGCATTGTGGGAGATATAAGCCGTAGTGATGCCGTTAACAGCTTTAAAAACCTTGTTGGTCGCTGGGAAGCAAAAGAGGTCTCATTTACAGATTATACAATGCCTAAACCAAATAGTAATGCTAAAGCATATTTTGTTGATGTTCCAAATGCTAAGCAATCTGAAATTCGCATAGGCTATCTTAGTTTAAGTCGAACCCACCCTGACTTTTACGCTAATACAGTTATGAATATGAAGTTAGGTGGTAATTTTAGCGGTAATGTGAATATGGTACTTAGAGAAGAAAAAGGTTTTACTTATGGTGCTAGGACCAGATTTGGTGGATCTAAATTTCCTGGTACGTTCACTGCCTCATCAGCCGTTAGATCAAATACCACGGAAGAGTCTGTAAATATTTTTAAAGAAATTATGACTACGTATAGTAGGCCAATCGATCAAACTGACTTGGAGTTTACAAAAAATGTAACTTTAAAATCTAATGCTCGTCGATTTGAAACATTGGGGGCATTACGTGGAATGATTACAGATATTGCAAGGTATGAACTCCCTTTTGACTATATTAAAGATAATGAAGATATAGTAAGAAATATGACAGTCGAAAGTCACAATGAATTAGTTAAAAAATATATTCGCCCTGATGAAATGATTTATCTTGTTGTCGGAGATGCAGCTACACAACTAGAAGGAATGAAATCTCTTGGATTTGGTGATCCAATATTATTGGATGCAAACGGAAATATAGTTAAGTAAATTATCTTTAAAATGTCCTACTAACCTTTTTTAGAAGGACATTTTAAAACTAAACAAAAATACATATGAATGAATGGTTTTTATTTAGTTTAATCTTTGCAAGTATCACTACTGTCGTTGTTGTAACCAACTGGTTACATAAAAAAACCAATATCAAATCTGAAACAATAAGAAAGTTTATTCATATTTGCGTTGGGTTGGTAGTTTCTATTTGCCCATTTATATTTAAATCAAATATTCAATTGATTCTTCTATCTTTACTCTTTATTGGACTTAACTCAATAACAATAAAGTTTAATTTATTTCAATCTATTAATAGTACCTCACGAAAAAGCCTTGGCACCATCTTCTTCCCATTTTCTATACTAATTCTTTCATTTTTCTTTTGGGAGAAGCCAATATCTTTAATCTTGTCAGTATTAGTGATGACCTTAGCAGATCCATTAGCTACTATTGTTGGGAAAAATGGCTTAACAACTATTATTCCTTGGAGAGATAAGAAGTCTAGAAGAGGCTCACTCGCAATGTTTGGTGCAACTCTACTTATTATTATGATAGGTAGTGATTTATTATCACGTATTTATAATGCGTCTTTTTATATACCCTTTCCAGTGCTATTAGCTTGTAGCTTATTTACTGCTTTATTAGCCACCCTAGCTGAATCAATAAGCTTTAGAGGATCCGATAATCTTTCAGTCCCCATTATAACTTTTTTATCTTATGAAATATTTTTGATTAATTATACGCATGAAACACTAACTCCTTTATTTTTTTGGATAATACTCTCATCAATCACCTTTATTTATTCATGGTATATTAAATCATTATCAACTAGTGGGGCTATAAGTGGCTATATAATTGGAATTATTATATTTGGAACTGGTGGTTGGCCTTGGATTATTCCACTAGTTTTCTTCTTTATTTCATCTTCTTTCTTATCTCATCTAAGATACAAAGAACATGCCGAAAGAAATATTTTACAAATATTAGCTAATGGAGGTCTAGGCGCCCTATTTGCAATAACGTATTTTTTTTATCAATTTCCACCAGCAATTATTCTTTATCTTGGAGCTATAGGTGCTGCAACAGCAGATACATGGGCAACTGAAATAGGATATTATTCAAACAATAAACCAAAACTTATATTTTCAAAAAATATTGTGGATAGAGGTGTCTCTGGAGGTGTTACTATATTAGGTTATTGTGCCTCCATGTCTGGTGCTTTTATTATTGGAATACTTGGAGAAACAATATTAAATATGAATGACCTTTTAATCCCTATTACTATTGGTGGATTAGCTGGTTCACTAACAGATTCTATTTTAGGACGTTTTATCCAAGCCCAATTCAAGTGCACATCTTGTAACGCTGAGACTGAAGATCGTTACCATTGTGGTGTCAAAACAGAAATGATCTTTGGTTCTAAATATATAGGTAATGATATGGTGAATTTTATAAATACTATTATTGGCGCAACAGTAACTTATTACCTATGGATGTTTAATGGATAAAAAAGATCGATATATAAAAGTAATTGATACTGCCAAGACTATTTTAAATAATTATCAAATAGATGAAATTGGTAAAATGGCTCTAATCTCATCAATATTAAAGAATGAGTTTAATGAATGGATATTTTGTGGCTTTTATCGAGTTGTAAAAAAAGAACTGCTAGAGATTGGACCATACCAAGGAAGTATTATACCTTGCGGTCATATTACATTTAATAGAGGTGTATGTGGTGCCTCTGCTAAAGAAAAACAAACAATTATTGTTAATGATGTCTCAAAATTCTCAGGATATATTTCTTGTGATAGTCAAACAATTTCTGAAATAGTTGTTCCAGTAATCAAAGATAAAAAACTATTAGCAGTCTTAGATATTGATGGCAGTAGAATTAGTCAATTTGATGCAACTGATAAATCAGGTCTTGAAAAGATAGTTCTACTGATATAAACAAAAAACCCCGCAAAATGCGGGGTTTAAAATGGTGTTTTGGTGTTATTAAATGACTTTATAAACAATTAAGCCAACCATAACAATCAATGCGACAAAAATCAAAGAAACACCCATGTTTCCTTTTTTGATCTCTTCCCATTCGTCAATATCTGTTGATAGCCAATCAAAAACTTTCAACGAGATACCAACACCTAAACCAAAACCAATAGCTGCAGTAATCGCCCAAAGTAATGAACGACCATATTGAGCGAACATACCGCCCCAACTAGTAGGATCTAACATTCTTCCTCCTTTTAGAGTGTTTGAATTGAATCTTTAATTAAACGCATAAAAGCTGCTGTATCAACTTTACCCTCACTTAATTGACGAATCTGATCAGCCGTTGCTTTTGCTGTTATAATAGTTCTTTCTCTTGATACTGGTACTGTTACTGTAACATCAGTATAAGGTGGAACTACAGCTTTATAATCTCGACCTTTTTCTTGTTGTCTTTTAGCAAGTAATTCTTGATGATTCATTGCTTGGCCAACGGAGATAAATCCAACAAGCATAACCATTTCAAAATTATTTCTTAGACTTTCCATTTCTATCGTAAAATTATAAGAACCATCACTATTTTTTACGAGAGACATTTTCTTCTCATCAACGGATACACGATAAAATTTACATGTATTAGCTACTTTTTTGTAAAAAGCATAATTTGCAAATGCAAACTGAGTACTCATAATAAGAACAAAAGAGAGTGATAATATTTTTTTAATTTTCATTTAATTTCCATTTAACGATAAATATAAGTTCCGATTTTACAAGGAAACAAAGGGCATTTTCAAGCTTCAAATATAATATTTCCATTCTTTATTATTTTATCTATTGGATGATTGGAAACGTAATAAGGAATATCCATTAAAGTATCGAGCTTCCATATAATCAAATCAGCTTTTTTCCCTATTTCAATTGATCCAACATTATTTTCAATACCAAGAGCAACAGCTCCATTGTATGTTGCAGATTGATATGCTTCCTCTACTGTCATTCCCATATGCAGACATGCTAATGTCATAATGAATGGCATTGATTGAATATGAGAACTCCCAGGATTATAATCTGTAGCCAATGCAACAGTAATACCTTCATCAAGAATATCTCTTGCTGGTGCATATGTTTTTTTACCAAGAAAAAATGTTGTACCTGGTAGAAGCGTAGCCACTACTTTACTATTAGAGAGTTTAGTAATATCATCTTTACTTACTGCCATTAAATGATCAGCTGAAAATGCGTCAATTTCTGAAGCTAGTATTGCCGCACCTGAATTTGAAAACTCATCCGCATGTAAACGAGCTTTTAAACCATACTTTTTACCTGTTTCCAATATATATCGTGACTCTTCTACTGAAAAATAACCATTTTCACAAAATACATCATTAAATATAGCTATTCCTTGATTGGCAACAGCTGGTATCATTTCATTGCAAATAAGTTTAACATATTCAGAACGTTTTGATTCAAATTCTTTTGGGAATGCGTGAGCCCCCATAAAGGTTGGAATCATATCAATTGAATGGGAGTTATTAACTTTTCTAATTACTTCTAGAGATTTGAGCTCTGATTTTGTATCTAATCCGTAACCTGACTTAGCTTCAATTGTTGTAGTTCCACTTGCAATAAATCGATCCATTCTTTCTGTAACTTTTTTAATAAGTTGTTCTTCAGAACTATTTCTAACTCCTTCAACACTCGATAGAATACCTCCACCATTATTTGCAATTTCTTGATATGTTAATCCAGATAAACGCATGGCGTATTCGTTATCACGATTATTATAGAATACTGGGTGGGTGTGTGAATCAATAAATCCACACGTAACCATTTTACCTTCACAATTAATTGAATTGGCAGAACTTCCCATGCCAATAGAAGCTATTTCACCCTTTTCAATAAGTAATGAAGTATTTTTAATTATTTCAATACCACTAGCATTAGCTGTAACAAGCTTTCCAATATTTTCTAGTAAAAGTGATGTATTATTAATGTTAGAAATGGTGATGCTAACTTAAGTTTTATTGTTTATCTAACATTGGAATATCCACGCCCCATTCATTGGCTTTATCTATCGCATAATCATATCCAGCATCAGCGTGTCTTATAATTCCAAGTCCTGGGTCATTAGTAAGTACTGCTTTTAATCTTTTTTCCATTTCTGGTGTACCATCTGCGCAAATTACTTGACCAGCATGTACAGAAAGGCCCATACCTACGCCACCTCCATGATGTATTGAGACCCAAGTAGCTCCACTTGATGAACTAGCAAGAGCATTAAGTAGAGGCCAATCAGAAATAGCATCCGAGCCATCTTTCATTGCTTCTGTCTCTCTATATGGCGAAGCAACAGATCCACAATCAAGATGGTCACGCCCAATTACAATTGGTGCAGATAATTCACCAGTTGAAACCATTTGATTTAAGGCAACACCAAACTTGGCTCTTTGATTGTAACCTAGCCAGCATATTCTTGATGGCAATCCTTGAAACTGAACTTGTTCTCTTGCCATTTTTATCCATCTTGTAAGAGTTTGATCTTCAGGAAATAGCTCTAAGATTTTTTCATCAGTCTTATAAATATCTTCTTTCTTTCCAGATAATGCAACCCATCTAAAAGGACCTTTACCTTCGCAAAAAAGATCTCGAATATAGGCAGGGACAAAACCAGGAAAATCAAAAGCATTTTTAATACCAGCTTTTTTTGCTTGGCCACGGAGATTATTTCCATAGTCAAAAGCAATTGCACCTTGAGCTTTTAAATCTAAAATACCTTGACAATGCTCAGCCATTGAACGAAAACTTTCTTTAATATACTTTTTTGGATTGGATTTTCTTAGTTCTATTGCATCTTCATATAACATATTATTTGGAATATAACCATCTAACTCATCATGAGCAGATGTTTGGTCAGTTATCATATCTGGAACAATTGATGACTTTGCTAATTCTGGTACTATATCAGCCGCATTTCCTTCAAGTCCAATAGATAGCGGTATTTTCTTACTTTGTGCATCCTTGGCTAACCTAAGGGCTTCTTCAAGCGATTCTGTAGCTACATTTAGATATTTTGTTTCCAAACGTCTTAGAATTCTAGTTTTATCAATTTCAATACAAATGACTACACCATTATTCATAGTTACTGATAATGGTTGCGCTCCTCCCATTCCACCTAATCCAGCAGTAACCACTAATTTTCCAGTAAGGTCAGAATTATAATGTTGTTTTGCTGCAGCTGCAAATGTTTCAAAAGTTCCTTGAAGAATACCTTGAGTTCCTATGTATATCCAAGAACCAGCAGTCATTTGGCCATACATCATTAATCCTTGTTTATCTAATTCATTGAAGTTCTCCCAGGTGGCCCATTCTGGAACAATATTAGAATTTGCAATTAGAACTCTAGGAGACCACAAATGTGTTTTCATTACTCCTACTGGCTTTCCAGACTGAACAAGAAGAGTTTCGTCAGGTTGCATACGTTTCAAGGTTTCTATGATACTATCATAGCATTCCCATGAGCGAGCAGCTTTTCCTTTACCACCGTAAACTACTAATTCATCTGGGTTTTCAGCCACATCAGGGTCCAGATTATTTTGAATCATTCGGAAAGGCGCTTCAATTTGCCAATTCTTACAAGAAAGAATTGATCCTCTAGGAGATGTTATGTTTCTTTTTGACATTTAATTATTATTTATAGTTTCAGAATATTATGCTAAATATAATCAATCACTTAAATATAAGAATATTAAAGTAATTAAATCAGTAATCCCTTGGATAAAGAATATTTTTGACAGAATTAAAATATAATGGATCTTTAAGCATTACCGTATAGGAAAAGAAAGAAACAGAATTAAACCTTGTAACTCGTGTATACTTTATCTTATCTATAACGTTTTCTGGTGACTGATTGTAAGTGGCAATCCCCATTACAATTCTCTTTCTATACTTTGAAGGTAAATTATCATACATGATATCAATATTAGCAGCAAATTCTTTTAAGTCTTTAGTGTAATTCATTACAATAGCTTTATCTAAATATCCCGCTGCTAACCAAACATCCCATTCTTGAAAGAATCTTTCTCTTGCTTGATATAAGTTTGGTTTTACTGCAGCTGTCAAGATTATTTCTGGTTTAATTGATTGAATTAGATTTTTTGTTTCTCTAACAAGATCTGTTACACCTTTGCGACGATAATCATTCCACTGTGAAGATTCAAGAGAATTTGAACTGGGTGTATTTATTATTCCCAGCTGCTTATTAAAAGAAGAAAGCGAAATAGGATTTTGACCATAATCTGAATCATGAAATCTTACATAGTCTAAATGCAAACCATCTAAATCGTAATTTTGAATTAAATCACCAAATACATTAAGTAAATATGAATTCACTTTTGGATGATTAGGTGATAAGTAAAAACCTTCAATACCATTTTTACCCCCATTGAATTTCTTCATTTCATTTAAAATATTAATTTTTTTATTAGTATTTTGATCAATCCATTCAGGATTAGTCCTCAAAATATGATTTTCTTGAATAGGCATTATTCTTGAAGACCAAAGCAAATAAGTATTTACCCAAGCATGCACACGAATACCCTTTTCTTTTGCTTTTGGTATTACATAAGCCAAAGGGTCAAATTCTTTATCATTTATTAAATTAGACTTTTGAACTAGCTCCGACTTATAATATGCATCTCCTCTACCACGAACTTGAACTAATATATTATTAAATCTATTTAAAGTAGCAAATTCAATCATTTTATCAATATCAGATTTATTTGTTAAAGAATTTCGAACAACCCATAGATATCTTGAGTCAAATTCACCCCTTTGATATTGAAAGGCAGTTATAATAGAAAAAAGAAGGGCAACGGAAACCGTTGCCCTTAGATATATTTTAGTTATAGTTGAATCCAAAGAACTATTTTGATGCTTCAGCCGTTTCTAATTCTTTAGAACTTTGAAAATCAACGAATTCAATTAATGAAACAGAAGCACGGTCATTATCTCGAAATCCAAGCTTAATTATACGAGTATAACCACCTGAGCGTTCTGAAAAAACTGGTGCAATTTCATGTACTAAAGTATGAACAACATCTTTTCTAGGTAAATGTTTTGCAACTTGACGAATTGAATTAAAATCACCTTTTTTTGCCTTAGTTATTAGAGGCTCAATAAAGGTTCTTAATTCTTTTGCACGTGCATCTGTAGTTTTAATCCGCTTATGCTCAATTAAATTTGCTGCCAAATTACGAAGCATTGCTTTCCTATGAGGTGGATTAACTCCAAGTTTTCTACCTTTTTTCTGATGTCTCATTTAATTATTACACTTCTAGCTTTAAATATTTATCAACATCCATACCAAAGCTTATTCCCATTTCATCAAGTTTCTCAACTAACTCAGTTAAAGATTTACGACCGAAATTCTTATATTTTAGCATCTGATTTTCTTCTTTACTAACTAATTCGTAAATGTACTTTATCCCAGCTGCCTGAAGGCAATTATGACTTCTTACAGATAATTCCATTTCATCAATAGTCAAATTAAGAAGATTTCTTATCTTAATAATCTCTTCACTTATTTTTTCAGTTACTTCAAGAACTTCAGGCTTTGCAATAGCTTCAACTAAACGCAAATGATTCATTAGTACTGTTGCCGAATAACTAATTGCATCTTCAGGAGTGACTGATCCATCAGTCTCTACTTCAATATTTAGTATTTCAATTGGATCTTTAGCGCCGGGAACAGGTTGAACATTATATGTTACCTTTGTTACAGGATTAAATATGCTATCAATTGCCAAAGTACCAATAGGCGCATTTGGTAAATCGTTTTCTTCAGAAGGTACATACCCTTTACCTACACCAACGCGAATCTCCATTTGAATTGAGCCTTTTGAGTTTAACTCAGTGATATAATGATCTTTATTTAACACTTCAAACTCATCTGTTTGTGATTGGATATCAGCAGCTGTTAATTTCTTTTTACCCTTCAATGTGACAGTCACATTATCAACGTCTGAATCAGTTAATCTAAAACGAACACCTTTTAGATTTTGAATAATATCAGCCATATCGTCTTTGACACCAGGTATGGTTGAAAACTCATGAAGTACTCCCTCAACTTTAACATTAGTAATCGCTGCTCCAGGTAGACTTGTCAGTAAAACACGGCGAAGTGCATTGCCAACTGTAACACCATAACCTCTTTCAAGAGGTTGAACGATAAATTTACCATATGTTTTAGTAAGAGACTTATTATCTGTTTTGATCTTTAGATCATATTCTTTTTTACCCATAAATAAATACTGCCTTTTTATTACTTAGAGTAGAGTTCTACTACTAATTGTTCATTAACTGTAAGTGCCATTTCATCTCTTTCCGGTACCGCTATAAAAGTACCAGTCATTTTCGCCTTATCAAGTTCTAACCAAGGTAATTCAATATCACCTTTAATTCTTTTCATAGATTCCATGATTAAATCTACTTTTTTTGACTTATCTCTTACTTTTATTGTATCACCAGGCTTAAGTGAAGCAGAAGGGTAATTACATTTTCTATTATTTAAAAGAAAATGTGCATGACTTACCATTTGACGAGATTGAGCTCTGGTAGATGCTAAACCAAGTCGGTAAACAATATTATCCATTCTACATTCAAGTAGCTGCAATAAGTTAGTTCCAGTTTCACCATTCATTTTTTCAGCTTTATGAAAGTAGTTTCTGAATTGTCGTTCCAAAACTCCATACATAGCTTTAATTTTTTGTTTTTCCCTTAACTGAACACCATAATTAGATAATCGTCTTCTACGATTAGGTCCATGTTGTCCAGGTGTATAAGGTTTTTTATTTAATAAATTATCATATTTTGGATTGCCAAAAATATTTTCACCAAACTTTCGAACTAATTTTCCTTTGGGTACGCTAGATTTTGCCATAAAACTCTCTTATTAAACCCTTCTTCTTTTTGGTGGACGGCAACCATTATGAGGTAAAGGAGTAACATCTCTAATAGATAGAACGTCTAACCCTGCAACAGCCAATGCACGAATTGCAGATTCTCTTCCAGAACCAGGGCCTTTAACTCTTACTTCGATTGTCTTCATACCTAATTGTACAGCTTCTTGCCCTGCTTTTTCTGCAGCTAGAGTTGCAGCATAAGCAGTGCTCTTTCTTGAACCTTTAAAGCCACTAGATCCAGCAGTAGACCATGCAACAACATTTCCAAATTTATCTGTCAAAGTAATATGTGTATTATTAAATGTTGCTTTAATATGCGCAACACCCAATTGATCAACATTACCTTTTTTCTTTTTTTTGCGTCTTTCTTTGGTTTGATTAGCCATTTATTTTACCTATACTTTTTTTCCAAGACCAATTGTTCTTCGCTTACCTTTGCGTGTTCTCGAATTTGTCTTTGTACGTTGACCATTTACTGGTAAGCCTCTTCGATGTCTTAAACCTTGGTAACAACCTATATCTCTTTTTCTTTTGATATTCATTGAGACCAAAGTTCTTTGCTCACCTTCTACTTTAAGTTCTAGAGCTGTAATTGCATCCCTCACGGATGTAACTTGATCATTTGAAAGATCTTTTACCCTTAAATTTTTATCCACTTTTGCTTTATCACAAATTTGATTCGCGGTAGTTAAACCTATACCATGGATATAGCATAAAGAAAAAGGGACTTTCTTTTCTCGAGGAATATCAATACCTGCTATTCGCGCCACAAAAAACTCCTAACCTTGTCTCTGTTTATGTTTTGGATTTTCACAAATTACTTTAACTACACCCTTTCGGCGTATAATTTTGCATTTGGCACAAATCTTTTTAACTGAAGATCTAACTTTCATAATTTCCTACTTATTCCTGTAAGTAATGCGACCTCGTGTCAAATCATATGGCGAAATATCAAGCTTAACTACATCGCCAGGTAAAATTTTTATAAAATGCATACGCATCTTACCACTAACATGTGCTAATACTTCATGAGTAGTATCACCAATTTCAACCTCAACACGGAACATTGCATTTGGTAATGTTTCTTTAATTATACCTTCAACTTGGATTGGTTGCTCTTTAGCCATTTTTTACACTTTGACTTAATATTTTCGGCCCATTTGATGTTATAGCAATAGTATGCTCAAAATGCGCAGAAGCTTGACCATCTACAGTTCTAATTGTCCATCCATCAGAGTCTGTTTTGACATCTTTATGTCCTAAGTTTATCATTGGTTCAATTGCTATGCACATACCCTCTCTAAGCATGTATCCTTGCTTAGGTTTACCATAATTTGGAATCTGAGGTTCTTCATGCAATTCAGTTCCGATACCGTGACCAACTAGTTCACGAACAACAGAAAACCCAAAACTTTCAACATATGTTTGAATAGAATGGCCAATATCTGAAACGTAATTTCCAGGTACAGCAGCTTCAATACCCATCATTAAAGATTTATGAGTGACTTCCATTAATTTTTGTTTTTCTTCTGCAGTATTTCCAACTGAAAAAGTTTTTGCATGATCACCAAAATATCCATCTTTTTCAGCACCGCAATCAATTCCAACTATTTGCCCTTCTTTTAGTATCCTATCATTTGGTATTCCATGTACTACCTCATCATCCACGGAAACACATAATGTTGCGGGAAAACCCATATAGCCTTTAAAAGCAGGCCTAGCATCTTTTGAGCAAATAAATTTTTCTGCTTTTCTATCTAATTCTAATATACTAACTCCGGGCTTAACATAATCTGCTAGCATATTTAAAGTATCAGCAACAATTTGGCAACTTGTTGCAATTAAATCAACTTCGCGCTTTGTACGAATTCTTACCATTAACTACGTCTCCTACCACGTATCTTGCCTTTACTTAAAAACCCATCATAATGTCTGCTCATTAAATGTGATTCAATTTGCTGTAAAGTATCCAATGCTACACCTACAATAATTAAAAGACTGGTACCACCAAAAAAAGAAGCTAAATCGTATCCAACATCCATAGCTTGCATTAATATGTAAGGAAATATTGCAACTAGCGCTAATGCAAAAGAACCAGGTAAGGTAACTTTTGATAAAATATTATCAATGTATTCAGCAGTTTTTTTCCCTGGACGAATACCCGGAATGAAACCACCATGTTGTTTCATTTGTAAAGAAACTTGTGTAGGATCAAAAGCAATAGCTGTATAAAAATAAGTGAAGAATACAATCATTATACCGAAAATGAACCAATAAAATGGATGGTCAAAAGAAAACCAACGCATAACCCCTTGCATAAAAACATTATCACTAAAAAATGTAGCTATTGTACTTGGAATAAACATTATAGACTGTGCAAAAATGATTGGCATTACACCTGCAGTATTCACTTTTAATGGTATGTGAGTTGATTGACCACCATATACTTTTCTTCCTACAACTCGCTTGGCATATGAAACTGGAATTTTGCGAGTACCTTGTGTTAATAAAACAACAAAAGCAATAACCGCAAACATTATACCAATAAGTATTACTTCGCTTAGAATTCCTCTTACACCTTCACTAATTAAAGCTATTTCACTGACAATTACATTTGGAACACGTGAAACTATACCTACCATAATTATTAATGAAATTCCATTCCCAATTCCACGCTCAGTAATTCTTTCACCGAGCCACATTAATAATATAGTACCTGTAATTAAACTTACAGTTCCAGTAAAAATAAAACCTAAACCAGGATTAATAACTACTGATTGACCACCAGCGGACATTGATGGGAGAAAAACTGCAACGATTCCATATGCTTGCATTGCTGATATTAAAACTGTGAGATAACGTGTGACTTGAGTAATTTTTTTTCTACCCGCTTCTCCTTCTTTTTGCAACCTTTGAAAGTAAGGTACAACAGTACTCATCAATTGAATAATAATTGAAGCAGATATATATGGCATAATACCTAAAGCAAAGAGAGTTGCCTTTTCAAATGCGCCTCCTGCGAAAAGATTATATAATCCTAATAAAGTATTCTGATAACCTTGAAATGCAGCAGATAGGACATCTGAGTCAATTCCAGGTAGAGGAATATGCGCACCTAACCTAACAGAAACAAGTACGCCCAAAGTGAACAAAATTCTTCTTCGTAATTCTGGAATAGCGAATATATTTTTAAATTTATCTATCAAACTATTGCTCGGTTACTGAACCGCCTGCTTTTTCAATTTTTTCTTTTGCTGAAGTACTAAATGAATTTGCTGTTACATTTAATTTCTTAGTTAATTCTCCATTACCTAATACTTTAATTGGGCGCATTGAGTATTTTACTAATCCATTATCTTTTAATACATTAGAATCAATGGTATCAACAGTTAAAAGCTCTAAATCAGAAATATTAACAACTTGAAATTCTTTTTTAAATAAGAAATTTGAGAATCCACGTTTAGGAACACGTCTATGTAAAGGCATTTGGCCACCTTCAAACCATGCTCTGTGCTTTGAACCAGAACGCGAATGATACCCATTATCACCTCGTCCAGCATTTCTACCCAGTCCAGATCCATGCCCTCTACCCACTCGTTTTTTGGAATGCGTAGCCCCTTCTGTTGGCTTTAATTGCCCTAGTTTCATGAAGGTTCCTCAATTTTTACTAAATAATTCACTCTGTTTATCATCCCTCTTAATGTATCAGAATCGGAGTGCTCTACAGTTTGATGCATTTTTCGTAGGCCTAATGCTTTTAATGTCAATTTAGCTTTTTGTTTATAACCTATTGAACTTTTAATCTGTGTGATTTTTATTTTTTTAGCCATACTAATTAAATACTTCTTTAATTGTTATCCCACGTTTGCTAGCTATACTAAAAGCATCCTGCAATTCTGTTAAGGCTTTGATTGTTGCTTTAGTAACATTCATCTGATTATTTGAACCAAATCTTTTTGTTAGAATATTTTGTATTCCAACTTGTTCTACAACAGCACGAACTGCAGCACCTGCAATTATACCAGTACCCGGAGCAGCTGGCTTTAACATTACTTGACTAGATCCATAGCGAGAAATAATCTTGTGGGGTATCGTACCATTTATCAATGGTATTTTAATTATATTTTGTTTTGCTTCTTCTTTAGCTTTATTTATTGCAGACATAACTTCACCAGCTTTACCTTGACCAATACCAACATGACCAGCACCATCCCCTACGACAACCAAGGCTCCAAAACGAAAGTTTTTACCTCGAGAAGTAACTTTCGATACTCTCGTTACTCTAATAACAACTTCTTCTTTTAAATCTAATTCTGCAGGATTAATCATATTTTTTTCTTATTTTAAAATTTTAAACCAGCTTCTCGCGCAGCATCAGCTACCGCTTTTACACGACCATGATAAGGATAACCATTGCGATCAAAAACAACTTCTATAACTTTATTTTTTAAAGCTCTTTCAGCTAATGTTTTACCCACTAGTATACTTACATCTATTTTTGACTTAGCTTTTTTTACTAATTTTTCAATAGTTTTATCTAAGGAGGATGCAGATGCTAGAGTATTTCCATCATGATCATTAATAACTTGAGCACTAATATGTTTGTTTGAACGATAAACAACTAACCTAGGGCGACTAGGGTGAGCAATATTATTACGTTTACTTCTGTTACGTCGTCTATCATTACGCATTTCGTTTGTTGACATTTTTTTCATTATGCTCCAGCCCCACCAACAGTTTTACCTTGTTTAGATCTTACAAATTCATTTTTATATCGAACACCCTTGCCTTTGTAAGGTTCAGGTTTACGAAATGAACGAATTTTCGCAGATACTTCACCAACTAATTGTTTATTTATACCACTTACAATAATTTCTGTTCGATTGGTTTTAATCTCAACGCCATCAGGTGGCTCAAAATATATATCATGAGAGAAACCAAGCTGTAGGACTAGGTATTTACCTTGCATATTTGCCTGATAACCTACGCCTCTTAGTTCTAGCTCTTTTGAAAAACCTTCTGAAACACCTTGAACACCATTAAAGATTAACTGCCTAACAGTTCCATGCAATGATCGATGTTTTCTTGAATCTGAAGGTCTACTAACTATAATTGACCCATTATCATCTTTAACTTCCATCTCGTGATGGAAAGGAACAAGCAATGATCCTTTTGGGCCTTTAATATCAATTACACTATTCTTTATATTTAAAGTTACACCATCAGGAATATTAATTATTTTATTTCCAATTCTTGACATTTTTTTACCAAATGTTACAAAGCACTTCACCACCAATGTGCATACGCTTTGCCGCTTTATTTGAGATGACTCCCTTAGATGTAGATAAAATTGCGATGCCTAAGCCATCTAAAACTCGTGGTATTTGATCTCCACCAACATAAATTCTTCTTCCAGGCTTACTTACTCGCTCAATACCTGTAATAACCGCTTTACCTCGATTATCATATTTCAAAAAAATACGGATTAATGATTTTACATTATCTTTGTTTTCTACAAACATAAAATCTTCTATATAATTTTCCTGTTTAAGTACAAATGCTATACGCTTTTTAAGATTTGACGATGGAATATCAACAAAACGCTTATCAACAGACATACCATTTCTAATTCTTGTTAACATATCAGCAACTGGATCAGTCATAGACATATAATTTTTCTCCTACCAACTAGCCTTTGTAACACCAGGGATTTCACCTTTTAGTGCCATTTCTCTAAAACATATTCTACAAAGCCCAAATTTTCTTAAATATCCATCAGCACGACCGCAATTAAAACAGCGATTGTATGCTCTTGAACTAAACTTAGGTTTTCTTTTCGATTTAACTATTAATGATTTTCTAGCCATTATGCAGCTTCACCAACCTCTTCTTTTTTTACTGGCTTATCCCTCAAAGGAAGACCAATCAATTTTAACAACCAATATGATTCATCATTTGTTTTTGCTGAAGTACAAAATGTTATATCCATACCACGTATACTATCTATCTTATCATAATTAATCTCAGTAAAAATAATTTGCTCTTTAACACCAAATGAATAATTACCACGCCCATCAAAAGACTTAAACGATAAGCCTCTAAAATCACGTGTCCGTGGTAAAGCTATGCTAATTAAACGTTCCATAAAATCATACATTCTATTTCCACGCAATGTTACCTTGCAACCAACTGGATATCCTTGACGGATTTTAAAGTTTGAAATATCTTGCCTAGACTTTGTGGTTACAGGCTTTTGTCCTGATATTAATGTTAATTCTTCAATTGCACTTTCTAATTTTTTTGGATTATCCTTTCCATCTCCAATTCCCATATTAATAGAAATATGAGTAATGCTTGGGACTTCCATCTTATTTTTATAACCAAAATGATCTATCATACTAGGTATAACTTTACTTGAATATTTATCTTTCAAGTTTGAAACTACTGATATATATTTTTTACTTTCCATCAATCTCAACCAATCTCTTCACCGGTTTTATTAGCAATTCTAATTTTAGTACCATCGTCTAATTTTTTATAGCCTATTCTAGTTGGTTTTCCTGAATGCAATACCATTAAGTTTGAAATATGAAGTGATGCTTCTTTTTCTACAATTCCACCTTGTGGATTATCTTGAGAAGGTTTTGTGTGTCTTTTAATTAAGTTAACTCCCTCTATGATAACTCTATCTTTTTTAGGAAAAGCATACAAGACTTTACCTTCTTGACCACGATGATTTCCTCTAATTACACGAACATTCATACCAGTTTTAATATGCATTAAATTACCTCCGGAGCCATAGATACAATTTTCATATATCCACTTTCACGTAATTCACGAGCAACAGGACCTAATACACGGGTTCCCCTAGGTTCTCCAGCTGTATTTAAAAGCACAGCTGCATTATCATCAAATCTTATATAAGTACCATCTGAACGTCGTACTTCTTTCCTAGTTCGAACCACAACTGCTCTTGTAACCTGTCCCTTTTTAACCATGCCACCTGGAATAGCTTGTTTCACAGTCACTACAATTAAATCTCCAAGAGAAGCATAACGTCTTCGACTGCCACCTAAAACTTTAAAACATAGCACTTCACGAGCACCTGAATTATCTGCAACTTTTAATCTTGTTTCTTGCTGTATCACTTTAATTATCCAATTTTTACGGATTCACGTATTATTTCACTAATACGCCATCTTTTATTTTTACTCATTGGTCGCATAGAATTAATTTTAACAATATCACCTAGTTTTGGTTCAACTGACTCAACATGGACTTGAAATTTTTTAAATCTTTTAACATATTTTTTATAAACTGGATGGGAAATTTTTCTAGTGACTTGTACAACTACTGTCTTTTCCATTTTATCACTAACAACTTCACCAACCATGGACTGACGCTTTCTCTCTGCCATGATTATTTAACATCCTTTCCAGTACGTAAACCTAAATCAAATTCTCTTTTTATAGTTTTCAATTGCGCAATTTCTTTTTTTAAATGATTAATTTTTATTGGATTTTCTAGCTGTTGTAGTGCTTTTTGAAAATGTAAATTTTGAAGAGATTCTTCATTGTCTTTCAATTTTTCATCAATATCTGAAAAGGTTAAATCATTTAATGCTTGTCTTTTCATTATACTTCTCTTCTGCCTACAATTTTTGTTTTTATTGGAAGCTTATGTGAAGCATTATGGAATGCTTTTTCAGCTCCTTCTCTATCTACACCTTCAACTTCAAATAATATTCGTCCGGGCTTTACTACCGCAACCCAATATTCAGGAGAACCTTTACCTTTACCCATTCGAGTTTCAGCTGGTTTTTTAGTAATAGGCTTATCTGGAAAAATTCGAATCCACATTTTACCTATTTTTCTAATTACACGTGTAATAGATATACGACAGGCCTCAATTTGCCTACTAGTAATCCAACCTGCATCTACAGCTTTTAATCCATAGGTGCCAAATGCAACATAATCTCCACCCTTAGCCATACCTTTTCTATTACCACGATGATGTCTTCGAAATTTAGTTTTTTTTGGTTCTAACATAATTTTTATTTAGAGGATTGTCCTCTACAAATCCAAACTTTAATACCAATAATCCCATACTGAGTTGGAACTTCAGTAAGAACATAATCTATATCAGCTCTTAGTGTATGCAAAGGAACCTTACCTTGTGAAAATTTTTCACTTCTTGCAATTTCTGCCCCACCTAATCTTCCTGCTACATTAATCCTAATACCATCAGCACCCATTCGCATTGTTGCTTGTATTACTTTATTTACAACTCTTCTGTATGATACTTTCTTTTGTAGTTGATGACCAATATTTGAGCCAACTAATGCTGCATCCAACTCTGGTCGCTTCACTTCTGAGATATTAATTTGAATTTTTTTCTTAGTCAGCTGTTTAATCTCATCTTTTAATCTATTTACTTCTTCACCACCTTTGCCGATTACAATACCTGGCCTTGCTGTATGAATTGTTACAGTTACAGATTTAGAAGATCTACTTATTTCAACTCTTGAAATGCCAGCATTTGGTAAACGTGCTTTTAAATATTTACGAATACGAACATCTTCTTGCAAACCATTAGCAAATGAATCACCAGCAAACCAAGTAGATCGCCAATCTTTATTTATTTGCAGTCTAAATCCTACTGGATGTGTTTTTTGACCCAAACAATCCTCCTAATTTTTATCAGCAACTACAACAGTCAGATGAGCTGTTGGCTTATTAAGTTTAGAAATTCTTCCCATTGAGGCTGCCCTAAAGCGTTTCATATGAGGACCACCATCAGCATAACACTCTTTAACTTTAATATTCTCAGTATTTAGATCTGTATTTTCAGATTTACTTAAAAGGTTTGCTATTGCAGATCGAAGAGTTTTTTCAATGTAAACAGAAGCCTTAGCCTTTGAAAAGTGTAAATAGTTTAAGGCTTCTTCTGCGCCAAGTCCTCTTACCTCATTCAAAATTATTCTTATTTTTCGAGGGGACTGACGAATATGGCGAGTAATTGCTTTAGCTTCCATTTTACTTCTTTCTGTCACCAGAATGTAGTCTAAATATACGAGTTGGTGAAAATTCACCTAACTTATGTCCAACCATATTCTCATAAACAAAAACAGGGATAAACTTATTTCCATTGTGCACAGCAAAAGTATGACCAACAAAGTCCGGAGTTATCATAGATCTACGCGACCATGTCTTTATAATTTGCTTTTTACTGCCCTCATTCATTTTATCAACTTTTTTTTGAAGCTTATCATCAACGAATGGTCCTTTTTTTAATGAACGGGCCATTTACTTTCTCCTCTTAACAATGTAATCATTAGATTTTTTATTCTTTTTTCGAGTTTTATAACCTTTGGTAGGTTGTCCCCAAGGTGAAACTGGATGCCTGCCTCCAGATGTTTTACCCTCACCTCCACCATGAGGGTGATCTACTGGGTTCATAACTACGCCTCTTACTGTTGGTCTTTTTCCAAGCCAACGACTTCGACCAGCTTTCCCAGAAATAATTTGTTCATGCGACTTATTTCCAACTTCCCCTATTGTAGCAAAACAGCTTTCAACAATCAGTCTAATTTCGCCAGAAGGTAATTTTATAGTAGTAAAACCAGCATCATGTGCCATTATTTGAGCCGCAGCTCCTGCGCTTCGTACTAATTGGCCACCCCTTCCAGGAACTAATTCAATATTATGGACAAACATTCCTGTTGCTACTTTTTTAATTGGGAGAGAATTTCCTACGCGAAGCGGTGCATTCTCACCTGAAATAATCTCGTCACCAACTTTAGTTCCAAAGGGTGAAAGAATATATCGTTTCTCTCCATCAGCATAAAAAAGTAAAGCAATATTTGCTGACCGGTTCGGATCATATTCTATTGATGCGACTTTAGCTGGTACATCAAACTTATCTCGTTTAAAATCAATAATTCTATATCTTCTTCGATGTCCACCGCCACGATGCCTTACTGTAATTCTACCTTTGTTATTACGGCCACCGGTTTTTCTTAATGCTACAGTTAAAGATTTTTCTGGAGTACTTTTTGTTATCTCAGCAAAATCTGACCTGGTTGCAAACCTATTACCTGGCGTCGTTGGTTTGATATTTCTTATGCCCACTATTCTACCACATCACCATCTAGAAGATTAATTGAATTACCTTCTTTTAAAGTTACAATAGCTTTTTTCCAACTCGCTCTATTACCTTTTGTACGAATAGTATGGCCTCCACTACGAACAGTCATATTTTTTTCTTTACCCATACGGTTCATTGTAGCAACTTTTTTTACTTCAACATCAAATTTCTCTTCAATTGCTCTTTTAATCTCAATTTTATTCACACCTTTCAGTACTTGAAAAGCATATTTTAGTTCAAGATCTTCTAAACGACTTAACTTTTCTGTAAATAGTGGTCGAATAATAATTTTTTGGTATGACATTAGGATTTAACCATGAGTGAATCACTTAACAATGCAATTGCTGCTTTTTCAAATAGAAGCACTTCGCAATCTAGAAGATCATATGTACTAGCAGATCTGGCTTCAACAACATATATATTTGGAATATTACGAGCTGCTAAGAAAACCTTTTCATTATCTGCAGCAACTAAAATAGTAAGTTTTTTTCCTGACAGACTCAAAGCATTTAATACCTCAATAAATTCTTTTGTTTTACCATTGTTAACCGCGATTTCATCTACAACAATTAATTCTCCAGAACTAGCTCTACTTGACAATACTGAGCGTCGAGCCAACCTTCGCATTTTCTTTGGCATTTTTGTATCATATCCATGAGGCTCAGGACCAAAGACTACGCCACCACCCTTCCAAATAGGCGACCTGATAGTACCTGCACGAGCTACTCCTCGGCCTTTTTGTTTAAATGGTTTTTTCCCACCACCTCTTACGGCTGATCTATTTTTTGAAGCATGCGTTCCCTGTCTTCCATTAGCCAATTCAGCTACAACAGCTTGATGCACAACGCTTTCATTTGGCTTTATTCCAAAAACAGAGTCATCAACAGTTACGGCTGCTCCTTTGCTACCATCTTTTTTTAATACATTTATTTTCATATTACTTTGTAATGTAAATAATTCCATTTTTTGCTCCAGGTACAGCACCTTTAAGCAAAATATAATTTTTTTCTTTATCAATCGAAACGACTTCTAAATTTCTTACCGTCATACGTTTATTACCATACTGTCCAGCCATCTTCATACCTTTAAAAACCCTAGAAGGGTCAGAGGCCTGACCAATTGATCCAGCAGACCTAGGATGCTCTCTTTGACCATGCGTTTTGGGGCCTCCACCAAATCCATGTCTCTTCATAACGCCCGAAAATCCCCTACCTTTTGTTGTACCAGAAACATCGACATATTCACCTTCTTTAAATAAGGATACATTAAATTTTTGGCCAGCCTGGTAAGCATAATCAGGGACAGGAGTAAATTCTGCTAAAAACCTTTTTGCCTCAATATTTGCTTTTTTAAAATGGCCATCAAGTGCTTTATTAGAATGTTTGCTTTTGCGAGATCCAAAACCAACTTGTATCGCATCGTAGCCATCAATTTTTCGTGTCTTAACTTGAGTTACTTCACATGGCCCAGCCTCTACCACTGTAACAGGTATAGCTTGGCCTTCATTATTAAAAATTTGAGTCATTCCTATTTTTTTACCAATTAATCCACGCATGATTAGACTTTAATTTCTATATCAACACCAGCTGGCAAATCAAGCTTCATTAAAGATTCAACAGTTTTTGGTGTTGAGTTTAATATATCTATTAAACGTTTATGAATTTTAGTTTGAAATTGTTCACGTGATTTTTTATCAACAAACGGCGATCTAAGTACTGTATAAATGGTTCTTTTAGTTGGCAAAGGAATAGGACCAGATATAACCGCACCGGTTGATTTAGCTGTTTTAACTATTTTTTCTGTTGACTTATCAATCAGCGAATGATCGTAAGCCTTTAAACTAATTCGTATTGTTTGTTTTGCCAAAATTAATCCTAATTTATTCTACTATCTCTGTTACAACACCAGCGCCAACCGTATGGCCACCTTCTCTAATCGCAAAGCGAAGTTCTTTGTCCATTGCAATTGGTGTTATTAATTCAAT
>JAAZYT010000110.1 GCA_014239505.1 Fidelibacterota bacterium | reverse complement strand
TTAATTGTATCCAAGCCAGCTGAAATAAATCGGCCATCAAATAAAACACCTTCATGATCAAATCTTAACCATTTGGTATCTAAATCATGCGTAGAGCCCTTTTGAATCATCGCCAATAACGAAAAAAGGTTTTTTGTTGGTTTTGATCTAATTCTATAATTCTTTTTATATATTAACGAATCATTTTTCATATCAATAGATATGGATTGTTTTAAAGGTCGCTGGTCTATTGTTTTAGTAAAATTTAAAAAATTATAATTTATTGAATCAAATTTGGTTGAATATATATTTACTGCTGGCCAAATAATTTCAGCTAAGCCATTTGTTTTATACTCAAGATCAACTCTATTATTTTTGACATTCCAAGTAGCTTTGGCAACTGAAAAGCCATAAACACTAACGTTGAAATTTTGTCCAAAAATACTAACGGTTGTTAATATAATTATTAAAAGCTTAATCATAAAAATACTAAGCTAAATTAAATAAAGCTCCTGCAATCCAGAAATATAGAGCGACACCAAGAATATCAATAGCGGTGGTAACAAAAGGACCCGTTGCAACCGCAGGGTCAATGTCAAAACGATCTAATATTAGAGGAACCAATGAACCAATTGTTGCAGCAATAAGCATAGAGGCACAAATACTAAGTCCAACAACCAGCCCTAAAATAGGAGATATTTCAAGAAAACGAAAGATAGCAAACAAACCAAGCAATATGCCATATAGTATTCCAAGAATAAGTCCTACGCGAATTTCTTTAAACAGTATTTTTGCTGAATTTTCAAATCCCACACGACCGGTTGCAAGGCCTCGAACAATGATTGTTGAGGATTGAGTGCCAATATTACCACCCATGCCAATAATGACAGGAATGAAGGCAGCTAACGCAATTGTATTTTGCAATACATCATCAAAGACTCCTATAATAAAAGCAGCAAAGATACCCCCCACCCAACTGGCAAATAGCCAAGGGAGTCGCATACGCGCATTTTCCCAAGAAGACTTTAAAAGAATTTCCCTATCTTCTCCAGCACCGACCATTTTTAAGAAGTCTTCTGTAGCCTCTTCACGAATTACATCAACAACATCATCAACAGTAACAATACCTAAAAGTTTTTCTTCGGAGTCTATTACTGGAACGGCTAAAAAATTGTATTGAGATACAATTCGGGCAACTTCTTCTTGATCAGTTTCAGGACGAACAGCATGAACTTTTTTAGACATGATGTCTTTTAACATTGTATCACCAGGAGTGGTTACGAGATCTCGCAGAGAGATAACACCCGTTAATGCACCTTCATTATCTATCGCATAAAGGTAAAAAACCATTTCAGCTTCTTCTTGATCTTGTAGCGCTGCAATTGCTTCCTTTGCTCGAGTCTCTTCATGTAATGTAAAAACATCAGTATACATAAGAATTCCAGCACTGTCTTCAGGATAAGCCATCATTTCTTCAAGCTCTTCCTGTTCCTCTGCTTTGAAAAGATCAATTACCGCATTGGCATAGGATTCTTCAACAAGTCCCATTAGGTATGCTTGTTCATTAGAACTTGCTTCCTCAAGAATAGCAGCAATTCTAACAGGTTCTTCATTTTCAACAATTCGTATCGTAATAGCCTCATCAAGCTCATTTAAAAATTCAACTGTTTTTTCTGATGGGGTCATCATGGAAAAAATTGTATCTTGTTCTGAATCATTAAAATATCGAAAGATTAATGCCATATCAGCAGGGTGAGTTTTATCAATAAGTTTAACAATATTAGTTTTGGCATGACGTCTTAATAATCTTCGAAAAGTATCACGTAAAATAGAAATTTCAGTACCAAACATTTCCTTTTTCATATTAAGTAACTCCTTGAGCGTTTAAGCGCTTAAAACCATACCAAAATGAGAGACCACCTATCAAAATAATAAGTGGGTTTATATGTCCATTCCAAAGAATTATAGTTTCAATACTATCTTCAATAGAAGTAAAAAATAAAGAGGTAGCATTAATAATAACATGGAAGATTATACATGGTATTATAGAATTTGTTTTCCATGCCAGAAAACCCAATAAAACACCAAGAAAATATATTTGAATTATCCAAAATGGATTGAAATGAATTACAGCAAAAAAAAGACTCGAAAATAAAATTGCCCTAGTAACATCGTTCCAAATATTTTCTAAACTATTCTGTAAAAACCCTCTAAAGAGCAATTCTTCACCGATAGGAGCTATAATCACAATTGTTATTATAAGGAGAGCTAATGAAAAAGGATTTTCAGGTTTAAGTAATGCTTCTATTTGTAAGAATGAATCGGGTATGGGAATGACCATACCTACAAGAATATTTATTTCATCAGATAAAATCATAGCACCAATTGAGATAAAAACTGTTGCATAAATAATTTTGCTAGAAACAAAGTTTAAACGCAATGAATCAATGAGATTAAACTTTTTTGATTTGAGGTAATAAAGAACAGGAATTATTAAGAAACTCTGCCCAATAAACATAGC
The DNA here is from genome assembly GCA_014239505.1 of Fidelibacterota bacterium. Lineage (GTDB taxonomy): Bacteria > Fidelibacterota > Marinisomatia > Marinisomatales > TCS55 > TCS55. Next base: position 2,558 of record JAAZYT010000110.1, on the reverse strand, counting down.
AAAGTAAGTAGCTAAGCCAGGATTAGAGCCTGAAAGAATAGCAGGATCCATTGCGCCAAAAATTGACCCAATGATCAGCGCTGATAGCACTGATAATAAAACCATTAAAAATGTGAACCGAACTGAGGGGGTCTGGTTCATCATGATATTCTAAATCAAGTTTATTCATAAGACACAAATTTACCACATTATTTACCAATGGAAAAAGAAAGCATTATTTTGTCAATTCATGTAGTAAAATCCCCATCGACACACCAACATTAAGAGATTCACCATCGCCAACTTTTGGAATACCAATTAATTCATCTATATGAGAATGAGCACTTTTAGAAATCCCCCGCGCTTCACTGCCCATAATTAGTGCCCATCTTTGATTATCAATATTTATTGTATGTATTGATTTTCCGCGATGATCAGCACCTAATATTTTATATCCTTTGATGTCATCTAAGCTTAATTCACCTAGCCAAGAAATGCTAAAATGAGCTCCCATAGCACTTCGAACAACCTTGGGATTATAAGGATCAATTGATTTACTAGAATAACCAATTTGATCAATCCCAAACCACAGAGCTGTTCTTAATATTGTACCAAGGTTTCCTGGGTCAGATACATTATCTAAAAAGATAATATTTTTATTTTTATTAAAAGATTCAAATTTTGGTATTTTACAAGTTGCTAAGATTCCAGATGGATTAGTAGAAGGCGATAGTTTTCTGATTTCTTTTGACGAAACGATTCCCGATGGTATTTTATTAAGCTTTTCTAATATAGTTGGATTTTTTTTTGAAAAATCAAGGGTATAAAAAACGCTGTCAATTCTAGCTTTTGCATCAATAGCGGATGAAATAGATCGACTCCCTTCAACTATAAATTGATTATTTAAAGAACGATATTTTCTTAGATGAAGAGATTTAACTTGTTTTTGACTAATCAATTAGCTTTGTACTCAATTTTACCATTTATAATTGTATATTGAATTTTAGTGTTTAATAACTGGTTATTTGGAACTGTAATAATATTTTGAGAAAAAACAGTAAAGTCAGCATACTTACCAATATCAATAGAGCCTTTTATATTTTCCTCAAAAGCACCATAAGCAGCATTGATAGTGTAACTTTTTAATGCTTCTATGCGTGTCATCTTTTGATGAGGTTCGTAGCCGCCAAGGGGACTTCCTTTTAAAGTTTGTCGCGTTGAACTTGCATAGAGAGAGGCGATAGGATTGATTGGTTCAACAGGAACATCTGTTCCATTAATAATAATTGATCCAGAATTAATAAGGTCTCGCCAAACATAGGCGCTTTCTATTATTCGCTTTTCCCCTAATCTATTAATTGCCCATGGCCTATCAGAAGACATATGAATACCTTGAATAGCTGGCATTACTCCCATTTTACCAAATCGAGGTATATCTATAGGGTCAATGTGTTGAGCATGCTCTATCCGCCAACGATGATCAATTGCTAATTCTGGATTTTCATTGAAAACTTTTTGGTATTGGTCTAACACTTCTCTATTCGCTCTATCGCCAATTGCATGCGTATTTACTTGAAATCCGTTAGCTAATCCATTTTTTGAAACTTCATAAACATACTCCATAGATTGTGTAGCCATTCCAAAATGTCCTGGACGGTCTCTATATTCATCCAACAACCAAGCACCCCTTGACCCAAGAGCCCCATCAGCATTTAGTTTTATTGAACGTATTGTTAAATAATCATTTCCAGTGCCAATCTCTGGACCTTTTTTATACCAATTTTTTAGCAATTCAGGACTTCTACTGGTTAGCATAACATAAAGTCTTACCTTTAGTTCTTTATCGGTAAGGCCTTGCCTTATAGCATTTATAGCATTAGTTCCTGAACCAGCATCTTGAAATGAAGTAATTCCATTTTCTAAACATTCTTGGACTGCTAATTGTAGTGCTTTTTGAGAGCTACCATCTCCTTCTGACTCAACATGTTTGCTCACTAATCCTTGAGCTCTTTCATTAAAAATACCAGTAGGGTTTCCCTTTAGATCTTTAATAATCTCCCCGCCAAATCCAAATTCAGTTTCTGATGTAATTCCAGCAATTTCCATTGCTTTAGCATTTCCAAAAGCAGCGTGGCCACTTGCATGTTTTAACCAAACAGGATTATTAGGAGAAACTTCACTTAGTTTACTATGAGTTTGGAAGCCTTTGATAAGATTTAATGGCTTAGTATCCCATTTACTCTGGTGCCAACCTCTACCTAATATCCACTCCCCGGGCTTTGCCTCTGAAACAGCATCGGCTACCATATCTACTAATTCATCATAGTTTGCTACAGTAGAAAGGTCTAGCCGCATTTTTGCATACCCAAGGCCCATAAAATGACCGTGCCCTTCAATAAGTCCAGGCGTCATTGTAGATCCTCTTAAATTTAGTGTTTTAGTATTTTCTGCTCTAAAAGCTTCAATTGAATACTTTGAACCTATACCAATTATTTTACCATTTTTTACTGCCACAGCTTCAACAAGCGGATTTAAGTCATTCATAGTATAAATATTGCCATTTTCAATAATCAAATCAG
>JAAZYT010000094.1 GCA_014239505.1 Fidelibacterota bacterium | reverse complement strand
GAAGTAAACATTATTTTATTACCATCTGGACTATAACGAGGAAACATATTCCATGATGTTCCTGTAGTGATTGCTATTGCCTTGCCACCACTAACAGGCATAATATATATATGCCCTAATAAATCAAACGCAATTTTTTTACCGTCAGGGGATACATCTACACTTATTAGAGTTCCTTCAGTGGCATCATATGATAAGTTTTCTGCTTGACCAATTTTTAAGCTTAATAAAATCAATAAATAAATAAAAATGTTGGTTTTCATAATTTCCTTTAACTTATTATTATAATAATGTTTGTAATATTATTTATGGGCTAACTTAATTCTCTATTCTATGAAAAAATCTACTAAATATATAATATTCATTATATTCTCTTCAATACTATTAAGCCAAGAAAAAATAATATTTAATAGCGCAAGTCCATTTAGTTTTAAAGATATAATTACTAATTTAGAAAATCTTGATAAAACTGAAGTAAGTGGATTACTGAAACTTCCTAAGGGAGAAGGCCCATTTCCTTTAATTATTGGTGTCGCTGGTAGCTTAGATTGGGGTGAGCATCATTTAGAATATTTGGATATGTATCGTAGTATGGGGATTGCTACTTTTGAACTTCAGAGTTTTAGTAGTCGAGGAATAAAATCTACCGTTGGTTCACAAGTAAATGTTACAACAGCCATGATGGTACTGGATGCTTATAAAGCTCTTGAGACTTTAACGGAGCATCCCATGATTAATAAAGAAAAAGTGGCAATAACAGGTTGGAGTTTAGGTGGTGGGGTAGCTTTATTTTCTGGTTGGGAACCACTGTTTAGAAAAATTAATCCAAAAATAAAATTTGCAGCACATCTCTCTATTTATCCTCCATGCATAGCTCAACCTGAAAACTTAAAGTTTACAGATGCCCCCATGCATATATTAATAGGAGAATTAGATAACTGGGTTCCGGCTAAAGCATGCGAAGAGCTTGTCCCAGAAATGCAAAAGGTTGGAGTAAATATTAACTTAACTGTTTATCCAGAATCTCACCATTCTTTTGATAGAGACACACCCTTAGTAACAAGAGAAGATGCATATAGAACTGTGGATTGCCGTTTTAAATTACGTGACGATGGAACCGTTATAATGAATTTTTTAAATATCCCAATGACTACACCTTTTCGACAAAAAATTGGCCTCGCTTTATGTGCAAAACGCGGTACAACCATGGGCGGAAACCCTAAAACTCGCAAAGAAGCATTTCAATTTGCCAGAGAGTTTATAGGCAAACATTTATTAGATAATTAAACCATTAAGGTGTTGTACCGCCACCCTTATAACTAGTAACTACTCGCATAATATATGAAGCTTCAATCATATCTTTGGCTTTGAACTCAATTGTATGAGAATCAGTCCGTTTAAACATTTTTAAATAAGAAAGAATCTGTGATGGTTGATAATGTTTAAAGCTAACTGAAACAGTTACGGGTCCTTTGATTTTATAAGGTTTATACTTCTTAATATTTTTTACAGCATAAGAAGTTTTTTCTGCAATCAAATCATAAGCAGCTTCTGGGTGGAGTGATTTAGCAGAATGAAAACTAATGCTTTCTTTTACAATTGCTCCTTCAGCATTCCCAATAACTGACTTGACTTCATTCACGGCTGCATCATCACCAGATATCATAATTACAGGTACGCCAAACTCACCTGCTACTGCCGCATTCCATGATCCTTCAGTCATTACTTTACCATTAACTTTTAAAGAGGTTAACCTTGCGCTAGAAAATGTATGTGCTCGAACACCTTCTTTATTATCTGTGCTAGCATGATAGCCTGTAAAAATTACGCCATCAAAACTACTATCTATTCCTTCCATCATACCTAATGGACGTGGCCAAGATCTAATCAATTTTACATCTTTAGGTAGTTTTTCAATTAATAGGTTTTGCCCATTCCCATGTGAATCTGCAACAAGTATTTCTGTTGCGCCTGCAGACTTAGCTGCTTCTATGGCTGCGTTTACTTCAGCTGTCATAAACTCACGAAAACGATTATATTCAAACCCTCCTGGACCGAGCTGCTCCCCCGTAACTGCTCCAACGACTCCTTCTAAATCAGCAGAAATAAATATTTTCTTATCTTGTGACCATAGCCCCGTAATTATACTTAGTGTTAGTATCCATTTAGTTAAATGTTTCATTATTCTCTCCTAATATTAAATTTATAAATCTTCAAACCTCTCGTTGCCTATTGGATATTGTTTCCAATCTTTATAATCAAAATGCCACCACTCAAATTCATATACATTAAAGCCTTCTGATTCCATAACCTCACGTAATAGTTTCCTGTGCCATCTCTGCTCAGTAGTTCCACCATAATAATTTGGATAAGATCTCTCTGTCATTTCATCATACCCTCCTACCATTTCTATCACTTTTCCAGATTTAAGATCATAAAGTGTTAGGTCAATTGCGCATCCACGATTGTGTCTGGATCCATTTTCTGGATTGGCTACAAATATTTTTTTGTCACTAGGTGTCGCATCCCAGAACATTTTAGTAACATACCAAGGACGATATGCATCATGAATTAATAATCCATAACCTTTGGTTTTTAATTTTTTATTTACTCGCCCGATTGCTTGGGCTGCAGGCCGTTGCAAATAAGCTTCTGCTCGAGTATAAAATTTGTTACTCATAAAATTATTTGTACTTGCATAACGAATATCATAATTAATTGTTTTATCAATATTTTTTAATTCAACTAAATCTGAAGATAAAAAATCTTGATTTTCTTTAGGTGGCTTTGCTTTAATAGCAATCTCTCTTAATTCATCTATTGGCTTAAGAGGTTCAATTCGGAATGTTTCTGAATTTGAAGCACCAATATCGCGCCTTTTAAAAACTGGCCCATTAATAATTGCAACCTCTGTTGCAAGCCCAGCTGCATTTCGTTTAAACTGTAATTTTTCTCCATGGTACATTCCGGAATTTTCTGGGAATGCAAACAGGTCACCTTTAACTTGTAATAATTTATCTTTCTCAATCCATTCCATTAAAAGCCATAAACTTCCCATATCTTCATAAACAAAAAGAATATTATGATCCCAACCATATTCACCAACTAATCCTTCCCAATCATTGGGAAATTGAGATTTTTTTGACTTCACTTTTTTTCTAAATAAATTTCCATTTACTAAGATATCTTGTCCTGATTTTTCAATTATAAAACTACCTTGGTTTATCCGACCATCGGAGATGATACCTTTACTGCTCTTTCTTAGTGGAACTTCCATATAATTTGTTATTAACATTGTGGAAGAGCCTCTTAATTCAATATCTGCATTTAGTTCTCCTCTTACATAATGTCCTTCTAATGATTTCGCTAGTTTAGCTTCAATTTTTGAGGTTTTTATATAATTAGGCAATGGCTCATTATTTTTATTAGCTAACATCAGATCTAAAGCATAATTAGATAGCTTTCTTGTTATTGAATTAGAGATATCAACAGATGAAGAAGTAGCAACTCCAAATTTTATTTCTGGTATTGCATATAGTTGAGTTGAGAAACCATAGATTGCACCACCATGTCCTATCTTTTGATATCCTCTGTGCTCTGATAAACCAAATCCAATTCCATAGCCTTGTGTTTTAACACCGCCAAATTGTGGCGATATCATTTCATTTAAAGTTTCAGGTTTTATTACAACCTCTTTAGGTCCTTTTCCTTTTGCAAAAAGTACCATCATAAATTTTGCAAGATCAGTAACTGGTGCATATAAACTTCCAGCAGGTATCATTCCCAATTCAAAAGTTGGCGCTGAAAAAATTCTATTGTCAAAACTCCACATAGTAGCTTTAGCTAATCTTGAACTAATTTTTCTATTTGGAGCAAAAGCGCTATTATTCATATCAATTTTATTAAGGATATGTTTTTGCATGTAATCTACATATGGTGTTTCATAAAGAGCTTCAAGTGTATATCCTACAACGGCAATGGCTGCATTTGAGTATTTTATTTTACTTTCGGGCTCGTGAATCAACTTTGACGGGATAATGCTTTCAACTGTGGTTTTTAATGATATTTCATCATCCGTAAAATAATTTCCTTTACGTGGTTCTCGTAGGAGTCCAGACCTATGAGACATCATTTGCCTAAGTGTTATTGGCTTATTATATGGGTTTTCTGGCTTGAAATTAGGTAGGTAGGTTTGAATATCTTTATCCAAATCAATATCACCTTTCTCAACTCGTTGCATAATTGCCATATCCGTAAAAAGTTTGGAGACAGAGCCTACACGGTAAATTGTATGAGCATCCGCATAAATTTTACGTTCAGGGTTTTCATAGCCAAACCCTTTAGCCCAAACAACTTTTTGATCATCTACAAGAGCCATTGAAATAGCATTTAAATCTTTACTTTTTATCTCATAATTAATTGCATCTTCAAGCTTTGAGGCTACTAATTCAAACCCTTTCTTTGGTTCTATATTCTGAGGTTGATTATCACATCCTTGTAGAAAAATTAGTAAGGTCATAATAAGATAAAGTGATTTTGATGTAAATTTTGTCATAAGCCTATTGTGTTAATTAATGTATAATAAGACATTTTTAGATGAAAAAAATATATAATGAAATCAAATGAAATCAAATCAATGATTAGTCAAATGATCATTGTTGGAATCAGAGCAACAAATGATTCAGATGTGAAGAAATTTTTTCGAACCTACAATGATATCTCTGTTGGAGGAATAATTTTATATGATCAAAATGTGACAACTAATCCCTGGTCATCACATAATATTTTAAACCCTGAGCAATTAATAAAGCTTAATAGATCACTTCAGTTTCATTCTAAAACTCCACTATTAATTGGCATAGATCAAGAAGGTGGAAACGTTAATCGATTAAATAGTTCATATGGGTTTCCCAATTTTAGCAGTTGGGGTGAATTAGGAAGAATTAATGATTTAAATATTACAACTGAACAATCATTGTTAATGGCAGAAACTCTTTCAAAATGTGGAATCAACTTAAATTTTGCACCAGTGCTCGATTTAATGATCAATAAGAGTAGCTTTCTAGCAAGTGAAGATCGCTGTTTTTCAGATAACCCTGAAGAATTAACGAAACATGCTAAAATATTTATTGAGCTTCATTTAAAAAATAATGTAATCCCAGTATGTAAACATTTTCCTGGACAAGGCAGTGCCTCAGGTGATTCCCATGAGG
>JAAZYT010000105.1 GCA_014239505.1 Fidelibacterota bacterium | reverse complement strand
GTAGCCCATAAGCGATTTTTATCTAACCCCCAAACTTCTGTAAAAAGTTCCCATGCCCAACGGATAGCATCTTCTTTATAATAATCACCAAAAGACCAATTTCCCAACATTTCAAAAAAGGTATGATGAAACGTATCTACTCCTACTTCTTCAAGATCATTATGTTTACCACTTACTCGAATACATTTTTGACTATTAACAGCACGAATGAAGTCAGGTTGCTTTTGATCTAGAAAAATTGGCTTGAATTGATTCATTCCAGCATTGGTAAATAATAAAGTTGGGTCATCAATTGGAACAACAGGAGAACTTCGAACATATTTATGATCTTTATTCTTAAAGAACTCTAAAAAAGCATTTCGTATTTCTTGACTTTTCATTGTTTCTAAAACGTGAATGATGTTTCAATTGAAGTAATATCAATCGTTTCATTATCTCCACTTATTAAACCATCGCCATTTAAATCTCTAAATGAACGACGAAATATGTAATTCAATACTAATCCTTGCCCCATTGATATTCCTAGTTGATAACCAATAATCGTACTTTCAGTATAGTCAAATTTAAAAGGATTTGGAACATTTCTTTGTTGATAAAATGCTCGAGCATATTGCAACTTACTTATTGCTTTTTTTAGACTAAGAGAAGTTAAAAAAGTTTGATTTTTGTCTTTAATAAATAATTTATCTGAATCAGACCATACATCTCCTAACATATCTTGATAGGATACTGTCGCTTCTATTAAAGAAGCTAAATTTAAAGTCATCCGTGCAAAATAACCTTTTTGAGGTCCATAACGACCTAAACCTGACTCTTTTGTTTTTAAAGTAATTTGATTATCTTTTCCTTTTGTAAAACCAATACGTTCTATTTCATAAAGACGATTCCAATAATTGAATTCAAAACGACCTTCTGGCATCATTCGATATTCAAAATTAAATCTAGCAGGTCCAAATCTTGAAGAAACTCCAAATGGCACTAAACCTGTTTTGAGTGATGTTGATTCTCCTGTACTAGGATCTACAGTTTTTCCAATCATTTTAGCCATTTGAGCATAAAGTGAAATAGAGAAATTATCTTGAGAGACAAGTGGATATCCTACATCAATAGCAAGTGCTAAAATTTCATCTTTATTATTATCAAGATTTATTGGAGAAGCTTTTCTTGCTATATTTGGGTCAAGTACCATCATTTCTCCATTATAACCTGGAATACGACTGTCAAGAGTATCTGTAACTCCATCCCCATCAATATCCCATTCATTTGGATTATTATCATCAAGACCATCTCCATCTGTATCGATCCACCAACTATCATTGTTTGGAAAATCATCAACAATATTTGGACGTCCATCTCCATCACTATCTTTTAATCCTAAATATTGATTTCTATCGGTAACAATAGAAAATCCCATAGGCAAACCCATAATTTTACGAGAGCTTACGCGCCCTCCTATCAATCCAATATTTTCTTTAAAATCATTGCCAAATGCTTCAATTTTATATGAACTTGAATTTTTTTCTATATTAAATCCAATTTTTCTATTTTGAGGGTAAAGCATTGTATTGGAGTAATCACTAACAAGAATTCCATACCCAAGGTCAACATTATCAAGAGCACCTATTTTCCCATAAATTGGATCTCCAGGAAAACCATATCTAATATAATAAATTTTATCTATAAGGGTATTTTTAATAGCATTTGCTGAAGAAAAATCCCACTCATCTGAATGTATCTTTCCTTCAGCATCAAAATAGATTACTAAGTCAAGAGCTACTCCCCACTTACCAAATGGAATAACAGGGCGTATAGCAACCTGATTCCATACCTTACCATCAATAGTAACAGAGCCAATAGCTCCGCTATTGCTGATTTGAGCAGTTAGCAATCCATTCAATACGAATGCTAAAATTGTAATGAGAAATGTGTTCCGAGGTGTTCTCATAAGTATAAGAAATTACCTTTAGACATAAATCGAGTACAATCTATAAATCTCTATTCATTAAATAGGTGATTCCACCTAAATTCTGCTATCATATGTTAAAAGAATCAATTCCAAACACTAACGATCTTATATCTTTTTCAAATGAAAAGATGAGAACATACATTCATAATCTTCAAGATGATTTACAATCAAAATTAAGTACTGGTCTTTCAATAGATGATATTCTTGACAAAGAGGATCCTTTCGAAGCGCTAGAACCAATATTACCACAAGAGGTTTATCCAATTCTAGTATTGGCAATGATAAATAATATTCGAACAGATACAGTTATGGATGCAATATTAACTGGCTTGATACGTGGAAAAGAAACTTATCAGAATTCTAAACATTAATAATCAATATGCGATTTCTTTTAATATTCTTATTAACATTTATATCAATTAATAGCCAATCTGTTAAAATAAAATCTATTGATATTGCATCAAAAATGAATGGTGTATCAATTAAAATTTATTCAGACTTAATACTAAAACCCAATCAAGTTGCAGGCTGGTTTAACGAATCAACATCATGGTATTATATGACTATTCATCAAGCTGAAGGCGATACAGCTTCACTAGAATTAACAAAACTAGCTAATCCAATCAGAGAAGTTGAAGTAATAAAAGTTGGAGAATCACTTCAAATTGGATTTAGAATAAAAGTTCCTGTTGAAAATTTTGAATTTTATTTTAGCGAAATTAACCCTGAACTAATTGCAGCTTTAAGATTTCCACTTTCAGATATTATTGCCACTTTAGAATCAGATCAATCTGACCTTCAAAATAATATCATATATAAAACAAGAAATAAACCAATCTGGGTAAAAGTATTTTATTTTACTGGAATTGGATTAACTACTTCTGGTTTAATAGCAGGCGAAAAACAAAAAGGCTGGGAAGCAGCTATTGGAATGGGAATGATTGCAGTTGCTTACATTTATGAAACTTTTATTTTTAGTAAAAATAAATGAAAGAATTTCTCTCTTATTATGCATGGTTTTATGTATTGGGAATACTTTTAATGTCTCTTTTTATACGTTTTTATTTATTCAAAAAAAAATATAAATCAAAAGATAATGAAAAATGAGGCGTTTTAACTTATACGCTTTATTAATTACAAAATTAATCAGTCAAGAATTAAATCAATCTGCTTTGACTTTAAATGATAATTCATCATACAAAGATGATTTGCGCTACCACCTCACCCCATTTCTCTTAGAAATAGCCAAAAATGGCAAAAGTTTTAGTTCGGAAAAGAAGCATAAACTTGAGAGTTTAGGATTTGATTTTAATATGCCATTAGTTTCTCGAAAAAGCGTGAAACGTTCTGAGTCTGATGGCTTAGATAAAAGCTATGATAGTGGTATAATTCGCTTCCATTACACTACTAGTGGGTATCATGCTGTTAATAATTCTGATATTAATGGAAATAGTATACCAGATTACATTGATTCAGTTGCAATGATTTTTAATAATGTTACTAATCTTCTTCATAATAAAATGGGTTATTT
>JAAZYT010000063.1 GCA_014239505.1 Fidelibacterota bacterium | reverse complement strand
GTTTGGAGTCATGGCCTTTCTGATAGTGCAGTGATTGCTATTTATAATAATGGAAACCCTATAGATTTAACAAAGAGTAATGGAGATTATACTTATTCTGATAAATTAAAGGGTTATTGGAGATTAAACGATACCTCAACTACTGCAGAAGATCTAAGTGGGTCAGCAAACCATGGAACTATATATGGTGCATTATCTATAATTTCAGGTTCGAAGTTTATTACATCCACAATTTCAGGTTCTTCTTTAACTTTATTGCCTGATCCTAATTGGAATGGAAAATCAACAATTACTATAATAGCAGATGACCAATTTAGTTATGATACAACATCATTCAATTTAACAGTGACTCCTGTCCAAGATCCACCAACTGCATTTGAATGGATTTCTGTTGAATCAGATAGTATTTATGTAACGCAAGATTCATTAAATCTTGAAGAATTATATACTTTAGAATGGTCAGTGAGTGAAGATGTTGATAGTGAGACTATTTATTATATAGTTAATTGGCAAATCGGTACTTTATTGTCAGGGTCCTTTGGACAGTCGACTGTAACTTCCTTAAGTCTTACTAATGAAGAGAATGCAGAAGGTCCATTCGCTTTACATCCATACCTTGTAACATTACCTAGATTAACAGTTTACTTTTCTGCATATGCTACGGATGGAATAGATACAGTTAAAGTTAGTGGAAATGATAGAGTATTATTTGTTAATCGATATGAATATCTATCAACAGAAAGTGATGTTATCCCGACTGAGTATGCACTTTATGAAAATTTCCCAAATCCATTCAATCCTTCTACAACGCTTCGTTTTGATTTACCATATTCTGGCGATGTAAGCTTAACTATTTATAATATGCTAGGACAAAAGGTAAAATCATTTGATATGCGCGGAATTCAGGCAGGAAAGCATACATTAAAATGGAATGCTACGAATGATTTAGGAGAAAAAGTTGGTACGGGAGTATATTTGTATCAACTTCAAACAAGAGATTTTATGAAAACAAGAAAAATGATCTTTATGAAATAGTTTTGTTAATAAATAAGCCTCCATTTAGGAGGCTTATTTATTATATTTTAAAACCATTTTCTATCATCCACTGATCTGATACAAATTTTCCTAGATAATTTCTAATTCCGTCTGCAAGTATAACTAAACAGTTTTGTCCTTTTTCTAATGAGATTGCAGCCTCCAGTGCTGCCCAAACTATAGTTCCACAAGACCCACCACAAAGTAAACCTTCTTCTTTAATGAGGCGTCGGGCAACTGTAAATGAATCTTGATCATTAACCTTAACATATTGATCAACCATTGAATTATCAAGAACATCAGGGAAAAAATCATAACCAATTCCTTCCACTTGATAAGGAAAAACCTCATCACCTCCACCAAGTACTGATCCGTAAGGATCGGCGCCTACAATTTTAATATTAGGATTTTTTTCTTTTAAGTTTTTTGCAATTCCCGTTATAGTGCCACCAGTACCTACTCCAACGACAACCATATCTAAATCTTTACCAAAATCACTCCAGATTTCTTCAGCGGTGCCTTCGTAATGAGCATTAGGGTTGTCAGGGTTTGTATATTGATCAAGTATATGTGAATTTGGAGTTTCTTTTTGCAATCTATTTGCAACATGAAATAGTCCGTCAGGGTCATCATGTCCTGCTTCAGTGGGTGTACGTATAATTTCGGCTCCAAGAGCGTGGAGAGTTACTTCTTTTTCCATGCTCATTTTCTCAGGCATAATAACAATCATCTTATAGCCTTTAACAGCAGCAGTTAGTGCTAAACCAATACCTGTATTCCCAGACGTTGGTTCAATCAATGTATCTCCTGGTTTAATTCGTCCAGATTTTTCTGCATTTTCAATCATTCTTAAGCCTATTCGATCTTTTACAGATCCACCGGCATTTAAAAATTCGCATTTTGCGTATAAGTTACAATTAAGTTCATTGCCAACCGAATTCAGTTTTACTATTGGCGTATTTCCAATTGCACCCAGAATATTATCTAAAGGCATTAGTATTCTTTCTTTAAAACATTTTAAAAAGGTAAATTCGTAATTAATTTAAATATATTATTGACTCAAATTAGCAATGATAATAATAGTAGAGGAAAATAATCGTGGAAAAAGTTTTAATAGTTTCGGCAACAAATGATAATAATCTTGTTTTAGCTAATAATTTACAAAATATACTATCAGAACTTGGTTTTCTTGCTGATGTAGTAAGCTTAGAAGATTTAAAATTGCCACTGTTTAGCTCTGAGGCTATTATTAAAGAAGATCATATTGAAACTTTATTAAGTAAAATGAAAAAATCCGATGGTTTTATTTTTTGTTCTCCAGAATATAATGGTGGCGTGCCGCCAGTATTATCAAATGCAATTACTTGGATAACTGTCAAATCAGATAATTGGCGAGAAGTATTTAATGGAAAATTTGCTCTAATTGGAACTTATAGTGGGGGAGACGGTCATCGTTTTATAAATTCATTTCGTACTCAATTAGAGTACATGGGAACGAATGTTATAGCAAGATCAATTTCAGTTAATAAAAATAAACCCCTGAATGTTGAATCTGTAAAAAAAATTCTACAGGGGTTTATTAATATTATTAACTAACAATTAGTTAATTTTTATTTGTCTGCTATTTGCTTTTACTTCTTCAGTTTTTGGTAAACTGATTGTTAGTGATCCATTGAAAAACTTAGCATTTATTTTTTCAGATAAAATATTATCTGGTAACATAAAACTTCTTTTGATAGTTCCAGTGTGCCTTTCTTTAATACGATAAGATTCTTTATTAGTTTGTTTTGTTTCTTTATGATTTGCACTTAATGTTAATTGATCATCTTCAATTTGAAGATTTATTTCTTTTTTATCAAATCCAGGAAAATCAGCTGATAGTGTGAACGCTTTTTCATTTTCTGTTATATCAACTGGTATCGAATTAGGTTGTGTAGTTGATGCTTTATTCCAACCATCATTAAATATTGAATCAATCATATGATCAAAATCGTTGTATAAAGAATTTCTGGGGTTCCATTTTATTAAAGTCATTTTAGACTCCTTATTTTTGTTAATTAAAATCAATAATATTAATGCAATGGATATGCCAGTATTGAATTTATGTCAATATTTATGATGAAATTGACAAAATGTCAGTACGGAATGACAAATCGTCATACTGTAATTCTTTGTATGTCAAAAGTTGTATCTATTTTATAAATGAACAAAGTAACTGATCATATGATTTTTTCATTGTTGACCAGTCATAAGGTTGTGCAATTTTGTTAAATTTTAAATTCCTAATTTTTTTAATATTCATAATTGTTGATTTTAACTTATTTATTAAATCATCATTATTTATATAAATATGCTCATTATGATACTCAATCGGCAATAGTTCTTGATAAGATAGTCTATTTGGAAGTAATGGATAAGTATCACAATAAATTGCTTCCATTATACTAATGCCAAAAAAATCTTGATTATTTGTAACGGGTAAAATATCAGCTTTCCATAGCCATTCAGCATATTCTTTAGATGAATTGCAATAACCAAAGTGAACAATTTTGCTTTTCAATATTTCTTTAGCTTTATCAAAAATTGACGGATATTTTTTATATTTTTCTCCTAAAACTGCTACTCTAAAATCAATTCCAGTTTTATGTAGATTAAATAGAACCTTAAAAAAAGTCTCTGGATTTTTATCATATTCCCATCTATGATTCCATAAAATTAAAGGTGGTCCTTCATTTTTAATCTTATAAGTATCAAACCGCTTCAAATCGATACCAATATAAAGAACTTTACTTTTATCTTTAATTTTTTCAATGGTAGCCAGTTCATTATGATCAGGGAATTTCTTTAGAAGTAATTTTAATTCTTCAATAAATGAATTTTTATGATAATTTGAATTAAAAAGGACATGATCAGCTGTTAAGGCAGAAGTGTAATTAATAAAACCATAGTGTTTATGTTTATTATTAATGAAGTCCTTATCTTTTGTTGACCATGGATATGATAGTTGGTTTTCATGGAAATATAATATAGTTGGTATTTTAGAAGATTTGTCTCGAGTTAAACTCATAAATGTTGATAAATCAAGCATATCAGTAGCTATTATTAAATCAGGTTGATTTTTCATTGTATTAAATTTTTGTGCTAAGGTTATTGCTCCACCTTGCATACGCCATTTCCAAAATTTCCCTTCCATTGATAAGATGTTTATATCGTTAGAACTAAAATTTTGAAAATCTTCAGCCCATGATTTGTGAGAACCAGTAAAATATGCTTCTAATAGTAAAATATTCATAAAAATATGCTACACATTTTCTTTAAGCCATGATTCACCATTAATAGACTTAAAAAATTTTTCACGATAAATAGCATCATTCTTTGCTTTAAATTTCTCTGAGTGAATTATTTTCCAAGGTCTATTATCTCTAGTAGCTTTTACATTCCTTGCATTATGTTGGTTGAGTTGCGAATTAAGATTCTTACAATGACCAACATAACGATGTTTCCCATCAAGGGTTTCTATGACATAAGTATAATACATAAATTATAGTGACTAAAATTACATGTGATTATTAAATCAACAAGGAATAAACTTGTAAGCGCTTAATGTAAATCCGTATTTTTACATTCGAATTTTATTATGGAAAAAAAGATTGCAGCTACCAATCGTAAGGCCTTTCATGAATATCATATATTAGATACTTATGAAGCAGGAATAGAACTATTTGGTAGTGAAGTTAAAAGCCTTAGAGAAGGCAATGCTAATTTAAAAGAAGCATACGTAACTATTCGTAGAGGCGAAGCATGGCTTATAGGTGTTCATATTAATCCTTATTCTCATGTCGGTTACGAAAGTCCCGAGCCAGTAAGAAAAAGGAAATTATTGCTTAATAAAAGAGAAATTGAAAAAATTAAAATATCTTTAGAACAGAAAGGCTTGACTGCTGTTCCATTAAAAATCTATTTTAATAAGAATGGTTGGGCAAAACTTGAGATTGGTTTAGCTAAAGGAAAGAAAACCTTTGATAAAAAGGATGCAATTAAAGAACGTGATATAAAGCGAGATGCACAAAGAGAATTGAGAAATATTAGAAGATGAAATTTAAATCTGTAGAAGAACAATGGTCTATAATTGCCCGTGGTGTTGAGGAAATTATTCCAGAACATGAGTTGAAAAATAAACTTGATCAATCAATAGAAACAGGTAAAGCATTAAATATAAAACTTGGTTGTGACCCTAGCCGACCTGATCTTCATGTCGGGCATGGTGTAGTATTAAGAAAACTGCGACATTTTCAAGATTTAGGCCATCAAGCTATTTTAGTTATAGGTGATTTTACGGCAATGATTGGCGATCCATCAGGAAGAAATAAAACTAGGCCACAATTATCTCTTGAAGAAGCTAAGGCTAATGCGCAATCTTACATTGAGCAAGCAGAAAAAATTCTAGATTTAAAAACATTAAAAATTGTCTATAATTCTGAATGGTTAAATAGTATGAATTTTAGTGATGTAATTAGATTGGCTAGTCATTATACAGTTGCTAGAATGCTTGAACGTGATGATTTTACTAAGCGTTATCAATCTGAAACTCCAATATCAATTCATGAATTTATGTACCCATTGGCGCAAGCTATGGATTCCGTTGAATTAAAGGCTGATGTTGAGTTGGGTGGCACTGACCAGAAATTTAATCTTTTAGTAGGCCGTGATCTTCAAAGAGAGTATGATCAAGAGCCACAAGCTATCATCACATGCCCATTACTAGAGGGCACTGACGGTGTCGAAAAAATGTCAAAATCTTATGGAAATGATATTAGTTTAAATGACTCTCCAGAAGATATGTATGGTAAAACAATGTCTATTAATGACAATATGATAATTAAATATTTTACCCTTGC
>JAAZYT010000048.1 GCA_014239505.1 Fidelibacterota bacterium | reverse complement strand
TTGCTATGAGTGAAAAGGGTGAAATAACGACCTCTAGAGGTTTAGCTTTGTTATTAAAATCTAGATCGGAAAAAATTACATTTATTATTGGTGGACCTGATGGCCTATCTGAATCTGTTAAAGAATCAGCAAATATGACGTTATCTTTGTCTTCACTTACTTTTACACATGAAATGGCAAAAGCATTCTTATTAGAACAAATATATAGAGCAATTTCAATTATTAATAATCGACAATATCATAAAGCATGATTTTTGATGGTAATCTTATCAATAATTATTATAGTTGATAAGAAATATTTATGAATGTATTTCTTGTTGCTCCAGGCCAATAGTAGGCTTTATAACCATCCCAATTATAACCATAGCCATAAGTTGAATAAAGCTTATCAAATACATTATTAACTTTGGCCATTATTTCTAATCCTTGCCATCTATATTTTATTCCCATATCCCAAACTGAAAATGGATCTATCATTCCTTCTTCAGTATTTTCTCGATCAACATACATATTTCCAATACGTCTCCAATGAATGAAAAATAATCCATTTTTTATAGGCTGGTAATCGATTGAAAGATTAAACAAAGTTGAAGGTACATTGGGTAAACTTTTTCCATCATTAAAATAATTCATAACTAAAGCACCATTAGCAGCCAATGAAAATTGATTATTTAATATGAATTCTGTTTCCCATTCAAATCCCATATGTTCAGTTGAGTCTGCTAAATAATAATCATATTCACCTTCTTGATTAACGTCAATATTTTTTAACTGCTCATTTAGATACTTAATATTGTATCCATTAAATTTTGCTTTCCCTCTTCCAAAAGTAAAATCTAATCCCCATTCAAAATCAGTTATGACTTCTGCTGCTGCCATAACAGGATCACTCCATACATCATCCGCTTGAATAATTTGATTATCTGCCGGCTCTTTTTGAGCTTTTCCCCAACTAACAAACATATTAAGAGAGTCACTGAGTTCCCAAATCATTCCCATCCGTGGATTATAAAAGTTCCAATCGGCAGTTAACTTGTGCCCCACAGAATGACCAATTTTTTCTTGCTCTAATTTCCAATTGTGAATTTGATTTTGAAAATCAGCAGTAATTGTAAATGGCTGACCGATAGGGTGCCAATTAAAATGAATAAAAGAAGTCATAGAATTCTTTTTCCCCACATATTGGTAATATCTATACCAACTATCACCAAATTGAGATGCAAGTCTTTCATTTGAAAATTTTGATACTTCACCAAAGTGATCTCCAGTATAATAACGAATTTCACCACCTAAATCGATCCTCAAACCTTTATTGAACCACGTAATTGTTGGAACTACACCAAAATAATTATTATCAATCCATTTTCTTCGTAAAAAGTCTGTTGAAAGACTTTGCTCTTCATTATCGGAAAATTCATTATTTACGTCTAGATTATATGAATAGTAATCTTGCCCAGACTTATTTACTTCATAGTACCCTTGTCCTAGAACAAGATAGCTAGTATTTTTTAAAAAAATATTTTCTCTAATTTTAGTTCTAGTATTAAGTGAATAAATCTGTTGTGAAAAATTATCAGTATATGCTTTATTACCTGTACGTCTTTTAGTTCTATCATCTATATCTTCCATATAGATTCCATCCCAAAGAAGTTGAGTATTCTCATACCCAATTAGAGCTCTAAATTGA
>JAAZYT010000025.1 GCA_014239505.1 Fidelibacterota bacterium | reverse complement strand
CATAGAATTAATTATATCTGAGTTTGGCCCAATAAAAGCAAAGCCATTATCTTTGCAAATCTTAGAGAATTCTGCATTTTCTGCTAAAAAACCATAACCAGGGTGTATCGCATCAGAATTTGTTATTTCTCCAGCGGCAATTATTCTTGGGATATTTAGATACGATTCAGAACTTTGTGGAGGGCCAATACACACTGCTTCATCAGCAAATTTTACATGCAATGAATATTTATCAGCTGTTGAGTATACAGCAACAGACTTTAAACCTAACTCGTGACAAGCACGGATGATACGTAGAGCAATTTCACCCCGATTAGCAATCAGAATTTTTTTAAACACAAAAACCTCAGATTAAGAAGGGTCAATTAAGAAAAGTGGTTGATTATAATCAACAGCACTACCATCATCTACCAATAATTTTTTAATGGTTCCACTTTTTTCAGATTCTATTTCATTCATAATCTTCATTGCCTCAATTATACATAAAGAATCACCTTTAGATACAACATCCCCTTCTTTTATGAATGGTGCAGCCTCCGGTGAAGGTGATGAATAGAAAGTTCCTGGCATTGGTGATAAAATTTCTTCACTATTATCTTTTTTAGTATCTTCTGCGATTTTTGATTGACTAGGTATAGGTTTTTCATTTGAAACTACTGATGAAGTTTGATTTAATTTTGAGTCAGAGTTAATATTAACTCCTGCAGACTTTACTACGCGAAAACGACGACCCCAAAATGTAACATCAATTTCATTAACATTACTATTTTCTAGTATATATATTACTTCTTTTAGTTTATCTTGCCACATATTAGCTCTTTGTTGTTTATGTATAACTCCTGAAAATACGATTAAGATTTGACTCGTTCAATATATTCTCCTGATCGAGTATCGATTTTTAAAATGTCACCTTCATCTACAAACAAAGGGACATTTAATGTATAGTTTGTCTCTAATGTTGCTGGTTTTGTTGCTCCTGTAGCGGTATTACCTTTTATACCAGGCTCTGTGTGTTTTACCTCTAAAGCAACATGAGCAGGTAATCGAATATCTAAAACTTCAGTATCATCAAAAAGAAGATCTACATTTATTCCACCTTTAAGAAAATTTTTACTGTTACCAACCAAAGAGTTGATAACATTAATTTGTTCATATGTAACATTATCCATAAAAATATGACTATCTCCATCATCATATAAAAACTGCATCTCTTTTGCTTCAATTTTTAAAAACTCAAGCTTGATACCTGAATTAAAAGTTTCATCAATGATCTTTCCTGAAGAAATATCTTTTAATTTAGTACGAACAAATGCTGGACCTTTACCAGGTTTAACATGTAAGAATTCTACAACCTTCATTCTTTTATTTTTATATAAAATTACTGCACCATTCTTTATATCAGATGTTGTAGCCATTTTTCCCTCTCATTTAACTGTTCAATTTACAATTGAGATAAAATTTAAAATCATAAAAATTAAGAAAATTCTATGTCCCAATACTGCGTTGTATTGTTAATTAAATCTATTGATTTCTTGAAATCATCATTCCATTCCTTACTAGTAGCATCATATTTAGCATATTTTGCCATATCTGAATTTGAAAGTATACTAAGTAAAGTACCAAATTCAGTTGAGGTATAAGGAAAAATATTATTTGAAAAACGAATTTGATCTGTT
The DNA here is from genome assembly GCA_014239505.1 of Fidelibacterota bacterium. Taxonomy (GTDB): domain Bacteria; phylum Fidelibacterota; class Marinisomatia; order Marinisomatales; family TCS55; genus TCS55. The sequence goes on along the minus strand of JAAZYT010000025.1, from coordinate 19,561 downwards.
GTCATTTCAAGCGTTCTAATGAATAAACTATCTTCAACATATTCTCTTACTATATGTGAAAGTTTAACATATGATTCTTTCGCATCAATAGTTTTAGATAAACTTAATTTATTCAATTCCTTTAGCTTCGCTAAAGCAGTAATATTTGGTTTATCTGTAAATTTTTGTTTCTCTTCAAAAACAATATTCGTTTTAAGGCGTTTTTTCCAAATATAAATAATAGATCCAATTATAAAAGATAAAGATAGAATTCGTAAAATATTTTTCCACGGTAAAGGAATCTTTACAGATTCTGGATCTTTAATGGGCATTATATCACCATTACTAGATATTTGCATTTGGGGGTCTTTTTCATTAATCGAAACAATATCAATATTTATTGAGTCAGCTTTTAATGAGAAATCAAAAGTGCTATCAATATTTAAGAAGTTTATATTTAATCCCGGAATAGAAACTTTACCTGTATCCCAAAATACTAATTCATATTTAGCAATTTTACCCAAACTAGTTTCTATAGATGAAAAAGAACGAATTTCTAGAGGGTCATTTATATTCCATTCAGAAAATTGAATAATTTTTTTTGGTGGTGCATTTACAGTTACTTTATAAGTAATCGGTTTACCGATTGTTGTAAAAGTAGTATCAATCTCTACTAAAATTTCAGCATTTGAAATACTTTTTTCTGTTGAGCATGCAGAAAGAAAGAATAAAATAATGAAAATAAATTTTATCAAATAATTAGTTACGTTTTTCACGTTTATTAAAATAACTCATCAATGGCTCAACATAATCCGCATTTGTTTTAACATTAATAACATCAAACTGATTACGAAGACATTTATTTTGAAAATGATTCCATTTTTCATTTATTTTTTTAGTTAATGATTCTCGATGATTTGCAGATGACATATCAGCCCAAAATTCTGATTCAGTTTCAGTATCCTGAACTTTAATTAAACCAAGGTTTGGAATTTTTTCTTCTGCCGGGTCTGTTATTCGAATACCAATCATATCATGTTTGCGATTTGCTAATTTTAATGATTTCCAAAATTCACTATCTAAAAAATCAGATATCAAAAATACTACAGATTTTCGTTTAGCAACCTTCATAAGAAAATCCAATCCAGATTTAAGAGAAGTTTCTCTAGCTTTAGGTTTATTAAACAAAACTTCTCTAACAACCCTTAGTATATGTGATTTATTTTTTTTTGGTATAATATATTTTTCAACATGATCAGAAAATAGAATTAAGCCTACTTTATCTTTGTTTTTTATTGCTGAAAAACCAAGCACAGCTGCTATTTCAGCTGCTAGCTCTGATTTAAATTGATCTGTAGTTCCAAAATATCCTGATCTACTTATATCAACAAGTAGATAAACTGTCAATTCTCTTTCTTCTTCAAAAATCTTTATAAATGGAGCATTAGATCTGGCCGTTACATTCCAATCGATCATTCGAATATCATCACCCGGAGAATATTCTCTAACTTCTGAAAACGTCATTCCTCTTCCCTTGAATACTGAATGATACTCACCGCCAAAAAGGTCATTAACCAATCCTTTTGTCCTTATCTCTATTTGACGAACTTTTTTAAGGATTTCTTTGGGAATCATTAGCTACAATTATATATAATTTGATAATTAGGAATAAAATGTTGAAAAATATTAACCTATCAAGGGATTTCGATTGAATCAAATAACCTTTGGATAACGTCCTCAGATGATAATTCTTCAGCTTCTGCTTCATAAGTCAAAATAATACGATGGCGAAGAATATCTTTTCCAACATAACGAACATCTTCAGGAGTTATATAACCACGATGCTCTAAGAATGCTCTCGCCTTAGAAGCAAGAATTAGATTAATAGTAGCACGAGGACTAGCGCCAAATTCAATCAGTTGAGATAAATCTTCTAAACCATAATCACTTGGACTTCTAGTTGAAAATACTAGGTTAAGTACGTAATCCTCAACTTTCTCATCTACATAAATATCATTTATAGTTGATTGAGCTTTGAGTATATCTTTAGGTTTAATAGAAGGTTTTATATCAATATTAGCATTAGTTCTAGCAGATTGCCGTAAGATTAGTCTTTCTTCCTCTTTCTTTGGATAGTCAACAACTAATTTCATCATAAAACGATCTACTTGAGCTTCAGGTAATGGATAAGTACCTTCTTGCTCAATTGGGTTTTGAGTAGCTAATACAAGAAATGGAACATCCAACTTGAAGGTTTCTTCTCCAATTGTTACTTGTCTTTCTTGCATGGCTTCAAGTAGAGCACTTTGGACTTTTGAAGGAGCACGATTTATCTCATCAGCTAAAATTATATTAGAAAAGATTGGCCCTTTCCTTGTTTCAAAGGTTCCTTTTTTTTGATTAAAAATCAAAGTTCCAAGTAAATCTGCTGGCAACATATCAGGTGTAAACTGAATTCTTTGAAAGTTAGTATCTATCGCTTTTGCTAAAGTATTGACTGTTAATGTTTTAGCAAGTCCTGGCACGCCTTCTAATAAAATATGGCCATTAGCTAAAAGACCGATTAATATTTTATTAACAAGCTCATCTTGACCAACAATAACTTCTCCAATAGAAGCTTTTAGTGGATCAATAAATTTAGATTCTTTTGAAATTCGATCATTAATTTCTGATAAACTGAATTCTGACATATTATTAGTTACTTTATTAAATGTTTAAGTTCTGGAATGTCTTGAATCTCTTGACCAAGATACTTGAGTTCAAATGTTACAGATTGAGCTAATTCATGATTTGAATATTTATTTAAAAAAATTTCATAGTGAATACGTGCTTTTTCAAAATTTGAAAGCATATTAGCATAAATAAAACCCTGCATAAATATTGCAAAAGGAACTTGAGGTGACTCAGGGTATTTTTTTCTTAAATTTTCATATTCATCTATAGCTTTAGAAAAATCTCTTAAATCTCGATAATAAATTTCTGCTATTAGATATTGGGCCTTAGATGCTTTTTCATGATCTGAATAATTATTCATAATCTTATTAAGTACCACTATTGCATCTTTTGAATTTCCAATATTTCTTTTTTCTTCTGCTTCAGAATAAAGATCTTCAAAAGATTTAAACATACCACATCCAGTAAGTAAAATTAAAATTGTAATAATTATAGATTGTTTTATTTTCATGTGTTTTATAAAGATTTAAGGGGCGAATATATAGTATTTAAACATTTTTTAATACCTACAATTATTATAAACTTAATTTTGATATAAATATTTCTTAAAAAGAATATAAAAACCCAAAATGAAATTGCTTAATTGATGGATCATTTAAGCTTTCTGCGTAATCAACACGTATAGGTCCAAAAGGCAAGTTAAATGTTATTCCTAAACCTCTATTCCATTTGATATCATCTTTTCCAATATTTTCAATTTTTTCTGCTATAAATCCTCCATCATAGAAGAGAACACCACCAAATTTATAAAATAGAGGAAAACGTAGCTCCCAATTCGTTAATACTTTTGCAGTTTTACCTAATGGATATTTCAAACCTTGTTCATTTATAAAAGTCATAAATTGAAGTGGCTTCCAAGCTCTCAGTGTATTACTACCACCTAAATAAAACTTTTCAAAAAGAATAGATTCGTACTGATCATAATCTGAAGACCATCCAGTAATAACTCCAGTGTTTATGCGACCAGCAATTGTTATATTTTTTAATAAAGGTATATATTGTCGAAAATCAAGATCATATTTAGTATAACTACGATTACCACCTAGAGGACCACCATAAGCATCTAATTGAAAAACTAATACATTTCCTTTTCTTGGATTCATTGAATTATCTCGTTTATCTTCATGTAGATGAATTTTAAATTTTCGTTGTTCTATTTGATCTTGAAATTCTGCTGACTCATCAAATAATTCAAATCTAAATCCTATATCAAAAAATGACCTTTGTTTATTCCATCGAAAGATATTTGAATATTGAAGCCCAAATCGTCTAACATAAGGTCCTTCTTCATCACCATAATTTTTAAACTGTTGGTAAAATATTTTTATTTGAGTTGGTAGTTTTATTGAAAATGGGCGTTGATTAGAGAATTTAGTATCAACACTAAATCGAGGAAAAATGAAACCTTCTTCAGATGGTAAAACTACAGAACCAGTTGCATCAAATCTATTTTTCGTACCAAATATCCTACGATCAGTCCATCTTATTGACCCTCCCATTCCAACAAGTGATTTTACACCTGGAACATATTCAATATCTTCATATCCAAAATCAAAATCTTGAACTCCTCTATTTTGAAATTCGCGTATTTTAACTTCAATATTTATTAAACTATCTTGATTTTTTATGGGGTGGGTTATTATACTAACTGATGAAAAGAAACCTGCTTGAAGCAATGCTCTCTTTGTTTTGTCCATATCACTTTTACGAAATAAGTCACCCCTATTAAAAGTAAATTCATTTCTGATATAATTTGAATCAATTACTTCTGTTTCACTTACCCAAGCATTATTTATGTATATATCATTACCTTCTTCTATGTTCAATGTAATCGTAACTGAATCTTTAATTTCTTGTTGAATATCATATTGCGCAAAAATTTTCCCTTCTTCTTGAAATGCTTCATCAACTAGATATAGATTAGTGTTAATTTTAACAGGATCATATGGTTGATCGACGACTAAACCCAGAGTTGATAAAACAAATTTTTCTTTAAGAGATTCTAAACCGTTAATTATTATATTATCTAAATAAAACCTTTTCCCTTCATCAATAATAAAAAATATGTCAACTTCATCTCCAACTACAGAAAACGAATCTTTAACGGTTGTTTCTAGAAATCCTTCAGATTGATAAAAGTTTTTTAAAGCAATTGCATCTAGTTTCAATAATCGACGATCAAAAGATTTAGTAGAAAACAATAAAATTGAAGGTGGCTTAAGTTCTGAAAATTCAATCAATCTACTTGCTGTGAATGAATGGTTGCCAATATATGTTATTTCATTTACAGTTCTATTATTTAATGATTGAGAAAATAGTGATACCGAAACAGTAATAACTGCTAAAATTATCTTTATGTTATTCATCTGATTTTTTAATAAACGCGACGAACTCGAAACTTCATATGAACTTGCCCTTTCTCATCAACATTTCCAATCACAGAGAAATTAGGATTTAATTTATATTCTACACCTACTTTGTTTTGATATGCAGCTTCAAGGGAGAACGATCTTTGATAACTTAAACTAAAATTTCTATTTACTTTAGCACTAATACTAAATTCTTCACCTTGACCTGGTTTTATAAGTTCAGAAGTTCCTGAAATTTCTACATCCTCTATAATTCCACTTGATTGTAAACCTGTAGCTCTAACAAAGTTTCTTTCTAATTGTCGTTCCAAGTATGCACCAAGTATTGTCTGTGCCTGAGATCCTAAACCTTCAGTTGTAAAACCTTCTTCTGCAACTCTGGTATTAAAGGTAAGCAATTGAAGGATATCACTTTCAGTATATCCTTTATCACTATTAAATGTCCATTCAGGATTATCAAAAGGGCCAAAAACTCCAAGCATAATTTCAGCATCCCCTATCCTAGTTGAAGCAGTTAAATCTAAAAATGGATTAAAACCCTGACCATCCATTGTCATTGAACCTCTAAGATTTTTAAAAACATCACCAAGATAATAATAAATTTCACCTTCCATTAATTCTATTTCACCAGAGTAGTTCCAACCACTATCATTCTCACGATTCATAGCAATTTCACCTGAAATTATAGCATCTATTTGTGAGTTTCTAATGGCGAATGACTCTTGAATAGGAAAGCGAAGATTATAGTTTGTTGTTGTTCTACCTTTTTTATCAAAAGAAGTTTTACTATCAGTATTAAATTCTGAATATATTGCCCCATTACGAGCACTAATTGATCCTGAAACATTAATGGTGTCTTTACCAATTATTGAAACATCTACATCAGAATATGCTTCAATATCTCCATCTAAAGAACGGAAGAAAACATCTTTGCCTAAAGCATTAATATTATAACGAGGTTCAAAAAATTTAGTAAAATCAATTATACCACTTATTGAGAAATTATTTTCTGGAATTATTTTATTATTTGAATCAAATAAAGTTCCATTAAATGAATTAATAGACATTTTATTTTGCTTTAATTCAGCCGATGCATAAATATTTCTTATTGGTTCATCAATTAGTATAGTATGAATCTCTCCATTTTTAATATTGATATTGCCATTCCTTACCAAAAGATCTTTTGGGCCATTAATATCTAGATTAATACTAATATCACCAGTTATTGAATCCATTTCAGTTAAATTTTCTGATAAAAAAACTAATGAGTTAAAAGTCCCATTTGTATTAACAATAATTTCCCCATTTGGATTCCATTTATTAATATTTGGAGAACCAAAATCAAAATCAATTGGAAGGGTAGCTGTACCATTAATATAATTTCCATTCCATTTTGAACTAAAATTATTAAAAACTAGTTTTTTTGATTTATATAAACCAGAAAACTTTACTAACCCTAATGGAATTTTTCGAAAAATGGCATCATTTATACTTGCTTCTATATTCATTAATGTTTTTTTAGTACTACCTGAAATATTAAAAGTACCAGTATATTTTCCAAATACATAAGGCTCCCATTTAGGAATAAATTGAGTAAAGAATCTGAGATCAATATTATTAAAATTAGACTGTAGATCAATAGCTTTAGTTCTTTTAGAGTCTCCTAAAAGTGGAAAACTTCCCCTAGCTTTAAATGAAGTTTCTTCGCCATCAGTTAAATATATTTCTTTTAAGAAAATGACTTCATCTTTATAAAGCGCAGAAACATAAAAATTATCAAAGGACTGTTTAGCAAGTTCACCATTCTTTAGAGTAAGGTCTAAATTTATTATATTATCATTTAGATCTTTATCAATAGATATTTCTCCAAAAATATTCCCTTTAATTTTTTGTGAATAATTAGATTCAAATAATGAAATAATATCTGCTGTCACATTTGAAAACTTAATATGCCCTTTTAATGGGTTAGTAGCTATTGAACCTTCAAGAATTCCATCATCAACATGAACTTCAAATGGTTCAAATAAAAAATTATCATTTGAATATAAAATAGAAATAGGACGAGGGTTAATTAAATAATGCCCACGATATGCTATTTGAAAACGTTCTAAGTTTATAAGAGAATCGTTATTTACTGAACCATTGAATTGGAAGTAATCATCTCCATTTTTTAATTCAAAACTGGATACTTCAACAAAAGTATCTTGCAGAATAAATTCACCAGTCCCACTTTCAAAGCCATAATCATTCCAATATCCTTTTCCAAATTTTAATTTAAAACTGCCTTCACTGAAACTATTTAAATTTTCTATGTTTCCAATAAATTCAAATGATTTTAATGAAATATCATTATATCCAAAATTATCTATTCTTAAATCTGCATCAATACCTAATGAATCGAATTGTCCATTTAAATACATATAACCAGTTGCTAAACCACTTGAAAGTGAATCTTTCCAAAAATTATTGATTAGAAAAGTTGAAGCTTCTGTTAATGATAAATTTAGGTCAAGGGATTTAGAATCAAAATTAGAGGAACCATTAACTTCAATAATTGAAGGTCCAATAGTTAAAGTCAAAGGGTTGGTAATTTGTAGTTTGTAATCTCTATATGAAATCCCTCCAGAAATTGATGATGCTTCTTTTTCAAATAATATAGATTCATCTACCTCTACATTCATATCCAATGCAGAAATTTGATCTTTATTAAAATCTCCATCTAATAATATATAGCCAGATAAATTAGTATTTTTCCCTTTTGTGATCCACTCACTAACATCTAACTTTTCAAGTAGAATTCTTCCATTAAAATGCCCATTTTTCTCATACAATCCTTTAATATTTAATGTTGCTTCATTTCCTTTAAGACTTATTGAATGAAGCTGAAAATAATCATCTTTATTTTCTAAATTAAAATCACCACTCATTTCTAACCCTAAATCGTTATTTATATTTAAACCACCTATAAAATGTTTAAGGTCAGATTCAAATTTAAATGTTGCAGAAATTTTTGATAATTCAGGTTGAAGTGGAAATTGAGAAAATATTTTATTTGGAATATTATAATCTAAAAGAGCGATTTCACCATTCATTTTAGGAACGTTACCAAATTCATATTCAAAATGTCCACCTAAAGGAAAACTATTTATATTAGCTTTCTCAATATCAACAGAAATTCTTTTTGACGATAAGTTCCCTTTAATATTATTTATTACTATATCAATACGGGGATTTGAATAAAATAATTCAAATTTTGAGAGATTAATATTTAATGCATTCGTATCTGGTTTAACAGCTCCATCTATTAAAAAATGTAAAGCAATAGTAGAATCATCTTTACTTGTAAAAATAGATCCGTCTGCGTGAAGATTATCAATATTAATAGGCATTCGTTCAGGCAAAAAATTTAATTTATTTATTTTATCTTCTTTATCATTTAATTCATCACTAAATGGATATATTGAAGCATTACTTAATGAAAGTGTTGATAATTTAATTTTCCCTCTAAGCAATTGAAAAATCATAATCTTAGCAGAAATTTTTGGTAATATAACAGAAGTACCATTTTCATTAATCAATGAAATGTTATCAGTATAAATATTTGAAAAAAGATGCCCTGATAATTTGTTTATATTGACTGTCCAACCTTCTTTATTTAGTTGGCGATTTAAATATATTTCTATACGGTTTTGCCATAAGTTTGGTCTAAAAGCAACAAAACCAGTAATGAATATTGCTACTAAAATAATTGTTATTGTTTTTTGTCGGTTTATCATTTATTCAAAGTACGCTTTGATTATGATATGAAGTTACGTGACTTGAGTTCCATAAACAAAAAAAGCGTCTCAATAATTGAGACGCTTTTTTAATTAAAGTAAATTTAGATAATTGTTAATCTACAACTTCAAAATCTGCATCTTCTATTTCAGCATCATCTTTTTTCTTTGATTTATTTTTTTTCTTATTTTTATCACTTGGTGCGGCTTCTTGATCTGCACCTTCTTCTTTTGCCGCTTCATACATTTTTGAAGCTACCGCATTCCAAGCTGTATTTACTTCTTCAAGTGAAGACTTTAAATCTTCAATATTAGACCCATCTTTACAGGTTTTAAGTTTTGCAACAGCATCTTCAAGATTTTTCTTTTCATTTTTATCTAGTTTATCTTTGTACTCATCAAGGTTTTTCTCTGTTTGATAGATAAGTTGTTCAGCTTGATTCTGCAAATCAATCATTTCACGTTTTTCTTTATCTTCTCCTTCATGCTTTTTTGCATCATTAACCATTTTTTCTACTTCTGTGTCAGATAAACCACTTGATGCTTCAATTCTAATACTTTGCTCTTTCCCAGTAGCTTTATCTTTTGCGCTTACATTTAATATTCCATTTGCATCAATATCAAATGTTACTTCTACTTGAGGAACACCTCTAGGAGCTGAAGGGATACCATCTAAGTGAAATCTACCTATAGTTTTATTATCTACTGCCATTTCACGTTCACCTTGCAAAACATGAATTTCAACCGTTGTCTGATTATCCGCAGCTGTTGAAAAAACTTGAGATTTTTTTGTTGGAATTGTTGTATTTCTTTCAATTAATTTAGTAGATACACTTCCAAGGGTTTCTATACCTAAAGATAATGGAGTTACATCAAGTAACAGTATATCATCTACGTCACCAGCCAAGACTCCACCTTGAATAGCCGCTCCAAGAGCAACTACCTCATCTGGGTTAACGCTTCGATTAGGCTCTTTCCCAAAAATTTCTTTTACTTTTTCTTGAATTTTTGGAATTCTTGAAGATCCACCAACAAGAATAACTTCATTTATATCTGATGAGTTAAGCCCAGCATCCTTAATTGCTTTCAAACATGGATCAATAGTTCTTTTAATAAGATCTGAGACTAGTTCTTCAAATTTAGCCCGTGTTAAAGTCATATTTAAATGCTTAGGACCAGAAGAGTCTGCAGTAATAAAAGGTAAATTAATTTCTGTTTGTTTTGAACTAGAAAGTTCAACTTTAGCTGTTTCAGCCGCTTCCCTTAATCGCTGTAATGCCATGGGATCACTTTTTAGATCAATACCATCACTAGCTTTAAACTCTTTAGCAATCCAATCAATAACTTTTTGATCAAAATCATCGCCACCTAAATGAGTATCACCATTGGTAGACTTAACTTCAAATACTCCATCTCCTAATTCAAGTATCGAAATATCAAAAGTACCTCCACCTAAATCAAAAACAGCAATAGTTTCTTCTTTTTGTTTATCCATACCATAAGCTAAAGCAGCAGCCGTTGGTTCATTAATGATTCTTAAAACATTTAATCCAGCAATTTTTCCAGCATCTTTAGTAGCTTGTCGTTGTGAATCATTAAAATAGGCCGGAACAGTAACTACTGCATCTGAAATGCTTGAACCTAAATGTTCTTCAGCAGTTTGTTTTAATTTTTGTAAAACCATTGCTCCAATTTCAGGAGGAGTATAAGATTTACCAGAAGCTTTAACAACTAGATTTCCAGAATCACCTTTTTCTACACTATATGGGACCTCTTTTATTTCAGTACCAACTTCATTAAACATACGTCCCATAAATCTTTTAATAGAAAAAATAGTATTTTGAGGATTTGTGACAGCTTGTCTTTTTGCTGGCTGTCCTACAAGACGTTCTTTATCTTTAGTGAATGCAACAATAGAAGGTGTTGTTCTTCCACCTTCTGTACTATTGATTACAGTGGGTTCACCACCTTCAAGTACAGCTACACATGAATTTGTAGTTCCTAAATCAATACCAATAACTTTTCCCATGACTATTATTCCTTAGTAGTAAGTAAAAAAATGTAATATAAACTAATAGTCTTCAATATATGTGCCAAAATTATTTATACGCCATTTTGTCATATAAATAATATATGCTATACTATATGGCAGATATAGATTAAGGATTGATTGATTTTTGTGGTTTTTTTCTAGATTTTTTTAAAGGCGCTTTTCTAACTTTTGCAAAAATTGGAAAAAACTCTAAATGACCTTGAACAAAGTCAATTTTTACACCTTTAGCCTTTGAAAAAACTTTACCTAATAGAAGTTCTGAAAGTGGATCTTCAATTAATGATTGGATTTCACGTCTAAGAAAACGTACACCATATTCAGGGTTAAATCCTTTTTCAGTTATGAAAACTTTTGCTTTTTTAGTTACGGTTAGACTTAAACCAATTTTACTTAAATTATCATTAAGGTCAACTAATTGCAAATCTGTAATTTTTAGAACATTCTGTTTAGTTAATGGATGGTATACAATTGTTTCATCTAAACGATTTAAAAATTCTGGATTAAATACATTACTTACTTTCTCAAGAATTTTATTTTTTATTGAATTATAATTTTTATCATCAGAATTTTCTGAAAAACCAAATAAGCTACCACCTTGAATTTGTTTAGTCCCAATATTTGATGTAAGAATAATTATAGTATTTCTAAAGTCAACCTTACGCCCAAGACCATCAGTTAAAACACCTTCGTCAAACATTTGGAGAAGAACATTGAATATATCAGGATGTGCCTTTTCAATTTCATCAAATAAAATAACAGAAAAAGGATTCCTTCTAACTTTTTCTGTTAATTCGCCACCTTCTTCATAACCAACATATCCTGGAGGAGCCCCTATCATTCTAGATACTGAAAAACGCTCTCCATATTCACTCATATCAAGTTTAATTAAAGCTTGATTTTTACTAAAGAGATAATTTGCTAATACTTTAGCAGTTTCTGTTTTTCCTACACCCGTAGGCCCCAAGAACAAAAAGACCCCAATAGGTCTTTCAATTCTTTTTAAGCCCGCTCTTGATCGTTGAATTGCTTTGCTTAAACTTTCTATAGCTCTATCTTGCCCTACAATTTTTGAAGACATTTCAGTCTTCATTTTTAAAAGTTTTTGCCCTTCTGATTCAGCCACTTTTCTTACAGGAATCCTAGTTATCATTGAGACTACATCTGCAATATTCTCTTCAGTAACATTGATAGGGTTTGAAGCTTCATTAGCCTTCCATTCTTTTTTCAACCCTTTTAATTTTCTAATCAATTTTTGTTCAGTATCACGCAAGTTAGCTGCATCTTCAAATTTTTGTTCAACAACAACACTATCTTTTTTTGACTTAACCTTTTCAATTTCTAATTCTAGATCTATAACTTCTTGAGGAACTTTCATATTTAACATATGTGCTCTTGAACCAGCTTCATCCATTATATCGATAGCTTTATCTGGTAAAAATTTATCTGCAATATAACGATCTGATAAATGAACACAGGCTTCAATAGCATCTTTATCATAAATAACATTATGATGATCCTCATAATTAGACTGAAGGCCTTTTAAAATTTCTATAGATTCATTTGTGGAAGGTGGCGAGACATTTACCTTTTGGAAACGACGTTCTAGTGCCCCATCTTTTTCAACGTGCTTTCTATATTCATCAAGGGTTGTGGCCCCTATGCAATGTATATCACCTCTAGCTAAAGCTGGTTTAAACATATTTGAAGCATCTAATGAGCCTGAGGCACCGCCTGCTCCAACAATTGTATGTAATTCATCAATAAATAAAATTAGATCATCAGTTTTTTCTAATTCTAACATAATAGTTTTCATTCTCTCTTCAAATTGACCTCTATATTTAGTACCCGCTACTAAACCGGCAAGATCTAAAGATAATATTCTTTTATTATAAAGTAACCTAGGAACATCTTTGGTAATAATTTTTTGAGCGAGACCTTCAATTATAGCAGTTTTACCAACTCCGGGCTCACCTATTAGTACTGGATTATTTTTTTTTCTACGCGACAAAATTTGAGCTACACGTTCAATTTCATCTTTTCTTCCAATCACAGGGTCTAATTCTCCATTTTCAGCCATTTCTGTAATATTTCGAGAGAAATGATCCAAGGCAGGAGTTTTAGATTTAGATTTCTTATCTTTTAATTTAGGTCGAACAACTTCTTCTTCTTCAGAATCATCTTTTATAAGCTCTATAACACTATCATAATCCAAATTATTTGAATTAATAACTTCAAATGCTATACCATCAGTTTCTTTTAAGATCGCTAGTAACAAATGTTCATCATCTGCAATAGTAGCTCCCATAGCAGCAGCTTCATTAAAAGCATTTCTAAGTATACGCTCTGCTCTACGTGTCAAGGGTAAATGGCCTAATGTCATTGTACCGCCTGAAGTTTTGATTAAATCTTCAATCATTGCTTGAATATCTTCAATATCACAGTCATAAATATCAAATATTTTTGAACTCAGACCAGAGTTCAATCGAAGTAAACCAAGCAATAAATGCTCTGAACCAACATAACTATGACCTAATCGTATAGCTTCTTCTTTAGCATATTTTAAAATACTTTGAACACGTTTGGAAAAATTTTCTTTCATACTACTTTAAAGTTAAACAGCACAGATAAAAGTTCAAATGCTATCTATTAGATTTAATGAATTATTATCTAAATTATATTTTTGCTTACCCATTGATGCAACATTTGGATTATGAGTTGTAACAATAAAAGCTTGATTAAAATCCTTGTTAATTTTTTTAAACAACTTAATTAGTTTATCAGCATTTAATTTATCAAGATTTCCAGTTGGCTCATCAGCTATTATCAATTTAGGATCATTCATCAAAGCCCTAACTACAGCGACCCTCAACCTTTCTCCTCCTGAAAGTTGAGAAGGAAAGTGATCAAATCTATTTTCTAAACCCATGTATATCAATAGGTCTCTACCTTTATCAAATTTTCCAGATCCACCACTAATTTGATTTGGAATTAATACATTTTCAATTGCGGTAAATTCTGGTAATAAATGATGAAATTGAAATACAAAGCCAAGCTGACTATTTCTTACCTTTGAAATTTCAGCAGATGAGCATGAAAGAGTATCTTTTCCATTAATAAATAATTTTCCGGTATCTGGAGTATCTAAAGTGCCTAATATATTTAGCAACGTTGATTTCCCTGCACCACTAGGACCCATAATTGTGATGAAATCTCCTGAATTAATATTTAAAGAAATATCTTTAAATACAGATAAAGTTTTTTGGCCATTTTTAAATGACTTTGATATTTTCTTTGCTTCTAAAATCATTTTTCTAAATAAACTGCATCCAAAGTTGAAATCATTGTCGACCTTTTAGCTGCTATAGATACTGAAAGAATAACCATACCAAATGAAATAGATAGGATAGTAATAATATCATAAAAATAAATATTCATTGGCAAGAATGAAATAAAATAAACATCTTCAGGTAAAGGAATTAATCCATAAGTATTTTGAAGTATAATAATTATAACTCCAAATATTAAACCTGCAGTAATACCAATAGAGCCAATCATGACACCTTGACTCATGATTATAGTCTTAATAACTTTTTGAGAACAACCCATAACTTGGAGAATTCCAATTTGTCTTATTTTTTGTGCAGTAACTAAAATCAATGTAGTAATTAAATTGAAACACGCCACTACTATAATAAGGCTTAAAACAAAAAGAGCTCCAATGCGCTCAAAACGCATAGCATTGAATAATTCGCTATGTAAATCAGACCATTTATTAACCTTTATGTTGGGAAATTTATTTTTAATCATGTTTGCTATTATTTGAAAATCTGAATTTTTATCTAATCTAATATCTAAACCATCAGGTCCATTTTTTCGTAAAAATAATTTTTGACCAACATCTTTTGATATAAAAGCAATTTTATCATCAAGGTCCAAAACTTGAACATTAAAGATTCCACTTACAATGCATTGAACTTGAATTGGTAATCCCCAAGCAGAACCATTATCAATTGGGCTCAATATTCTTACTTCATCACCTAAATTTAAATTTAGGCGCCTAGCAGTCATCTCACCTAAAATAATTTGCTGAGTTTTAGATGAATTCACTTGTTTAATATTTAAATCATAAAATTCTGATATTTTAGGAATTTCTATTGATTTTAATTCTACCATTCTTTGTGAATTATTTCTACCAATCAGTAAACTTTTTCTTTTTTGAAATAACATAGTACTTTTAACACCATTCAATGATGAGATGTATGATTCAAGCTTACTCCAATCTTTAACATTTGTTATTCTAAGATCACCTTCAAAACCTATAATTTTACTTACAACTCTTGATTCAAATCCATTTAATATTGATACTGATAAAATCATTGCCATGCATCCAATAGTCAAGCCAATAATAGATATCCATCCGGTTAAGCGGCTAGGGCCAGAGCCTTTGCCGCCAATCAAAAATCTTTTTGCAATTTTTAATGAAAAATTCATTCGTACTTTAATGCCTTTGATGGTTCAATTTTTCCAGCCCTCAAAGAGGGCCATAATGATGCAAGAATGCAAATAAAAGTCACAAATATAGATACTATTAATATATTTTGAAGATTAACATCCAATGGAATGAAATCCATAAAATAGACATCTTCAGGAACTTGGAGTAACTTATAATTATTTTGGATGAATGCTATAAATAATGCAAATAATGAACCAAATAATGAGCCAGCTAAACCGATTATCAGCCCTTTAATTAAAAAAATTTGATTTAATTTTTGTTTACTAAGCCCTAGAGATTTTAATATACCGATTTGCCTAGTCTTATCAATTGTTATCATTGCTAACGCCGAAATAATATTAACTAAGCCCACCAAAGTAATTAGACCAAAAATTATTAAAATTGGCAATCTTTGAATATCCATCCATTTAAATAATGCTCTATTTTTTTCTTTCCATGACATAACCATCAAAGGATAAGGAAGTTCATTGCTTAGCAATTTTGTTAATGATTTATAATTTGTTTGATTCTCAAGATTTAAAATATACCCTGACACTTTCGAATTCATTGCAAATAAATCATTAGTGTTTTTAATACTTGTAAAAGCTAATGAATTATCATATTCTGACATACCTGAATGAAATAATCCAGTAATTTTAAAAATTTTTAATTTTTTATTTCCACTATTTAATGTGATTATATCAAATAAAACAATCTCATCTCCAATATTAAGATTTAATTTTTCTGATAAACTTTGACCTATTATAATGTTGTTTTTATTTAAATCAAAATTTCCTTCAATAAGTATATCTTTAATATAATTGACTCTCTTTGTCTCAATTCCTTCCAAGATTATTCCCTCAGCAAATTTACCTTTTCTTAAAAGGGCAGGCTTTTGGATAAATTTGGTATTACTTAATTTACCTTTATAAATATTCAATATACTATCTAGAGAAGTTATTTGAGGTTCTATAGGTTGACCCAAGAAATGTGATATACGAACATGTCCATCAAATTGTGAAATCTTTTCAGAAATGACCCTTTCAAATCCATTCAAGATAAATAAAGTAATAAGGAGAGCTGATACACCAACAGATAAACCAGCAATAGATAAAATAGCGGCAATACGAGTAAAACTACCTTTTCGAGTCGACCTCAAATATCGAGTCGAAATATAAAAAGGAAAATTCACAGTATATTATTCTTCAGAGCGCATTGAGGGAAAAAGGATAACCTCTTTAATTGTGACATTCTCTGTTAACAACATAACTAACCTATCAACACCAATACCAACACCTGCTGTTGGCGGCATTCCACATTCAATAGCTTCAAGGAAGCTCTCATCAATTGGGTGAGCTTCTTCATCACCATCATCGCCTAGTTTAGCTTGAGATTGGAACCTTTCTCGTTGATCAACAGGGTCATTAAGCTCTGTGAATGCATTTGCAAATTCAGATCCTCCAATAAATAATTCGAATCTTTCGACCAGGTTTAGATTTCCATTCCTATGTTTTTTTGCAAGTGGTGAAATTGCTATAGGATAATCTATTACAAAAGTTGGTTCAATTAATGCTGGTTCAACTAGTTCACTCATTAAAGCATCTAGCATTTGACCATAATTAAAATTAGTATCGATATCAACATGATTTGAATTACAAATATCTCTTAATTTTTTTTCTGAAAAATCAGTTAAATCCTCACCCGTCGCTTCGTTTAATAAATCAAGAATTGGACGTCTCTTGAAAGGTCTAGAAAGATCAATAGTTATTTCTCCTAATTTTATTTTAGTCTTACCAATGGTTTTAGCAACATCTCGAAACATATCTTCAACTAGATTCATATTATCTTCATAATCAGCATAAGCCCAATAAAACTCAAGCATTGTAAATTCAGGGTTGTGATTCCTATCCATTCCTTCATTTCTAAAATCTTTAGCTATTTCATATACTCTATCGAATCCTCCAATAATCAGACGTTTTAAATACAATTCATCGGCAATTCTCAAATATAATTTTTGATCTAAAGCATTATGATGAGTCGTAAAAGGACGTGCATTTGCACCACCATATATTGGTTGAAGTACTGGTGTTTCAACTTCTAAAAAATCCATTTTATCTAAAAAGTAGCGAAGACCTTTAATTATTTTTGATCTTTTTATAAATATTTCTTTATTATTAGGATTAACTATTAAATCTAAATGACGATTTCTATATCTGTTTTCTTTATCAATAAACGCATCAAATTCTTCACCCTCTTTTTCTTTGACAATTGGTAAAGGACGAATTGATTTACATAATATTGTTAGCACTTTAACATGGATAGAAATTTCTCCAACTTTTGTTTTAAAAACGTAACCTTCAATACCAACAAAGTCACCTATATCTAATAATTTAAAATTATTATAGTTTTCATCACCAATATTGTCACGTTTTATAAAAGCCTGAATTTTTCCAAATTGATCTTGCAAATGGAAAAATGATGCTTTCCCCATTTTACGTATTGACATAATTCGGCCTGCAATAATAACATCTTTATCTTGAAAGTTCTCAAAGTTGTTTATAATCTCTCTACTAAATTGATTGGGTGTAAATTTTTGGGGATATGGATCAATTCCAGCTTCTTTTAGTTTTGATAATTTTTCTTTTCGATAATCAATTATTTGATTTAAGCTTTTATGTTCTTCAGACATTTTTACACTTTCTCTTTCTTTACATTTTTACTTAATTGATTCATTAGAAAGGCTCGAATAAATTCATCAATATCACCATCCATAATAGCTGAAACATTTCCACTTTCTTTTTTTGTTCTATGATCTTTTACCAAATTATATGGATGAAAAACATATGATCTAATTTGACTCCCCCAAGCAATATCCATTTTTGAATTTTCTAAACTTTTCATTGCTTCTTTTTCTTTATCAACTTCAACTTGATAAAGCCTGGCTTTTAAAACTTTCATAGCTGATGCTTTATTTTTATGCTGACTTCTTTCATTTTGACATTGCACCACAATTCCTGAAGGAATATGAGTGATTCTAATAGCTGAGTCAGTTTTATTTACATGTTGACCTCCAGCGCCACTGGCACGGTAGGTGTCTATTCTTAATTCACTTTGGTCTATTTCTATTTCTATTTCTTCATTTGAAGAAGGGTAAACAAAAACTGAAGCAAAAGAAGTATGACGTCTACTATTTGAGTCAAATGGAGAAATACGAACCAAGCGATGAACTCCAGCTTCAGCCTTTAAAAGGCCATAAGCATAATCTCCTTTTATTTCCATTGTAATATCTTTAATGCCTGCTTCATCACCAGCTTGAAAATCTAATATTTCTTTTTTAAAACCTTTTCTTTCAATCCAACGCGAATACATTCTATAAAGCATTTCAGCCCAATCTTGACTTTCAGTTCCACCCGCGCCAGGATGAATTGTAATTATTGCATCTTGACTATCTTCATTACTGCCAAGTATCATTTTTAGCTCTAAATCTTCAATGGTATTAATAAATCTTTCTAATTCATCATTAACTTCATCAAGTGAAGTTTCACCTGTCTCTGCAAATTCTAAAAGTACTTCTATATCACTTTTTCCTAAATCAAGATTCTTCCATAATTTTATTTCTTTTTCTAATAATGAAATCTTTTTTAAATGTGAAGATGCCGAAATATTATCATTCCAAAAATCAGGCGATACTGAGATTAAACGTAATTTCTCTAATTTTTTTTGCTTTAAAGAAAAGTCAAAGATACCTCCGCAATTCCAAATATTTTTTATCTGCAATCTTGTATCTATCTTTTAGATCAATCAATTCCATGTGTAAAATTTACATCAATCGTTAGATGGTGATAGTTAAAATGTTTAAAATATCAAATATAGTAAACTCATAATTACTACACCAAATATTAACATTATTAGTTGAATGAAAGATTTTAACAAATCAGTATCATGATGTAATTCTGGAATTAAATCTGATCCTGCAATATATATAAAACCTCCAGCCGTAAATGGAATCAAAGCATTAGTAAAACCGTTGATATTTTTTCCCATTTGAAGTGCAATTAATGCACCAATCAAAGCGACTAGCGAGCTTAGTATATTTACTATCAAAGCTTTTTTAACAGAAAGTCCACCTTTAATTAAAATTGAGAAATCACTTATTTCT
>JAAZYT010000038.1 GCA_014239505.1 Fidelibacterota bacterium | reverse complement strand
CCACCAATTGCTATACGAGTCCCATCATCAGAAATAGCAACCTTATAACCTGAATAATCACCAGCTGCTTCACCATCAATATCAGTTAATATTTGTGTCTGAGAGAATAATAAATCAAAAGATAAAAATAGTAAAAAAGAGAAAATAAACTTATTAAATAAATATTTTCTCATAATTTAGTAATCGGGAGGAAATCCAATTTCTGGCCCAGGATCATCGCCTTGTAAAGCCTTATTACCTAAAAACAATCCAAATCCTGACAACAATAATAAAATGATAATTACTGCGGTCATTCCATACATGTTTTCTATATAGAAGAAAAAACTATCAATTGCATTTTTAATCTTAAACCACATACGTGCAAAAAATCCATCTTCAGGAAAACGACCTACTGGTGGTGAAGCACCGAGTACTGGCCATGTATATTTTCTCACACTCATTTTCATAAGATCTAAATCATTTTTAGTCTTAAATCGGACTCTCAAGCCACCCGTTAGCCAATCTTCTTTAGGAATTGTTTCTGGCTTATCCACTATGCTAAAATGATTTAATATAAAACTTGATTCTAATTTTGTGATACGAAGTGTCCAGGTGATAACATGCGTCACATCATTCTGTAATCCAATATTTTTTGCAACTTGGTTTGACATAACACCATTCTTAAACTCTTCTTTTCCCATGATTTTCTTTTCAATTTCAAAATCAACAAGCTTTGCTTTTTTTGAAAATGTCACCTCGCCACGAATCCATTCATTCATCAATGAAGTAATTTTTTCCTGTTCAAAAGATTGGTCTAATGTGATTTCAACAGGTAAAATAATGAGTTTTCGTTGAGTTTCTTCAACTTTATTTTCAACAAATTCTACTTCAATCTTTGCAGAAGCTAGATATGCAGCAGCTTTTTTTACTTCTTTTGACATAATTGAAATTATATCGCCTATAATATTATCATAGTCAGCACGACTAATTGTCTTTGAACGTTTTACATCAATTAATTGCGATTTTAAACTATATACAGGGCCATTCTTTATTAGAGAACCAATTACAATATAATCAACATCTAAAGCTTTACCCGCTTCAATCCCACAATTAAAAGAAGAACATCCATATACTCTCAGATTTTGTTCTTGCAGAGTCTTTCGCATTTGCGCTCTGTTGATAATAGTAAATTGATCTTTTTTAAATGAACCATACTCTTTTGCAAATCGGTCAGTCACATCTTGCATAGTTTGGTCTGGAACGCCAGTCCCGTCAAATTCGAGCACAGCAAGCGTTTTTTTCTGAATTACTCCTTGAGAAAAAGTATATGAAGAAATAAAAATAAAGAGAAGAAGATATGATAAAAGAGTTCGAGGCACTCTTAGATATTTTAATTTAGATATAGAAAATATAATTTTTCTTATTTTAGTCAAAATTACCTTAAAAATATACTATTCTAAGTTATTAAATGTATAATCGTATAACGAGGTAATTATTTATTTATTTACCTGTGCTTCCAAAGCCTCCTGCACCACGAGTCGTCTCAGATAAATCATCTACTAGATTAAAATGGATAGGCGACCCATCCATTCCAACTAATTGAAAAAGTCGTTGCCCAGGTTCAATCGTATATGCTTCATCTTTTATATTATCAACTACAGCCATTATCTCTCCTCTATAGCCCCCGTCGATTAAACCAATAGAGTTACACATCCTCAATGGAGTTTTTGCAATACTCGAGCGAGGCATCAATAAATAAGGTCTTCCATCCGCTGGCTCACATGCAATTTGCAAATGAATTAACGTTGTTTCTCCTGGATCGATTGTTTGTTTGTTCACAACATAAACATCCAAACCTGCATCACCGTCATGGAAATGGCCATGATTCTCATACATTTGCTTAACTGTAACATTAAATGGTTTAATATTAAGGTCCATTATATCAATCCTTTATTATTAGAACTTTCTTCCAAAAAAATATATACCCAAACTAGTTAATACTATAGACAAACCTATTATTGATTCTAATGGTTGCTCTAAAAAAGTATAAAATAAAATCCAAATATTTAGTAAGATAAAAATCCCAGATGTCCAAGGATGCCCCCAAGCTTTATAGGGCCTATTAAGGTTCGGCTCACGTTTTCTTAAAATAAAAACTCCTACTACAGTAGCTGTTGTTGATATTATAAACGTAATCCCTGCATATAAAAGGACCTGTTCAAATGATGAGGAATAAATAAAGAGCATCGATATGATAAATTGGAGTATAAAACCATTTATTGGAATATCATTATTATTCTTTATTGCCAAAAACTTAAGGAAACTATGATCTTCTCCCATGACCTGTGTTATCCGTGGACCAATAAAAATATAACTACTGACTGTGGATAAGAGTAAAATAGCAATGCCTATTCCTATTATGTTAGCTCCCATACTTCCAAAAATCTTCATCCCTGATATATACCCAACTTCAACTTCACCTATCATTTGTGATATTGGCGTTGAGTACAAAAAAATAAAATTTAACAACACATATAGAATCATAACAAAACCAGTACTAATAAGTAGTGATTTATGAATATTTTTTTGAGGATTCTTTACTTCTCCAGCAATATATACTGTAGAATTCCAACCTGTGTAAGCATAAGAAACCCAAACTAAACTAACTGCAAATCCTGAACTAAGAATAAGGGACATGTCACCAGCAATTGGAAAGATGTTTATTTGTTGAGGGTCAGATATAGAGAAACCTGCAATAATAAAGATGATTATTAATCCAATTTTAATTGCAGTTGTAGTATCCTGAATAATAGTTCCATATTTAATCGAGAAAGAATGTAATAGAGTAAAAAAAATGATAACGAAAAAAGCTACCATGGTTGGGTCGAGTTCAATAAAAACAGCTGATAAATATTTTCCTAATGCCATAGCCGCAAGAACAGCAGGAGCTGAAAAACCTACGGTAGCAGATACAAATCCACCCGCAAAACCTACCGCTGGATGTATTACTCTTGATAATAGATGATACTCTCCTCCTGAACGTGGTAAAGCAGCAGCTAATTCACTGTAACTTATTGCACCAAATAATGCAATAACTCCACCAATAACCCATAGCATGAGTAATGGAAAGATAGATTGAATATCAACTAATTGAAAACCCAAACTAGTGAAGACGCCTGTCCCAATCATGGATGAGATTACAAATGCCGAGGCCGTCCATACTGAAATATGACGTACTTTGGATTCCTTATTTTTCATAGATATTCTATGCAGTACGGATTTTAATAACCAAAGTCAACCAACCAGCAATTAATAATACTCCTCCAATAGGAGTTATTGCGCCTAGCCAACGAATACCAGATAATACAAGGATATATAAGCTACCTGAAAAAATAAGCAACCCAATAGAAATCAAAAAACCTGGCAATTGAATAATGTCTGCATTATAATGAAATCCTAGTATACCAATGAGTATTAGGCCAAGGGCATGATACATATGATATTTAACACCTGTTTCAAAAATAATTAAATCATCAGGAGAAACTTTATTCTTTAATGCATGAGCTCCAAAAGCACCAAAAATAACAGCCAAAGCTGCTAGAAAGGCGCCAAGCATAATCCAACTTTTCACGATTGATTATTTTTATGGATCAATGTGCGAATTGGAAATGGTATCTCAATATTTTCAGATTTAAAGCGTTTGTGGATACGACGAATGAATTCATCTATGATCACATGCTGATCTCCATACTTCTCACCTCTAAAATAAACTTTTAAATCAATACTAGATTGACCAAACTGGAAATAACGAACAACTGGTGGGCTATCTTTTTTAGCTCCATCAATATCAGTAACAACATTTGCGGCTACTTCTTCTGTTACCTTCACTACATGCTCAAGATCACTTTCATATGAAACACCAATAGGGACCCTAATAGAAAAACTAGGATCACCTTTATCATAATTCTTTACAATCGCTGCTGAAATTTTGGCATTTGGCACCGTCACTTGATTGTTTGTACGTTCCATAAGAGTTGTATGTCGCCATGTAATATTTTGCACATAACCCATATAACCTGAATCTAACTCAACAAAATCTCCAGGTTTCACTTTTTGAGATAAAAGTATATGTAAACCTGCAAAAAAGTCTGAAAGAGTATCTTTTAGAGCTAATGATATAGCCAAACCACCAACACCCATAGCAGTTAAAAGTGGAGTAATTGAAATTCCAATTGATTGCAAAATAATTAGAACACCTACCGAAATAATTATGATTCGAGCAAGGTTAACAAAAATAGTAGTTGATGGTAGGTTTGTACCTTGTCTTTCTGCCCAATAATTTAGAACGCCAACACCAATTTTTGACGCTGCTAAAGTAACCGATAGTATAATCACTGCTACTATAAGCTTACTGAAATAAACTAGGTATTCATCTGTCAAAAATGGAATGCTAGTTGAAGCAATATTTAGTGAAATTAGGAAAAACCACAGAACAATATGAGATTCAATGGCTTCGAAGAAGACATCATCCCCTTTCCAATCTGTCCTTTGAGTGATTTTTTTTAGGCGTTGATGTACAAAACGTTTGAATATCCACCCAAAAACTATACCTAATAGTATTGTACCGAGTGGCATTCCATAATTCATGATAGTATCCATAATGTTTGAATTCATAATAGAGAAATTACAATTATTAAAATTCTTTATTCATTTATTTCATAAGATAATTCATGATTAATGATTTTATCTCCATTTAAATATAAATTAATTTTTCGTGGGTTTCTATCCTCATTAAACCACCATTCCATTCCGTGCTTGTTCTTATTTTTATAAATACACTCATATCTTAATGAGCCTGATAAATAAAATTTGCTTTCTAAGCTTGTTCCAACAATATATTTTTCTTCTGTTTCTTCAAGACCTGACTTATTCCATTTTCTTTCATAAAGAATTTTTGTTTCTTTCAAAATTAATACACGTTTAAATCGTCCATTATCATGATACTCAAATCTAGCAATCTCTTTTCCTCTATCATAAAATAATTCTCTCTTTAATTGTTTTGATAATGAATAAACCTGCATTACGCCATCAAGAATACCAGAGTTGTAACTCGTTATAGATGCTGGTATCCCACTTGAGTACCATCTTTGGATTTCACCATGTAATTCATTATTGAGGAAGGCTCCTTTTTCTTCTTGAGTTGAACTAGCATTCCATAGTTCATAAGGTCCGGACTTTTCTCCGGATATATAAGTTGTCTTTTCTTTCATCTGACCAGAAGCAAAAAATGATTGATCTTCACCATGTAAAATATCCGAAACAAAATTCACAGATCTTTTGATTTGACCATTTTTATAATGAAAAGTTGAGATACCATTTAATAATCCATTTTTAAATGTTTTTGTAGAGTCTAAAGTGTTTTTTTGAGAAAACCATTCCCATTTTCCATTTGGGACACCATTATCAAAGGAACCACTTACTGATAAAATTCCATTATCATACCAAGCTTGATAAGGTCCATTTATTTCTCCATCAACATAGGTAACAAGTGAATCTAAATCTTTTTTTGTTCTATGCCATTTCCAGGTTCCTGATTTTTTATCTTGATCAAAGATTCCAAACAAATATAATGAACCATCTCTCCAAACACGAAATTCTCCATTCTTCACACCATTAGTAAAATGTATTTGCCTAGTTTTAGATTCGTTGAGATTATACCATGTCCACTTTTTACTTGGTAGATTCATTACATATGAACCTGTTACTTTTTTATTACCATCTGAATAAAACTCAACAAAATCACCATCCTTCATTCCAGAGCTATATTCTTGTTTAATTATTAATTTTCCATAAACATTATATTCTGTATTGCCGTCTAAAAGACCTTCACTATAAGTATGAATGGAATCTATTTGACCGCTATTATTATAGTATAACCATTTTCCTTTTTCTTTACCCAATTTATATTGACCTTTTTGAGAAATAACACCATTAGGGTAATAAGCTAAATATTTACCATTAGACTTTCCATTCGTTATCTTTACTTCAGATTTAATCTGACCATTTAGGTAGTATTCAGAACGTTTAACTACTTTAGCATTAGACCCCTCACCTTTTATTTCTTCAGTTATTTTCTTTTGATTTGATTTGTAGGTCTCTATTGTACGAACATTAGGCGCACAAGCAAAAATAAGGGTCATTACAAATACTAATAAAATTCTTAAACACATAATTCTAAAATTAGCATGAAAAGAGTAATAAAATATCCTGAAATCATTATTATAAATTTTGGTAAATATTGTTATAAATTTGTTAGCTGAAATTGAAAACATATATAGGATTTAGTTATGATTGCAGCTGTATTAAAAGAGATTACACCAGATGAAAATCGTGTTGCAGCAACACCGCAAACTGTAAAAGATTTAATAAAATCTGGATTAACAATTCGAGTAGAATCTGGTGCTGGTGATGCTTCATATATTTCTGATGGAGATTATAAAAATGTTGGTGCAGAAATTTTTCCAGATCCATCTAGTATTCTTAAAGATGCTGATATCATTTTAAAGGTTGCACCTGCGACAAAAGAAGAAATAGATAAATTTCCGGATAATGCGGCATATATTTCTTTATGTCAAACCACTAGAGAACTCGAGCTGGTAAAGTTATTAAATAATAAAAAAATTACTGGTTTCTCTATGCATTTAATCCCAAGAACAACACTTGCTCAAAGCATGGATGCCTTAAGTTCTCAAGCAAATATTGCAGGCTACAAATCTGTGTTGATAGGTGCTTCTCATTTACCTGTTTATATGCCACTTCTAATGACAGCTGCTGGTACAATACCTCCTGCAAAAGTTCTTATTCTTGGTGCTGGCGTCGCAGGATTACAAGCAATTGCTACTGCAAAAAGACTTGGTGCTCAAGTTGAAGCATTTGATGTTCGCCCTGAAGTTAAAGAACAAGTCGAATCACTTGGAGCAAAGTTTGTTGAAGTTGAATCAGATAACGACGATGGTGTAGGTGAAGGTGGATATGCTAAAGAAACTTCAGAAGATTATAAAAATCGTCAACAACAAAAAATTAAAGAACATATAGCAAAATCTAATTTAGTCATTACTACGGCATTAATCCCTGGAAGGCCAGCCCCACTACTAATTCCTCGTGATATGGTTGAAGGAATGAAGCCTGGTTCAGCCATTGTTGATTTAGCTTCAGAAAATGGTGGAAATTGCGAGTTAACTAAACCTGGCGAGATTATTCTACATAATGGTGTGAAGATTGATGGAACACTAAACCTTCCTGCAACCATGCAAATTCATGCTTCACAGTTGTATGCTAAAAATGTATCAACTTTTCTTACATATATGGTGAAAGATGGTAATTTAGATTTAAACTTAGATGATGAAATTATTTCTGGTTCTATGTTTACTCATAATGGTCAAGTAACTCATGAACCAACTAGTAAAGCTTTAGGAGATTAATAAAAAATGGATATGATTAATATTCTTACCGTATTTATTCTGGCTATTTTTATTGGCTTTGAAATAATTACTAAAGTTCCTCCCACATTACACACTCCTTTGATGTCAGGTTCAAATGCAATATCTGGTATTGCTATTGTCGGAGCAATTATTGCAACTAAGATTGGTGGTGAAATAGGAACATGGCTTGGACTCATAGCTGTAATTTTTGCAACAATTAACTGTGTTGGTGGTTTTATGGTCACAGATAGAATGTTAAAAATGTTTAAGCGTAAATAGAGCTATGGAATACACTAATCTAGCATATGTTCTAGCATCAATTTTATTTATCTTAGGTATAAAAAAATTAAGCTCTCCAAAAACAGCAAGGGCAGGTAATGCAATCTCATCAATAGGAATGCTTATTGCTATTATAGCAACAATGACATCTTTTGAATTATTAGACTTTAAACTCATTGCATTGGGTATGATTATTGGGACAATTATTGGAGCAGCTTTTGCTATTAGAGTTGAAATGACTCAAATGCCTCAAATGGTAGCAATCTTTAATGGTTTTGGTGGAGGTGCATCTGCTTTAGTAGCAGCAGCTGAATTCTTTACTAAATTTGGTACTTCTGAACAAACCATGTTCCTAACTGGTACAATTATTTTATCAGTTTTTGTAGGAACATTAACTTTGACTGGAAGCTTTATTGCCTTTGGAAAACTTCAAGGATTTATTAGTGGTCAACCGATTGTTTTTCCTGGACAACAAATATTGAATGCCATTCTTGCACTTACTCTCTTAAGCTTAGGTACTTTTGTAACTATTAGCGGAATGCAAGAAATTAATATGTTCTATGCAATAATTATTATTGCGGCAGTTTTAGGTATCACGTTAACCATCCCTATTGGTGGCGCAGATATGCCCGTGGTTATTTCATTGTTGAATTCTTATTCAGGTATTGCAGCTGCATCCACTGGTTTTGTTCTTATGAATAATGCGTTAATTATATCAGGCGCATTAGTAGGTGCTTCTGGCTTAATTCTTACAAATATTATGTGTAAAGGAATGAATCGATCTTTAGCAAATGTTATTTTTGGTGCTGTTGGATTACAAAATGACACTAGTGATGGAGAGGTTAAACAGATTAGCTATAAATCTTCAACTACTGATGAAGCAGCCATGATTATGGATGCTGCAGACAAAGTAATTATAGTGCCTGGTTACGGCCTTGCAGTAGCACAAGCTCAACATGCTGTAAGAGAAGTTGCTGAACAATTAGAAGCAATGGGTAAAAAAGTTCTATATGCAATTCATCCAGTAGCAGGTAGAATGCCTGGACATATGAATGTCCTTTTAGCCGAAGCGAATGTTCCTTATGAACAATTGAAAGATCTAGATGAAATTAATCCAGAGTTTGAAGATTGTGATGTAGCAATTGTCTTAGGTGCAAATGATGTTGTTAACCCAGCTGCTAGACATGATACTTCAAGCCCTATTTATGGAATGCCAATATTAGATGTAGATAAATCAAGAACTGTAATTATAAATAAACGAACTATGAATCCTGGTTTTGCAGGCATTCAAAATGAACTTTTTGGTTTTGAAAATTCTATTATGGTTTTTGGTGATGCCAAAGAAATGCTAACCACTCTTCATAAAGATCTAAAAGAATTATAAAAACAATGAAACAATTATTAATCAAATTACCATTAGTGATTTTGCTAATTAATTCGGTTATTACCTCTCAACAAAAAGGAATAAAGCAAATGTCTAAACAAGGATTAGAAGTTGCAACATTAGGTGGTGGATGCTTTTGGTGTGTTGAAGCTGTCTTTGAAAGAGTTGATGGAGTTGTTGATGTTATTAGTGGCTATGCAGGTGGTCACAAAAAGAACCCTACTTATAATGATGTAACTAAAGGTGATACTGGGCATGCTGAAGTATGTCAAATATCATTTGATCCTAATCAAATATCTTATGAAGGTATATTAGAGATTTTCTGGCAAGCCCATGATCCTACTACTCTAAACCGACAAGGAAATGATTACGGCTCTCAATACCGTTCAGCAATTTATTTTCATGATAAAGAACAAAAAATAGTTGCAGAAGAATCAATAAAACAAGCCAGTAAAAGTTTTAAAGACCCACTTACTACAGAATTAAAAGCATTAGATAAATTTTATTTAGCAGAAGTTTATCATCAAGACTATTTTGAAAATAATCCCAATGTTCCATATTGTACGTTTGTTATTGCACCAAAGCTTGATAAACTTAAGAAAAAGGGTACAATTTGGAATGAATAATCGTTGACAATAATTGAAACTTCTCGATTAATTCTTTCAGAATTAACAACTGAGGATGCATCATTTATCCTCAAACTATATAACGATCCAGATTTTATTACTTACATTGGTGATAAAGGTATAAAATCTAATGAAGATGCTGAAAACTTTATTGATTCTGGTCCAAAACAAAGCTACAAAGTTTATAATCACGGTTTATACCTTGTTCAATTAAAAGATGATACGTCCATAGGTATTTGTGGGTTGCTTAAGCGTGATAATTTAGATTTGCCCGATATTGGATTTGCCATTTTACCTGATCATAGAAGAATGGGATATACCTATGAAGCATCT
>JAAZYT010000052.1 GCA_014239505.1 Fidelibacterota bacterium | reverse complement strand
TGATATAATTAATGCTTATGATAAATCTAAAAAGTAACCACTTACAGTTAATATTTTAGCATATCAAAACCTTTAATTATAAAAGACGATTTGTATTAAATTATTCTATATATAAAAGAAGATTTTTGTTGAGTGTGCTACAGGCACTTACAAACAAAAAAATAACTCAGTTCATTGATTAAGTATATTAAGATATTAAGTCCTTTATCTATCTTAGCTTTTACTAGCTATTTTTTTTCATATTTATCATTTTTAGGTAAAAATTATGTCTAAACTTAATGATGTAGTAATTGTTTCAGCAAAACGTACACCTATTGGATCTTTTCAAGGTGTTTTTTCAAATTTTTCTGCTCATAAATTAGGTGCTCTAGTTATAAAATCATTAATTGAAGAGACTAAAATTGATAAAACAGCTGTTGATGAAGTTATAATGGGAAATGTACTCTCTGCAGGCCAGGGACAAGCCCCTGCCCGCCAAGCTGCTTTAGGTTCTGGCTTACCAAATTCAGTTGAATGCTTAACAATTAATAAAATGTGCGGTTCAGGTTTGAAAGCTGTGATGTTAGCAAGTCAAGCAATTCAAGCGGGAGATGCAGAAATAATAATTGCAGGTGGTATGGAAAATATGTCACAAGCACCTTATCTTTTACCTAAAGCAAGATCTGGCTATAGACTCGGCAATGGAGAATTTATTGATTCAATAATTAAAGATGGTCTTTGGGATGCTTATAATGATAAACATATGGGCACCTGTGCAGAAATGTGTGTTAATAAGAATAGTTTTTCAAGAGAAGATTTAGATAATTTTGCGAAGATATCATATGAAAGAGCAATTCACGCTCAAGAAAATAATCTATTTATTGAAGAAATTGTTCCGGTTACAGTTTCGCATAGAAAAAGCGATGATCAAATAATTAATAATGATGAAGAGCCTAGTAGGGTAAACTTTAAGAAGATGCCTTTGCTTAAACCTGCTTTTGAAGATAATGGTAGTATAACTGCGGCAAATGCATCTAAAATAAATGATGGAGCAGCTGCATTGATGTTAATGGCTAGAGAAAAAGCTAATTCGTTAGGATTAAAACCTTTGGTCTCAATTATAGCACAAGCGTCTGCAGCTCATGAACCTGAATGGTTCACAACTGCTCCGCTTAAAGCTATTTCATCCACATTGAAAAAAGGGAACTTGAATTCAAATGATATAGATCTTTGGGAAATAAATGAAGCTTTTGGACCTGTAGTGATGGCTGCAATTAAAGAATATAAATTAGATCATAATAAAGTCAATATTCATGGAGGTGCTATAGCTCTAGGTCATCCAATAGGTTGCAGTGGCGCTCGTATTCTGACAACTTTAATCCATGCTATGATTAAAAGAGAAGCTCGTACTGGTTTAGCTACACTTTGTATAGGTGGTGGCGAAGCATCTGCGATATTAGTTAGGAGATAATTTTGAATTTTATTTTATCAGAAACAGAAAAACTGCTACAAAAAACAGCTAGAGAATTTGCAGATAATCATTTGCGGCCAGAGGTTATAGAACGAGATAAAAATGCTGAATTTCCAGCAGAACAAATTAAGATGATGGGCGACCTCGGATTTATGGGAATGATGATCTCTGAAAAATATGGTGGTTCTGGAATGGATACAGTCAGTTATTGCATAGCCCTTGAAGAAATAGCAAAAGCTGATGCATCTTCTGCTGTTATTATGTCTGTTAATAACTCATTAGTTTGTCAGTTAATTGAAAAGCATGGAACAGAAGAACAAAAGCAAAATTTTTTATCAAAACTGGCAAGTGGTAAATGGCTTGGAGCTTTTTCTTTATCAGAACCACAATCTGGATCTGATGCAAGTAACATGAGGACATTTGCTAAGAAAGAAAAAGATCATTACATAATTAATGGAACAAAAAACTGGGTGACTAATGGAATATCATCAGACGTTGTTCTAGTAATGTGTTTAACTGAAAAAAATGTAGGTTATAACGGAATTACCACATTTATTATTGAAAAAGGGACCAAAGGTTTTTCAACTGGGAAAAAAGAAGATAAGCTTGGAATTCGTGGCTCAGACACATGTGAACTTTATTTTGATAATTGCAAAGTATCTGAGAAAAATCGATTAGGTGAAGAAGGCAATGGTTTTAAAATCGCATTGAGTACATTAGATGGTGGAAGAATAGGTATAGCTACTCAAGCATTAGGTATTGCCAAAGAATCCTTAGATAGGTCAGTATCTTATGCTAATGAGCGTGAACAGTTTGGTAAAAAAATTGGAAAATTTGGAGCAATTAAAAGTAAAATATCAAAGATGGCTATAAATATAGATGCTGCTAGACTTCTAATCTATAGGGCAGCGAAAATGAAAGATTTAGGTTTATCATTTAAAAAAGAAGCAGCAATGGCGAAAAGCTTTGCTTCAAAGATTGCAATGGAAGCAGCAACTGAATGTGTACAAATATTTGGAGGATATGGATATGTTAGAGAGACAGGTGTTGAAAGACTAATCCGTGATGCTAAAATTACACAAATTTATGAAGGTACATCCGAAATTCAAGAATTAGTAATTGCGCGAGAAATACTTGGAGGAAATATTTAGTGTTACAAAAACAAAAAATTGACTGGGAAAGTTTAGGATTTGGTATTTATCCTACTCGCAGTATGTGGAAAAGTACTTCAAATAGTAATGGCCAATGGGATGAAGGGGGACTAATTCCATATGGGAATATTGAAATTTCTCCAGCAGCGGGTGTTTTAAACTATGGACAGGGAATATTTGAAGGTATGAAAGCACATCATTCTTCAAAAGATAGAGTAGTATTATTTCGTCCAGATATGAATGCAAAAAGAATCTCTAGATCTTGTAAGAGACTTTGCATGCCAGAAATCCCTGAAGATTATTTTATGAATGCAATATTAGAAGTTGTAAGAGATAATATTGACTTTGTTCCTCCATATAAAATGGGTGGTTTATATATCCGACCAGTAGTTTGGGGTACTGCGCCTACATTAGGTGTTGCTCCAGCTAGTGAGTATACTTTTATTATTTATGCCGCTCCTGTAGGTCCATATTTTAAAAATGGAATTAAGCCTCTTAACTTAATTGCATCTCAATCATATCACCGAGCGGCTCCTAAAGGAATTGGAAATGCTAAAGCAATTGGTAATTATTCCTCAACACTTCTTCCTGTTAAGGAAGCAAAAGCTTCTGGATTTGATGAAGTCCTTTATCTGAGAGCTGATAATGAACAATTAGTTGAAGAAGTTGGTTCTGCAAACATTTTTATGTTAAAAGGTAACCAATTAGTGACGCCAAGGCTTACAGGTTCAATCTTAGATGGTGTGACTCGAGATTCAGTATTGAAGCTTGCTCAAGATAAGTTAGGACTCACGATAAAAGAGAGTGATTTACTATTAAAAGACTTATTCAAAGCTGATGAAGTATTTTGCACTGGGACTGCAGTGGTTATTACGCCAGTTGGTTGTATTACTTACAATAAAAAACCTTATAAAATTAATGATGGAAATATGGGAAAAGTTTCTAGTCAAATAAGAAAATTATTAATTAGTATTCAGTTAGAAGAAGAAGAAGACACTTTAGACTGGATACATTTAATTTAATTTTAATATAATAATTAATGATTAAAACTATACATCCTAGACGAATTGCTCGCGAGGCTGTTCTTCAAGCACTTTATGCTTCAGCAATGACTGGAGAAGATAGAGCTAAAATATTAAAAGATATTCTTAACCGTAGATCTTATGAATCAAATTTAATTAAGTACATTACTAATTTGTTTAATTCTGCAATGGATAATAAAGAGTGGTGCGAAAATCAAATTAAATCCAGACTTAATAACTGGGAATTTGAGCGAGTAGCACTTTTAGATCGCATACTTCTTATTGTAGCTATTAGTGAGATTTATTTTATTGAAGAAGTGCCACCTAAAGTATCAATAAGCGAAGCGATAGAGATAGCAAAAATATATTGTAATGAAGATAGCTCGAGCTTTGTTAATGGAGTATTAGATAATGTTTATAAAACAATGTCAAATGGATCTAAGGAAAAAAATAAATGATTCAAAATTTAGTTAAAAAAGTTTTTGGGTCTCGATCTGATCGAGAAGTAAAACAACTTTATCCATTACTTAATGAAATAAATATTTTTGCCGAGAAGTTGTTAGACAAATCATATGAAGAATTAAAGAATCGTTCAATAGAATTGAGAACCGAAATATTGTCAGCTGTTGAAGAGGCTAAAGAAAAAGCTAAAAAAGAAATTAGTGATAAAGACGAAGCTAAAAAATTTATTTTACTAGCAGAACACAATAAATTAGAACAAGTTTTGCCAGAAGCGTTTGCAATGGTGAAAGAAACATGTAGAAGAATGTGTGGCTCAAGTTGGAAAGTTGTAGGTCGTGAGCTTAAGTGGGAGATGATACCATATGATGTCCAAATCATTGGTGGAATAATATTGCATAGAGGAAATGTTGCTGAGATGAAAACTGGTGAAGGGAAAACATTAGTTGCAGCTTTCCCAATATATTTAAATGCCTTGACTGGTAGAGGAGTTCATTTAATTACAGTTAATGATTACCTAGCGCAACGCGATGCTGAATGGATGGGTGAAGTCTATAAAAGATTGGGGCTTAGTGTAGGATTCATTTTGAATAACATGACACCTGAGCAGCGTCGAAAAAATTATAATTGTGATATTACTTATGGAACAAATAATGAATTTGGATTTGATTATCTCCGTGATAATATGGCGCTGCAGAAAGAAGATCTAGTTCAACGCGACCATGCATATGCTATTGTTGATGAGGTTGATTCTGTTTTGATTGATGAAGCAAGAACGCCTTTAATTATTTCAGGTGCCGTTGATGCTCCTGTGGATACATCTTTTAAAGATCTTCGTCCGCTAATTCAAAATTTAGTTCGTCAGCAAAACGCTTTAGTTTCTCAGATTATAGTTGAAGCTGATGACCTTTTAAAAGAAAGTAAAGATAAAGAAGCTGGCTACAAATTTCTTCAAGCACTTAGGGGAATGCCTAAGCATCCAAAAGTTATGAAAGCTTTTCAAGAAGCAGGAGCTAAAAAACTTGCTTATCAAATTGAATCGGAGTTTATGAGAGATAAAAAGCTTCATGAAGTTGATGAAGATTTATTTTTTAGTATTGATGAAAAAACACACGTTATAGATATTACCGAAAAAGGTAGAAATAACCTTGCACCTGACGACCCAGACTTGTTTGTTATACCTGATTTGGGTGAATTGCTTCATGATATTGATATAAATGATAGTTTTTCTAATATTGAAAAAGAAAAAGAAAAAGAAGCCGCACATCAAACGCATGCAGATCGTTCAGGTCGAATCCATAATATGACTCAATTATTAAGAGCATATACACTTTATGAAAAAGATGTTGAATATGTTGTACAAGATAGTCGAGTGCAAATTGTAGATGAATTTACTGGTCGTATACTTTCAGGAAGGCGATATAGTGATGGTCTTCATCAAGCTTTAGAAGCTAAAGAAAATGTAACCGTTGAAAGAGAAACTCAAACGCTAGCTACAATTACAATTCAGAATTATTTTCGCATGTATGATAAATTAGCTGGTATGACTGGAACAGCTGAAACTGAAGCTGAAGAATTTGCATCAATTTATAATTTAGATGTTTTAGTTATTCCCACTAACCAACCAATAGTTAGAGATGATAGGAATGATCTCATTTACAAAACTACTCGTGAAAAATATAATGCTGTTGTAGAAGAGATTATAAGATGCCACCAAAGTGGACAACCTTCTTTAGTTGGTACAATTTCTGTTGAGGCATCTGAACTATTGTCTCGAATGCTAAAAAGTAAAGGAGTTCCGCATAATGTTCTTAATGCTAAACAGCATCAAAGCGAAGCTGAAATTGTTGCAAGAGCAGGACAACATGGTGCAGTAACTATTGCTACAAATATGGCTGGAAGAGGAACTGATATTAAATTAGGCGAAGGAATGAAAGAGTTAGGTGGACTTCATATTATTGGAACAGAAAGACATGAGTCAAGACGAATAGATTTACAATTGAGAGGTAGGTCTGGTAGACAAGGTGATTCAGGTTCGAGTGTTTTTTATCTTTCTTTAGAAGATGATCTTATGAGGTTATTTAATAGCGAGCGTATTGCATCTATAATGGATAGACTTGGGGCAGAAGAAGGTGAAGTTATTACTGCAAAAATGGTAACCAGAGCCATTGAAAATGCACAAAAAAAAGTCGAACAAAGAAATTTTGGTATTCGCAAACATTTATTAGAGTATGATGATGTTATGAATCAACAACGTCAAGTTGTCTACGATATTCGCAAACAAGCTTTGAATGATGAAGATATAACAGAAGCAATTGATGATATGGTAGATGATTATGTGGATGACGAACTTACAAGCATGGAAGATACGAGCCCTGAGAATTGGGAATGGGAATCTTTAAGGCAAAATCTGTCATCACATTTATTAGTAGATGTAAATCTCAAAACAGTCCAAGGAATTAATGATAATAGTGAAGTCACTTTAGAGAATGTTCGTGAATATATTCTAATTCAGGCAAAAGAAGTTTACAAAACTCGTGAATCACTGCTCCCTCAAGATATTATGCGTGGGTTTGAAAAATTTGTAGTTCTAAGAACAATTGATGAAAAATGGAAAGATCATTTATATGCCATGGATCAGTTAAGAGAAGGAATTAATCTACGAGCCTATGGTCAAAAAAACCCATTGCTTGAATACAAGTCTGAAGGTTTTCAAATGTTTCAAGAGATGATGTCTAATACATCTGAAGCAACTATTCAAAGATTGTATCGAACACAAATTCAAGGAATGGCTACAGCTCCAGAATTGCCATTAAATAAGGCTCGAAATGTACAAGCCCTACATGATGAGTCTACAGGGATGGGTTTTTCAGGTCCTTCAATGCAAGAACAGGCAAGTTCCTCTTCTGGTGCTCCAAAACAACCTGTAAACACAGATGAAAAAATAGGCCGAAATGATAAAATAAGCTTGGTAAGCCCTAGTGGAAATCAAGTTGAGGTAAAGTATAAAAAATTACAACAATATTTAAACCAAGGATACACAAAGGCATAATTATGGTGAATGATAAAAAATGGGGTTTTTCAACTAAATCTATTCATATTGGAAATGAAGCAGATAAAGAACTAGGGTCAGTATCACCTCCAATCCATTTAACATCTACATTTAAACAAGATGGAGTTGGTAAAAATAGAGGTAATGATTATTCAAGAGTTTCTAATCCAACTCGAACTCGTCTTGAAGAAAACTTAGCAGGTCTAGATGGAGCTAAACATGCAATATGTTTTAGTACGGGGATGGCTGCAACAACAGCATTATTTCAATTATTTGATGCTGGAGATCATATTTTGGTTTCCAGAAATACGTATGGCGGAACATATAGGATGTCAATGAATGTATTAAAGCGTCAAGGAATGGAATTTGAATGGATTGATTCAAGAGACTCTAAAAATATTAAAAAACACATAAGACCTAATACAAAGTTAGTCCATGTTGAAACACCTACAAATCCACTCTTAGAGCTTTGTGATTTGCAAGAAACATCAAAAATTTGTAAAGAAGCGGGAGTTTTGCTAAGTGTTGATAATACATTTATGAGTCCTTACGGTCAAAGGCCTTTAGAATATGGGGTTGATATTGTAATGCAAAGCTCTACAAAATCTTTATCAGGACACTCAGATATTTTAGGTGGAGTTTTAACTACAAATAATGATGACCTAGGTGACCGAATTAGATTTATGCTTAAGGCCACGGGGGGAGTGCCTAGCCCCTTTGATAATTGGATTTTATTACGTTCAGTTAAAACTTTATCACTTAGGTATCAAAAATCTTCTGAAAATGCATTAAAACTTGCACAATGGTTATCAACTGATTACGATTTAAAACGAGTGATCTACCCAGGATTAGATAGTCATCCTCAATTTGAAATCGCAAAAAAACAACAATTCACTCCAAATGGTAATAATATTTTTGGCAATATGATTTCTATTGATGTTGGAAAAATTGATATACGTGATAAATTTTTAGAAAAGCTTAAAGTTATAACATTAGCAGAAAGTTTAGGTGGAGTTGAAAGTCTTTGCTGTGTTCCATATGATATGACACATGCTGCAGTTCCAGTTGAAAATAAAATTAAAATGGGTATCACTGAGACTTTAATTCGTTTATCAATCGGAATTGAAGATTTTGAGGATCTTAAAGGTGATCTTCAAAATGCGTTAGCAAAATAATAAACTTTATATCTTTCAATAATCTTAAACAAAATTGTAATTTTATTATCTCTTTTAACATAAAAAATCTTTGCCGCGGTGGTGGAATTGGTAGACACGCTGGTCTTAGGAACCAGTGCCGAAAGGCGTGAAGGTTCGAGTCCTTTCCGCGGCACAATTAATTATTGAAATAAATGGATATTGAAAATAATATAGATCAAAACCCGCAAAAAAAATCTGCTCTGAGGGTCGTTGTTCACAGCTTTTTTGTAGTTCCATTTATCATTGCAATTTTTGCTGTTTTAATTTTCCTTGTAACTCGAATAATGACTGCTGAGCCTAATACAGCACAAGATTATCTTGAGGATGTAAAAATTGGTGGTGCAACTAAAAGATGGCAAGGAGCATTTGAGTTATCCAAAATATTATCGAATCCAAAAATGGTTCCAAAGGATAATCGTTTTGTTACTGAAATGATTACGACATTTGAATATGCTATTAATGATAGAGATATACGTATTAGGCAGTTTTTAGCAATTGCAATGGGTGCAACAGGTGACAAAAGATATGTGGAAACAATTATTAAAGCATTAGATCAAAATGATAATGAAATTATTATGGCCTGTGCTTTTGCATTAGGCAACTTAAAAGATAATAGAGCTGTAGTGCATTTATTAGGGTTACTTGATAGTCCGGATCCACAAGTTAGATTACAGTCAGTTATAGCTCTTGGTAAAATTAATGATCCTAATTCTACTTTGCCTCTTGAAAAAATGTTGGCTGATATTGAGCCAAACGTACGATGGGATGCAGCAATCGCGCTTGCAAAACAAAAAAATTCAAGTGGTAGAAGAATTATATTAGACCTATTAGATAGAAAGTATTTAAATTCCTTCTCTAATATTGATAAAGTAGAGCAAGTTCAAGCCATGATGGTGGCAATTAATGTTGCACCATTGATACAAGATTCTGATCTAAAACAATCATTATTAGAGTTAAAAGAGAGAGATTCTAATTTGAAAATACGAGAGGCTGCTCGTATAGCATTACTAAACTTTGAATAATAGATGTCCACATGCCTAAGGCTACAGATAAAAAAACAGTAAGTATAACTCCGTCAAGTCCTCCTCCCGCAGCTTTAAATAAAGCTAAGGAAGGATCTGAAGTTTCTCGCCGATCTTTTTTCTCATGGTTATCAGTTGGTTGGATTGCTTTCATTGCAGCAACTGGTGGATATTTTACGATGATGCTTAGATTTTTCTTTCCCAATGTACTTTTTGAACCTGTCCAAACTTTTAGAGCCGGTTTCCCTGACGATTATACAAAGGGGCAAGTTGACTTAAGGTGGAAAGAAAAATTTGGTGTATGGATGGTAAGAAATGATGATGGTATATATGCTTTGTCTACAACTTGTACTCATTTAGGCTGCACACCAAACTGGCAACCAACAGCTAAAAAATTTAAATGTCCTTGTCATGGAAGTGGATTTAGAATAACAGGTATACATTTTGAAGGTCCTGCTCCTAGACCATTGGAACGTTTTAAAATTACATTAGCTGATGATGGTGAAATCATTGTAGATAAAAATCAAAAGTACCAACAAGAAAAAGGGCAATGGACTGACCCTGAGGCATTTTTAAAAGTATAAAATAATAGTAATAAAATGAGTGATAAAAAAAGTTTACTAGAAAAATTTTCTGTAGGACAGGTTTGGACCTCAATTTTCCGAGGCGGCGGTGTCCCAAAATCAAGACGACAGCGTATGATGGTAGTTTTGAATTCAGTTTTTTTACACTTACACCCTGTCCGTTTACCAAAACATGCAGTTAAGTTAAAGTTCACTTGGTGCATGGGAGGACTTTCTTTCTTTATATTTTTAATATTGACCATTTCTGGAATATTATTGATGTTTTATTACAGGCCAACTATTGAATACGCATATACTGATATGATTGATCTTTCAGAACAAGTTCCTTTTGGAATCATGCGTGAAATTCATAGATGGGGAGCACATGCGATGGTTATTACTGTATGGTTACATATGTTCCGAGTATTTATGACAGGATCTTATAAACCTCCCAGAGAATTCAACTGGGCGATTGGTGTTATTCTTCTTGTTTTAACACTTTTACTTAGTTTTACAGGTTATTTGTTGCCTTGGGATCAATTAGCCATTTGGGCAATCGCAGTCGGATCTAACATGGCTGGTGCAACTCCTTTATTAGGTGCAGAAGGTCCTGGTTCAGCTTTATTAGCAATTGGTGATATTAATTTTATTACCAAAGTTAGTGATGCACGTTTTGGATTAATAGGTGGAAGGTTTTTAGGAGAAGCAACTTTACTTCGTTTTTATGTACTGCATTGTATTGGTCTTCCGTTTATTATTATGATATTTATGGCAGTTCATTTTTGGAGGATTCGGAAGGATGGCGGTATCTCCACTCCGGTATAAAAAATTATGGAAGCCTTTAAATCACTAATTAATTATATTTCTAACCCAACTATATTAGTAACTGCTGTCATAGTACTTTTCCCCTTTGTATTTCCACCAACTAATTGGTTTTATAAAGTAAATAAGCGTTTGCATCTAGATAAACTATGGACTGGAAAAGGTCTTTTGTTGATGACGGTTGTTACTATTGCTTTTTTTATTTTTGGACTAGGAGATTATAATTTTAGAAGTATTGTTTTAAAACCAGACAATGTTCCTATTTCTGGACTTATTCTATTACTTATCTTTTTCACCTGGCTATCAATGAGTCAAGCATATAAGAATGATGAATTAATAGATCAAGGAAAATCAGTTGATGAGCATTATGATGCACCGAATGATAAAGTATTAGTTTGGCCTGATTTAGTATATGTTGAGCTTATCTCACTTATACTGTTTTCTGCTTTTATGTTAATATGGTCAATTGGTCTCCCAGCGCCCCTAGAACAACCTGCAAATCCAGCTGAATCTCCTAATCCCGCTAAGGCTCCTTGGTATTTTTTAGGACTACAAGAGATGCTAGTCTATTTTGATCCATGGTATGCGGGTGTAGTATTACCAACTTTTATTATTATTGGTTTAATGGCAATTCCCTACCTTGATAGAGATCCAAATGGTTCTGGCTACTATAGCTTTAAAAACAGAAAACTTTCTCTCTCTATCTATTTATTTGGTTGGCTAATTTTATGGAATGTACTAATCGTTATAGGAACATTCTTGAGAGGACCAAACTGGGGATTCTTCGGCCCATTTGAATATTGGGATTCTCACAGACTAGAGGCGCTAACAAATGTAAATCTTTCTGAAATAATTTTTGTAAAATGGTTAGAAATTGGACTTCCACAATCTATACTTTTAAGAGAAGCACCAGGTCTACTGATTATGTTTATCCTGATTGCCGTTTTACCAGTATTGTTAGCTAAAACTTTCTTAAAAAAGTCTTATGAGGATTTAGGCCCTTCACGTTATTCAATTTTTGTAGTTCTTATGATTTTTGGAGCCCTCCTCCCAGTAAAAATGTATCTAAGGTGGCTCTTCAATCTTAAATATCTTATATCAATCCCTGAGTATTTCTTTAATTTTTAAAATATATCCTCATATATGAATAATTCAAATAATCAGGAACGATACTACAATATACTTAAGCTAAATAAATGGTTTGCTTTATCTAGTATTTTATTCACTGCTTTTTGGATATTAGTTTTTGCAGATGACTTTAATAGACCATGGAAAAAGTACCAAATAGAATTTAGAAAAATTGAGATTGAGAAAGTGAAGCAAGATATTAATCTTGAAAAAGTTGCTTTAGAAGATAGCGATGAATATGAAAGTTTAATAAACGCTCTTAGTAAAAGTAGAAGTGATTTAGAATTAGAATCAGCGAAAGTTGAAGATATTAATAGCAAAATAAAACTTTTAAATATTGAATTATATAAAATCAACCAAGATTTTCAATTTAGTAAGGCTGATATGGATGCTCAGCGTTACGCATACGAAGAAGCCCTATTTGGACATGGCAATATTGAAGAAGCAGAAAAAAAATATAATAAACTTCGTACAAAAACTGATAAAGTCTTTTTAGTAGCTGAAAATAAACAATCAGAAATAGATGAATTAAGTGATGAGTTAAAACTTATCAATGCAAATATAAAAAAATATGAAGATGCAATTTTTTCTGTATCAAAAGAAAAACTTCTTTTAGAACGTCGTTTAACAAAACTTGATCCAGAATCAATGAACCTTTCAAATAAAGTTGCCAATATTGTTAGAGATTTACCTGTAATTGATTTTATTGATCCTTATTATGATGTTAAACAGGTTGTTGTAAATGATTTAAAAGAAGATCTAGTATATATGGGAATGCCTAAAGTTGATCGTTGTATGACTTGCCATGTAGGAATTGATAAGAAGGGATTTGAGGACCAACCTCAACCATATACAACTCATCCACGTTTAGATGAATTTGCTGGAGGTAGCTCACCACATCCAATGAGTGAATATGGATGTACCTCTTGTCATGCTGGAAGAGGTAGAGGTACAGATTTTATTTCTTCTGGTCATATGCCTAAAGATGAAATCCAAGCGAAAGAGTGGAAGGAAAAATATGGATGGGAAGCTCTTCATTATTGGGAAGATAAGATGTTACCTGCTCAATATGTTGAAGCAGGATGTTTCAAATGTCATAGTGACAATATGCCTGTGGTTGGTGCTGAGACGCTGACGTTAGGTATGGCTACATTTGAAAAAGCTGGTTGTTATTCATGTCACTCAATGGATCGTTGGGAAGACACTCCTAAACCTGGTCCTAGTCTTTATAAGTTAGCTTCTAAAGCAGATAAAGATTGGGTCTATCGATGGATTATGGAACCAAGAGCATTTAGACATAATACATGGATGCCACATTTCTTTAAAAAAGGGAATAATAGTTCCCCTGAAGATATACTGCGTTCTGAACAAGAAACTTTGGCAATGACCGAATACTTATATGAGTACTCAGAAGATTATAATTTGGCAAAAGGACTTAAGAGTGGAGATCCAGAAAATGGAGCACTGCTAGTTGCTTCGTATGGTTGTATGGGGTGTCATCAAATTCAACCAGAGGTCGATGAATCATAT
Organism: Fidelibacterota bacterium; assembly: GCA_014239505.1. Taxonomy (GTDB): domain Bacteria; phylum Fidelibacterota; class Marinisomatia; order Marinisomatales; family TCS55; genus TCS55. Next base: position 2,045 of record JAAZYT010000052.1, on the reverse strand, counting down.
GAACCATCTTATGAAAATATAAGGCTACAACAAGGACCAAACCTTATTGGTTTAGGTTCAAAAACAACAGAAGAATGGTTGTTTAGTTGGTTAAAAAATCCATACTCATATCATCCAGGTACAAAAATGCCAAATCTTAGGTTAACAAATAAAGAAGCAAGCGATATTGCTAGCTATCTTATTGAAGATAAAATTAAAGATTTTGATGAAAGATTAGTCCCTAATATAGACGAAACAATTTTAGATGAAATAACTTCTGATTTCTTATCTCAAGTGAATTCAACAAGGCAAGTTGAAAAAATCTTAGAAGATATGTCTTCAAAAGAAAAATTAGTTCTTTCTGGGAAAAATCTAATTGGGCACTACGGATGTTATTCATGCCATAATATTGACGGTTTTGAAGATAGGAAACCGATAGGTATCGCTCTTAATTATGAAGGAAGTAAACTCATATCAAAACTTGATTTTGGTTTTTGGCATGATAAAATAGATCATACAAAGTGGGATTGGTTTTATAACAAACTAGATCAACCTGAAAAATTTGATTTGATTCCAAATGATGATGGAACTATTTCAGTTAAACAATTGAAACCTCTAGAAAAATCAAGGATGCCTCATTTTGGATTAGAAGATAAAGAGATAAAATCTTTAGTCACCTTGATTATGGGCCTTGTTAAAGATGAAATACCTCCAACAAAACTACCTGAAAAAACTCCAAAATATTTAGCTGTAACAAAAGGCGAACAATTTATTCATACAAATAATTGTATGGGATGTCATAAAATAGATGGCAAGGGAGGTGCAATTTGGACTTCAACTTCTGACTGGTTAAGGCAAGTTGCTGATAATACAAATGCAGAAGACATGAGCTTAGTTCAAAGTTTTAGCCCTCCTATATTGAATACACAGGGTAGAAAAACTCAACCTCAATGGCTACTAAATTGGTTTAAAAATATTTCTATGGTTAGACCTCACTTACAGGCTAGAATGCCTAGTTTTGATTATACTGACGAAGAATGGAATACGGTTATCTCATATTTCCAAAGTAAAGATGACCTTCCTCTTACTTATGAAAACCCTCATAATTTTGTAAAAAATTCATCTTCATATAAGGCAGGTGAAAGAATTGCTGAAATGGGTGCTTGTAATAATTGCCATTTTTATGGAGAAGAAAAGCCAAAACAAGCTGCTCTTACATGGGCACCTAATTTAGTATTAACAAAAGAGCGTTTAAGACCGGAATGGCTAGTGGAATGGTTTACTAATCCTCAAGATGTTATGCCTGGGACTAAAATGCCAGCACCTTATATCCCTACTGAAGAGCCAGTTAATTCTGTAGTTGAAGTATGGGGTAAAGATGTTGCAAAGATTAGTACTGATAGTACGAAACTTTATAAAGCTTTAAACGACTGGATGTGGGGGATGAGTGGTCGTAAAGATGTTTCAGCAATTGTTAGAAGACATATATCATCTAATGGATATGGATTTATTATTGAAGAAGATGATGATTGGGGTGACGAAGACTGGGAGTAATTAATCTGAGATTACTCTGATTTTAATTTTACGTTTTTTAAAGCTAGCGATTCCCATTTTTCTAAATTATTAAGGACTTCTTTTTTTATTTTATTTGATTGGCCACTGTGCCTATTTGTATAAGGACACATCAGGCAACCATTCCCACAGCATTTACCTTGTTTTATTAAAAATACTCTTGAAAGCATATGTTGATTTTAAGAGCATAATTTTTTTATTTAAGTCTCTTTATTATGTTTATTAAAAAAGGTCAATTATATTTATCTAAATAATTTTCTCAAGTTTAATATAAATAAAATATATTACTTTAGTATTTTACTTAATAGATAAGTGGATTTTATATGAAACAAAAAATTATTATTTATTAGATAAAAATGAAGTTTAGTGGTTTAAAAATATTTCTATGGTTAGACCTCACTTACAGGCTAGAATGCCTAGTTTTGATTATACTGACGAAGAATGGAATACGGTTATTTCATATTTCCAAAGTAAAGATGACCTTCCTTTTACTT
>JAAZYT010000066.1 GCA_014239505.1 Fidelibacterota bacterium | reverse complement strand
TTTAGGATTAGTGTCTTATAAAGAGCCATTTACAAAACTATTTAATCAAGGTATGATACTCGGCGAAGATGGTACTAAAATGAGCAAATCTAAAGGAAATGTTATCAATCCTGATGAAACTGTAAATGAATATGGGGCAGATTCAATGCGTTTATATGAAATGTTCATGGGGCCACTAGATAAAGCGAAACCTTGGAATACTAAGGGATTGCAAGGATGTTCACGATTTATAAATAAACTATGGGCTACTGTTGTAAGCCCTGATGGATCATTATCAACTAAAATATCAAATGACAATCCTAATAAAGAGACCTTACAATTAATAAATCAAATGATTAACAGAGTAACAGATAACTTAGATCAATTACATTTTAATACTTGTGTATCAGAATTCATGGTTTTTACTAACCATTTGCAAACTTTATCACATATTAATCGTGATTGTTTAAAATCATTTATAATTACAATTAATCCATTTGTGCCACATTTAGCTGAAGAAATTTGGGAATTATTAGATGAAAAAAGCGAATTATCATATGTTAATTGGCCAAAAATTGATAAAAATTATTTAAAAAACGATGAATTATCTATTCCTATACAAATAAATGGTAAAAAAAGATCAGAAATTTTGATTTCATCTAATACATTAAAAGAGGATGTTATTATAATGGCTAAATCTGATACTAAAATCCTAACTTATCTAAAAGATAAAGAAATTGTAAAAGAGATTTATGTGGAAGGGCGAATAGTCAATATAGTTGTAAAGTAATATATATTATATATACAATTATACATAATATATATTATGCATCATTTCTATCAAGTAAGAATGATTGTAAATTGTCTAAAGTACCAATTAATATAACTTTTTGATTTGATGATAGCATTACATCCGGTCCAGGATTTAATTGTTTACTTCTATCTTTATTAATAATAGCAACAATTGCTAAGTTATATTTTTCTCTAATATTTAATTCATTAATTGTTTTATTATTTAAAATATTAAAATTTTTAACAGAAACTTCTTCAATCGAAAAATCAACTGAAATATTATCGGGAGATTCAATTGTAACTATATCATCAATATTTGGGCTAATTAGCAATTCAGCCATTCGATGTCCTCCAGTGATATATGGATTAACAACTTTATTTGCACCAGCTCTTTTAAGTTTGTTGCCAGTGTCTTGCTTTGAGCACCGACTAATTATATAAGAACCTTGATTAAGGTTTCTTGCCGACATTGTAACAAATAGATTGTCTTGATCATTATCTAAAACTACAACAATTCCCTTACTATCTATAATTCCTGCATTTATTAACGTTTCATCTAAGGTAGCGTCACCATGAATATGATTATATCCATTTTCTTGAATATCAATGATTTTTGAATCATTAATTTCAATAATGACAAATGAAATATTCTTTTTTTGAAACTCTGATGCTATAATAGCACCCATTCTTCCATATCCACATATTACATAATGTGATTGTAACTTTGATATTTTCTTACGCATTGTACGACTCCGATACGTATTTAATTGAATAAGTTCTGACCCTAATTCATAAACTATGTATGCAAATCCACTTACTCCAAAAATAATTAGTAAAATTGCCCATAATTTGCCTATTTCACTAAGTGGGTGCACTTCACCAAAACCAACAGTAGATAATGTCAAAATAGTCATATACATACTATCAATAAAAGACCAATCGTCTCCACCAATTAAATAAAAACCAACAGACCCAATAGTTATTAAAGCTATAAAATATATTAAAAAAGTAAATCGCTGTACTTTAAACAAAGTTTATTGAACCTTTATTATTTAATAAATATAATTAATGTAAGCATTGGATTAATTTACATATCAGTTTAATTACTGACAAACTAACCAATACTGATGTTATGTAATAATATAATTAAGTTTTAATTTTACACTCTATATGCGCCCGTAGCTCAGCTGGATAGAGCGTTAGATTCCGGTTCTAAAGGCCGGAGGTTCGAATCCTCCCGGGCGTACAAATTTATTTTATAAACTTATTGACAATATTCTTATCTATTGAACTACCACTCGGATCAATTTCTAGTAATTTATTCAATAATTTGTACTGCTTCTCGCCCTTATTATAAACTTCTGAATAAGGTTTTTCACTAAAAGAAACCATTGAATATCTTGGGATGAATTTATTTGGAAATTGTTTTTCTAGAGCAAATTCTAATTTTCTTTGAGCTTTAAATTTAATTTTATTTACTGAATCACGCATTTCTTCATAATTTTCTATCGCCATATCAGCGATAGCATGACCATTTTTAACATGTTCTTTAGAAAATCTAGAAAAAATTCTACCCCAATCATATTTTTCAGTATTAATTAATTTATTTAATACTGTGCAATCTTGAAAAGAAGCATTCATTCCTTGACCAAAAAAAGGTACTATAGCGTGCGCAGCGTCTCCAATTAATAAAGCTCTATCATCAAAGTGCCAAGGATTTAAGTATATTGAAGCAAGCTCACCTGTGGGGTTATTTAAAAAATCAAAATGAAGTGTTGGTATTAATTCTAAAACATCAGGAAAATAAGTTTTAAATAAATTTGTTACTTCATTGTTATTTTTTATTGTTTCAAAGCTCGTTTCACCTTTTAAAGGCATAAATAATGTACATGTAAAAGATTTATCCATATTTGGAAGAGCGATAAGCATAAAATTACCTCTTGGCCAAATATGTAATGCTCTTGGATCTATTTTAAATTTATTTGAGAATGAAGGAATAGTTAGCTCTTTATATCCATGGCCCAATGGTTTTTTTAAATATTTTGCACTAGTATTAGAAATTATTTCATCTCTTAAAACAGATGAAGACCCATCGCAACCAATGACAGTATTAAATGATATCTTATTCTGATTATTAAATAATAAAAATTTATTATTTAAGTCAGCTTCTATTAAATCATGATCAAAAAAAATCCTAATTTTCCCAGTTTCTTCAGCTTTTGACATTAATTGTTTATTTAATTCTGCACGAGATATAGAATAAATTACTTCATTAGTTTTCTGTCCATACGGTTGCAAGCTTGTTTCTCCACTTAAATCATGTATCATTCGTCCATTCATTGGCATTATTAAAGTTTTTATTTCTGAATATATGCCAATTTCTTTAAGAGCTCTTATACCTCTTATTGAAAGTGCTAAATTGATTGATCTACCTGCTGAGATATCATTCAATCTCATATCAGATCGTTTTTCATATATATCTACATTAAATCCATGCTGGGATAAATATATGCCCATTAAGGGACCTGAAAGTCCAGCTCCAATTAAAACAATTTTATTTTGATCCATTGATGGATTCTTTTAAAAATTTAACTAAATCAAAAATTTCTAAATATGAATTAAATAAAGGATGCGGTGCAAATCTTATTACATCAGGTTCACGCCAATCACATACTACTCCCCTATCTGATAAATTATTAAAAACACTTCGCCCATTTTCAACTACAAGAGAAAGTTGGCAACCATGATCCTTAGGGGTGATTATATTTATTTCTGGAAATATTTCATTAATTAAATAATAAAGATAATTTGAAAGATTTTGACCTTTATTATAAATAAGATCCATTCCAGCTCGATCAAATAATTCCATTGATGCAATTAATGGTGCCATACCTAGAATTGGTGCATTACTAATTTGCCAACCTTCAGCTGAATTTATTGGATTAAAATCACGATTCATTTTAAACCGTGTTGCTTTATCATTCCCCCACCATCCTTGAAGTCTAGGTCCATCCCATTCATGATGTTTTTCATGAATAAAAATTCCTGATGGAGCACCTGGGCCTGAACATAAATATTTATAGCTACACCATGCAGCAAAGTCAACATTCCAATTATGCAAATCTAACAATATATTTCCAGCAGCATGTGCTAAGTCAAAACCTGAAATTGCTCCAACGGAATGAGCTTCTTGAGTAATAGTTTTTAAATCAAAAACTTGACCAGTATAATAATTAACACCACCCATTAAAACCATTGACAGTTCATCGGCACAACTACGTATATTATTAACAATGTCTTCTGTCCTAAGTGAATTTTCTCCATTTCTTGGTTCTAATTCTATTATAACATTTTTTGGATCTAAACCATGAAGTTTTACTTGTGAATCAATAGCGTATTGATC
>JAAZYT010000085.1 GCA_014239505.1 Fidelibacterota bacterium | reverse complement strand
CTCCTGGAGAGGATTAAATTCTTTTTTATTTGATCTATTAATAAAAAGGCCGGTTATTTTCCGGCCTTTTTTATTTCAATATGAATCGTCTCAAAGCATATACCTTATTCGAGCTTGTTCTGGTAACGGCCATTATCGGGATTATGTTCTCTCTGGCTACCGTTTCATTTTTACCTGATCAAGAAAAATTGAATTATAAAAAGATGACTGAGTCGCTTAATCAACATATTATTTACGCCCAGGAGGTCGCACTTACTGAAAAAAAATATGCGGTACTTACGGCAGATCCTGAAGCACGAACGTATAGCCTATCTGTAATGGCCTCGAATTTAGAAGAATCAGACCGGTCTATTCCTTTGTGGTTTGATAATGCATTTGTCAATGCGGTGGATATTTCTTCTATAACGACTACTTTGCGGTTTGGGGATTCCAATCAGATATTTTTCAAACCATGGGGCTTGATGGAAAGTTTAGATGATATCACCATTGAGATCGATGGAATGAATCTAATTGTCTCAGGATTAACAGGACATGTCTCAATACAAAGATAAAGTGCAAAAACAAATTAAACAGAAGGCTTTTTCTTATGTGGATGTAATCTATGGGATGACGATCATCATGATCATTCTTGGGGTGATTTTTGGTTCTATACGTATGGTAGAAAGGCGGCTACGTGAAAATCAGCTAATTATTTTGGCTGATTCATTCGCAAATAAAATCTTTGATGAAGTAAGTTTACGAAAATATGATGAAAATATTGCTTCAATCTTGGAAAATGGTCTCACAAAGGTTTTTGATGTTGAAGAAGGTGAAGATCAAGGAGATTGGTCTTCGTTTGATGATATCGATGATTTTCATGGAATTACAGCAACTGATCCTGCCTTCCCACGTATGGAAACATCTATTAATGTTAATTATGTTAATTTTGATCCAAACAATAAGAATATCACTTTATCGAATATTCCAACTTTATTAAAACGTGTGCAACTGGATGTGAATCATCCACTTTTTGATAACCCAATTCGGTATTCTACAATTATTGGTGGCAATTTTGATCCCGAGCTTTTAATTGTAAGGGCCTACCCAACAGATATTTCTGTTGATTTAGATATAGGTGAACATATTATTACAGCGGGGGATGTTTTAGAATTTAATGTACAATTTAGTGAAATTGTTTATGTCAATGGTAATGATGAATCTTTCGCCTTTTACATTGATATTATTTCCAGTCTGCTGAACGGAAATCCAGGAGATTATTCAAGTAGGAGTTCTAATGACGGCGAAATTCGTGCAGACTATATCAGCGGTGATGGTACAAGTCAATTGACATTTCAACTAGCGGTTGGTCCGAATATGGGAGGGGCTGAACTAACAGATTACATTTCATACCGTGACAATTTAATAATTGTAAATGGTTCTGTAAGCGATGATGAAGGAAATGAAACCATTTATAGTTTGCCAAATAAGGATAGCGCTAATTCCTTTGCTTCCCACACACAAATCTTACCTCTTCTGCAGCAATTTGATTCTAAAATTTATACTACTGCTCAAATAAATCAATTTAATGAAAATTTAAATATAATTCCTGTTGTTCAGAGCCCCACTGAAATATTTAATAATTGGCCCCGAACCGAAAGAAATATTTATTTTGCTAATAGAGCCGATGCGGAAAACGGCGAAAGGTGGTATAGTTGCATCCATCCAACGAGGGGTTATTTTGTCAGAAGCTGGTGTGCATCTATGGAGTGGCAATTATTAGCAAATCCTGAAAGAGTAAGCCAACCGGAAAATGTATCATATTTAAACACCTTTATCAGTCCAGATTCGTTGGATAAATTTACGTTTGAAGCAACTTTGTACTCTAACGCTTCAGATGATGATTATGTCGGTCTTGTCATTGCTTACGAGAGAAATAAAGCAGTTAATTGTAGCACTGTAGGAGATCATGACCCCAATACCTGCACAACAGAAACATCAATTAACCCCAGCCTAAATAATAATGGTATGACTAACAAGTTTTTAGTACTGATGAGGTCAGGAAACGGATTTACCCCATTAAACGGTGATAATGGAAGATTTGGCATCATTTATTGGGAAGAGCACTATAATGGCGGGAGAAATACGACCTTCAAATGGAGTAAAAGAGTATTTGATGAATCAACCGAAAGACGTCAGAATTGGAATATGAATCGATATACTAGAGTAAAAATTGTGCGCGACGGTAATATCATTAAAGCATGGACAGGTCCATTTACAAATAGTCGTCCGGACCCAAATAATCCGCAATACTCAGATGATTATATTGAAATTGATTTAGCTAGTGATAGAAGGTTGCACAAATTTATAGGCAAAAGACAATATGGATACGCAACTTTAAGTCAACAACGTTCGCAATATTATGATGTTTCTCTTGTGGGTGGAACAGTCCAAAGGAGGGATTTTTCGATATTGGTTGATGTAGGAAATGAAGAGCCTGTAGTTACTGAATATTATAAGATTGATGAAGGAGGGTCTCACTTGCAACAGGTTGGAAATTTACAAAGAGATCTTGGGTATTTACGTCCTCTTTTCAATCCTGAAAATAATAATAAGTTTTTGTTAACAGAAACTGGCATCATGGTGTATCCATTTGAAGACGAATAAGGGATTTACACTTATCGAAATGCTGCTAACCATCGCAGTTTTAGGGATTGTGATGCCGCTACTTTTCAATGTGATCAATAGTAGTTTTAAAGAGCTCCGTAAAATGGAATCGATTCAGATGAAAAATATTGTTGAGTCGCGCCTAATAAATCGACTAGAGGAAGATTTTAGGACCCATACCAAATTCAAATTCATGACCGCTGATTCGATTGGGTTCTATACCACGCGCGATCAATTGTTCCAGCAGGAGGTGTCCTATTTTATTGCGGATGATGTCATATACTATCGGGTGGATGATTCAGATAAAAAAGTTCTAGTAAAAAATGTGAATACTCTCGTTACTGAATTCGAGTATTACAATTATGACAATACGGTCAAATCACCAGTAAATTCCGATTCATTCATTATTCCTGAGATGAACACCATGCCTAAAATTCGCCTCAATTATCAATTTACCCTTGATGAAAACATTGTGAGTAATCATTATATCAAAGTACGGAGACTGAACTAGATGAAAAAAAGTGGAGGCATCATTTTATTATTTTCGTTAGTGATCGCATTTACCGCATTAGGCATCCTCTTACTGTTAAGCTCGACTGCGACCTCGAATCTACGAACGGCGGCCAATAAATACGTTCGTACGCAATTGATCAGTAATATTCGCTCCGGAAATACCCTCATTGAAAACGTGACATTACCAGCGTTTAACGATGAAGGAATCCTTGAGATTGAAACGATTGAATCCGGTACTATCCAATTAAAAAGACTAGAGCAAAAAGCTTCTATATACCAAGGACAGTTTACGTTCGCCGACCTAGGAGCTCATGATCATTTCAAACAGATTCAAGATCAGTTCACCATATCACTCTGGATGAAACCTCAAAATCTTGCCTCACCTCTCACCGGTTTACAGCTTCCTTACAACGGAGAGCCAGTTCTTGGTTTTAGTCAAAAAAGATTTGGTGACTATCCAGGCGCTGGGTTCCAATTCGCCTTTAGTCGGATCGTTGAAAATACCGTTGCGCGACTCAATTTCAATGTTACATTGAATGATTCAGAAGTACGTACTTTTTATTCACTTGGTTTCAATAATATTATTGACAGTGAGTGGATATTTGTCACTGTGGTATATGATGGGAATCAGCTCAGGATTTTACGTAATGAGGAAGTAATGGAGCAAATAAATGCCAGTGGCAATGTAGACTGGTCAACGATCGCCAATAGTAGTTTTTTTATTGGTAAATATGTGGATACGCCTATGATGGGGGGTATTTTCTTTTCTGGTCAGGTACGGAACGTGGGAATATGGAATAGTGCAATGAATAATGCAAGCGTAGGCTATATGCATCGACAGGGGTTGAATTTTAATTCACTGATCAATTTTAGTGATTATGCTAGCAGCGATCAGTTGCTTGGATTTTGGAAGATGAACGATGGAACGGGTACGGTCGTATTGGACTATTCAATATATTCGAATAATGGTAGCATTCTCAACATAAATGCTTCGGATCAATGCTGGTCTACAGTCACTGACAGTTTTACGTATATAATTTCATCAGAGTTCAATGAATTCCAACGCTCAGAAAATCTGCGATAGGTAATCAATTGCAAATCTTAATATTTATTTTAGGGGCATGTGTCGGTTCATTTGCGAATGTACTTGCCATTCGTACCACTGAATCTAGAAATTACATTTTTGGAAGATCAAAATGCCCAAAATGTGATAGGCAAATTCATTGGTATGACAATTTACCATTAATTTCATTTTTATTGCTAAAGGGTCGGTGTAGACAATGTAAAGAATCCATATCAATTCAATACCCTGTGGTTGAATTAGTGATGGGGATATTGGCTGTAGTATTCTATGTGCATAATTCGTCGTTTTTACCATATATTCTATTAATGGGTATGGGTACTATGTTACTAGCCATTGCCCTGACCGATTTAAAAGAAAAATTCATTTATGAGTCTCATTTATATTCACTGCTAGCGTTTTCAATTTGTTATCGATATTTATTTATAGATGTGGGCATAATGGATACGCTGCTGGGTGTTGGACTGTTTGGAGGTTTCTTGCTCTGTTTACGATTTATTGGTCGTATTATCTATAAACGTGAAGCAATGGGTGTAGGTGATATCAAAATGGGATTTATTTTAGGAATACTATTTGATTGGCAGCTAGCTGTCGTGGCGCTTTATCTAAGCTTTATTAGCGCTTCGATTGTAGGCGTATACCTCCTATTATTCAAGAAAAAACAAATCAAGATATTGCCATTTGCCCCATTTATTGCATTCGGTTCAATTCTATCAGTGGTTTATGGAAATAAAATCATATATGCTTTTTTAAGTATTATATGAATTCGCAAAGGCAGACAGTCCGATGCTGCAATCTAGTTGGACAACGAGGTTTATGGTGAGCTCTAAAAAGCCGAAAAGAAAGGGTAAGAGAATCCTGACGGGAAATGGGGTTTTTTGTTTATGAAAGAGATAGGCGCATTGTTGAGTGATTATTTGTAATTTTCTGTATGAAACGCCTCTGGGTCATATTATTTGTATTTTTTATTGGCTTGCTAATAAATAGTTGTGAAACAACAAAAAACCCTCCTGTACAAGTTTACGGTTCTCTTTATGAAATTAAGCATGAAGGTGATTTATCAAGCAAAATTAATTTGAATAAATTCGTCAATAATCCTAATATATTTGGTCTGGGCGCACTGAAAGATTTAAAGGGTGAAATTCTAATTCTTAATGGCAATCCTTTCATCTCATATGTAACAAGAAATGAAGAGATCGGCTTTTCAAATGATATAAATCATGAAGCAACATTATATGTTTCTACTGTGGTCAATAAATGGAATGATTTAAAATTACCTTCATCAATCAAAACTTCACAACAACTTGAAGAATATTTTGAAATAATTAGTAATGATAATGATATAAATATTGAAGAACCGTTCCCTTTCATAATAAAGGGTGTGTCATCAAAAGTGAATTGGCACATTATTAATTGGGATAGTAAAGATTCCGTTCATAGCCACCAAAAACATATAGAATCTGGATTGTCAGGAGTATTGGAAAACAGAGCTATGACAATACTTGGCTTTTATTCAAAACACCATAAAACTATTTTTACACATCACTCAACATTTATTCATATGCACTTTTTAACCGATGATAAAAAAATTGCTGGACATATTGATGATATTTATTTTGGCGATAATCAAACTTTAGAACTACCTAATTAAATGAAACGCCTCTGGCTCAAATAAAGGAGATTGAATGAATATTTTTTCAAGAGGAGGAATTGAGTTTGTAGCTGTATTGCTTGGTATAACAGTGTCTCTTGGAGTCGATGATATGCGTAACGACACAGCTTTAGGAGAAATGGAAAAAACAGCTCTT
>JAAZYT010000057.1 GCA_014239505.1 Fidelibacterota bacterium | reverse complement strand
GCAGTAAAGAAACGCCCTGCAGTAATTGAAACCAATGAAGGTGATACAATTGGAATTAAAAGTATGATGATACTCTCTTTAGGTTTTGATCATCGTCTTATCGATGGAGCAGGTGGGAGCAAATTTATAGAGATGGTGAGAGAAAATATAGAAACAATGAATTTAGAGAATTTATTTTAATGCCAATTGATCATGTCCTAAAACTGTATTCCGAATCATTTAGGTCACCATATTTGCACTATGGTTTTTGGGATGAGCCTGATAAAGTGAATATAGATACATTAACCTTAAATGATATGGTGGCTGCGCAACAGAGATATATTGAACACTTAGCTTCCTTTATTCCTGAAGATGTTAACAATATTTTAGATGTGGGTGCTGGAATTGGCGGAAACTCAAGTTTTTTACTTTCAAAAGGTTTTTCGGTTGAAGCTCTATCGCCTGATGATTATCAAGAAAAAGTATTTGCTGAAAAATATAATGGAGAAGTTCCATTCTATAGAACAAAGTTCGAAGATTTTAAACCACAAAAACAGTATGATCTTGTACTTGAGAGTGAAAGTGCGTGTTACATTCAAATTGAGCCAGGATGGCAGGTCGCACAAAAAACAATCCGTAAAGGAGGATATCTATTAGCATCAGACTATTTTCTTCATCATAATGATGGAAGTGGTGATTGGCATATTAAAGCATCTCATGATGAAAAAACATATTTAGAAAAAGCAAAAGAATATGGTTTTGAGCTAATTAGAGAATATGACCAAACAGACAATACAATGCCAACATTAGATGGCGCAAAAGCTTTTATGGATAGATTCATTTTTCCAACAGTAGAGTTTTCATCTAATTATCTTGATAAGAATCACCCATTAGTTTTAAAAGTATTGAAAAAAGCATTTGGGAAAAAATTAGAATCTAAAATCAATCAATTTTCTCTTTTAGAAAGCAGTGATTTCAAAAAATATAAACGCTATATGATTTACTTATTTAAGAAAATATAATAATGAATACTACTACTAAACGTGTGATTTCAAAAAAACCAAAGATTAAGCTTAAATTTGGTGATGACTACAAATTTGTCCAAAATGTAGTTTCCGAAAATAAACTTCATACAGTTTGTGAAGAGGCAAGATGCCCTAATATTTATGAATGTTGGGGTAGAGGTACTGCTACAATAATGATTTTAGGAGATATTTGTACTCGAGCCTGCGGCTTTTGCTCTGTTAAAACTGGAAAGCCTCTTAATATTGACTCAATGGAGCCAGTACGTACAGCTATGGCTGTAAAAAAAATGAATCTTCGACATGTAGTAATAACTTCTGTAGATCGTGATGATATAAAAAAAGATTACGGTGCAACGATTTGGGCAGAGACAATTAAACAGATTCATAGATATGTTCCTGAATGTACTGTTGAAGTATTAACACCAGATTTTCAGGGTGATAAAATTGCTTTAAATACAGTTTTTGATGCTAAACCTGAAATTTTCTCTCACAATGTTGAATGTATTGAAAGGATAAGTAAAAAAGTGCGAGCTCAAGCAGTTTGGACAAGAAGCCTTGATGTTTTAAAACAATCAGTTATTAGTGGATTAAGGACAAAAACGAGCATGATGGTTGGTTTAGGCGAATCAACTAAAGAAGTTATTGAAACAATGAAAGAAGTAGTTGATCTAGGCGTAGAAATTTTTACTATTGGACAATATTTGCAACCAACAAAAAACCATCTGCCTGTGAACAGATATGTTGAAGATGAAGAGTTCCAAATGTATAATAAAATTGGATTAGATTTAGGATTTCGAGTTGTTGAGTCTGGCGCTCTGGTTAGAAGTTCATATCATGCAGACGAGCAGGCTAGACTTGCCAAAATAGAAAAATGAATCAAAATAAAAATTTAATTTATCTTTTGGTTTTCTTAGCTGGGATTATTCTAGTCTGGATGATTAATTCAGAACAAGTTGTAACTGATCCATCTAACTTAGTAACTGAAAATAAAGAAGAGCCTTTGATTATTGTAGATGGAAAAATTGCACCAAAACTGACAAATTTTGTTGCCCATATGGAGTTTATTGATGAAAAAACTTGCTTACAGTGTCATGCAAAAGAGAGAGAAATGAATTTTGGATCTGGGCCAGTTCTGGTAAAGCAAATGCCCCATGAATACAGAGATAATTGTATTTCTTGCCATATATTGCCGAAATGAACCATTATGGCAGATAATTCTAATTTTTTATACAGATATACGTCAAATCAGCATATTTATATAAATGGCATATAGTTTGAATCTATTCATGGTGTTATAACAAAGGATTATTATGACCGACGAAATTAAAAAAGAATTAAATGAAGATCTTTTAGATGGTACCGAATCTTATCCGGTTATGCCACTTCGAAACACAGTTTTATTTCCACAGCAAGTTATACCCATTTATATCGGTCGAGATAAATCGTTAAAGTTGATTAATGAACTTCCTGCAAATAGTAAGCACATTGTTGTGGTTGCTCAAGAGGATGGTTCAATTGAAGATCCAGAACCAGATGAAATGTATTCTTTTGGAACTTTAGCTGTTGTTCTTAAAGTATTTGATATGCCAGATAACAGTAAATCAGCAATCGTTCAAGGTATTGATCGGGTTAAAATTTTAGACTTTAAAGAAAAAGAACCCTATTACCGTGCCGTAGTTCAACGCATGAGCGATAGTGGTTCATCTGATGATATTGAATTAGATGCTCTTGCTAATAACTTAAGACAAGTATTTACAGAACTTATTCAAGTTGCGCCTAACTTAAGTGAAGAACATACGGGCATGCTTTCAAATATTCAGAAACCTTCTAGACTAGCTGATCGAGCTGTTTCACTATTAACAGTATCTAATCCTGAAAAACAAGATGTTCTAGAAGAATTAGATATAAAAATGCGTGTAGAAAAATCTATTAAAATTTTAAATAAAGAAATTCAAAGAATTAAACTAGGCGAAGAGATTCAAACGGAAGTACATGATGAAATCACCAAATCGCAGCGAGAATATTATTTGCGAGAGCAAATGAAAGCAATCAAGCGTGAACTTGGTGAAGATGAATCTCAAGTTGAACTGAAAGAAATAGAAGAAGCGATTAAAAAAGCAAAGATGCCTGAAGAAGCAGAAAAAGTTGCTTTAAAGGAACTTGACCGATTATCAAAAATACCATCACAGTCTCCTGAGTATACTGTTTCTCGAACCTATTTAGATTGGCTTACGGAGCTCCCTTGGTCTAAAACTTCTCAAGATTCTATTGATATAAAAGATGCTAAGAAAATTTTAGACGAAGATCATTATGGTTTAGAAAAAGTTAAAGAACGAATCCTTGAATACTTAGCAGTAAGAGCTTTAAAAATGAAGGTGGACCCTGAAGGTGGATTAAGAGGTCCTCTACTATGTTTTGCTGGCCCTCCTGGAGTAGGAAAAACATCTCTTGGACGTTCAATTGCAAGGTCAATGAATCGTGAATTTGTAAGAATATCATTAGGCGGTGTACGTGATGAAGCAGAAATTCGTGGACATCGGAGAACTTATATTGGAGCATTGCCTGGCCGAATTATACAATCGTTAAAAAAAGCAGGTACAAATAACCCGATTTTTATGCTTGATGAAATTGATAAACTTGGTATGGATTATCGCGGTGATCCTTCATCTGCCTTATTAGAAGTTTTAGACCCAGAGCAGAACTCAACCTTCGCAGATCATTATCTAGAAGTAGATTTTGATTTAAGTAAAGTTATGTTTATTGCAACGGCAAATTACCAAGATCCTATTCCACCAGCATTGAGAGATAGAATGGAGATTATAGACTTTTCAGGCTATATAGAAGATGAAAAAGTTAAAATTGCAAAAAGACATTTAATTCCCAAGCAGTTAAAAGAGAATGGGTTGACAAGTAAAGATGTGACTTTAGAAGAAACAGGCGTTAAAGAACTTATTAGCTCATATACAAGAGAAGCGGGTGTTCGAAATTTAGAAAGAGAAGTCGCAAATGTTTTTCGAAAGATCGCTCGAGATAAAATTGAGAAAAAAAGTAAGAAGATTAAAGTAAATAAGAAAAAAGTGAATGACTATTTAGGAGCACCTAGATTTTATTCAGATATTGCAGAAAGGACAACTAAGCCAGGCGTTGTAACTGGATTAGCTTGGACAGCTGCTGGAGGTGATATCCTTTTTATTGAATCATCAAAGATGAAAGGAAAAGGGAATCTTACATTAACTGGTCAACTTGGTGATGTAATGAAAGAATCAGCAACCGCTGCTATGACGTATGTTAGGTCTCATACTGATATTCTTGGTTTTGAAGATGACTTTAATGAGAAGACTGATATTCATGTTCATGTTCCTGCTGGAGCGATTCCAAAAGATGGACCTTCTGCTGGTGTTGGCATGTTCACATCTATTGTATCTTTGCTTTCTGGTAAATCTGTAAAAAATAAAGTAGCAATGACAGGTGAGATTACTCTTAGAGGTAATGTCCTTCCCATTGGAGGAGTTAAAGAAAAAGTTACAGCAGCTCATCGTTCCGGAATTAAAACTATAATTTTACCTGATCATAATAAGAAAGATTTAGAAGATATTCCTGAACATATCAAAAAAGATTTAGAATTTCATTTTGCAAAAGAAATTATGGATGTTATTGATATTGCAATTCCTACTTTAAAGACTACAAAAAAGTCAAAAAAGGCTTCTACCAAAAATAAAAAAGTAGCGTAATTTTCAGTTATATAATTGGGCGTTTAACTCAGCTGGTCAGAGTGCCTCCCTTACAAGGAGGAAGTCGGGAGTTCGAATCTCTCAACGCCCACAGACAATAAGCCTTCGTTT
>JAAZYT010000055.1 GCA_014239505.1 Fidelibacterota bacterium | reverse complement strand
CTGTGCTAAATAAAATATATATCCTAAAATAAAAACTGCACCTATGATTGCAATAATTGCAGCAGATTTTAAATGAGAGACGATTTTATTAATTGATAATTTAATTGCCATAAGGAAATTTAAGTCATTGACTAAATGTTCAAAGGAAGGATTTTAATAAAATTAACTATGTAAATGCGGATATGTTCCGCTATGTCTAGTTATTTTTATTCGGTTTTATCATCTTTTCCGGCTGAACAAGTTGATCAAAATCCTCACCACTTAAGTAACCTAAATCAACTATTGCTTCGCGAAGTGATATCTTTTCTTTATATGCTTTTTTTGCTACTTCAGCTGCTTTATCATATCCAATATGAGAATTAAGTGCAGTTACAAGCATTAAAGAGTTATATAAATTAGAGTGAATTCTTTCTTTGTTTGCTTCTATTCCATTTACACAGTTTAATCTAAATGAATTACAAGCATCAGTGAGGAGTGTTATTGATTGAATAATATTATAGGCAATAACCGGACGAAAAACATTTAGTTCAAAGTTTCCACTTGCACCAGCTATTGAGATTGTATTGTCATTTCCCATCACTTGAGTACAAACCATTGTCATAGCCTCACATTGCGTTGGATTAACCTTTCCTGGCATTATTGAGGAGCCAGGTTCATTTTCTGGAATAAGTATTTCACCTATTCCAGAGCGAGGTCCGCTTGAAAGCCAACGAATATCATTAGCAATTTTAAATAAAGAAACCGCTACAGTTTTTAAAGAACCTGAAAGTTCCACAATACAGTCTTGACCACCCAAGGCCTCAAATTTGTTTTCTGCCGTAATAAATGGCAGGTTAGTAAGTTTTGAAATTTCATTAGCAACTAATTGTCCAAAACCATCAAAGGAATTTATTCCTGTGCCAACAGCAGTACCACCCATAGCCAATTCATAACAAGATTCTAAACCTTTTTCAACACGTTTAATACCATGGCTCAAAGCAGAGCTGTAACCTGAAAATTCTTGACCTAAACTTAGCGGAGTTGCATCCTGGAGATGCGTTCGGCCTAATTTTATAATTTTATCAAATTCATCAGATTTTTTCTGAAGGCTATTGCAAAGTTCTTTCAGCTCAGGCATGAGTTTATTGCTCACAGCCTCAACTGCTGCTATATTGATTGCTGTAGGAAAAGTATCATTAGTTGATTGTCCCATATTCACATGATCATTGGGATGAACGGGTTCATTACTTCCTAATTCTCCTCCAAGTAATTCAATCGACCTATTAGCAATAACCTCATTAAAATTCATATTTGATTGAGTTCCTGAACCAGTCTGCCAAACTACTAATGGAAAGTGCTCATCTAGCTTTCCTTCAATAACTTCCTGAGAAGCTTTTTTTATAGCATCAGCTAATTTTGAATCTAATAACCCTTTTGAATTATTTACTGAAGCAGCAGCTTTTTTTACGATTCCATAGGCGCGAATGAAATCTCTTTGAAACTTTTCACCGCCAATTTTAAAATTATTTAAAGACCTTTGTGTTTGTGCGCCAAAATACTTGTCTTCTGGCACCTCTACTTCACCCATACTATCTTTTTCTTTACGAAATTTCATTAGTTTTTCTATTTACTTAACTACCCAAGTATCTCCAGCATTAATAATTTCTTGTACATTTCCTTTTGGCTTTTTCTTAATAGCTTCATTGATTTGTGCAACCATTGTTTCTTCATAAGTTTCTGATTCGACTGCATAAAGAACACCAATAGGATCTGGGAAATCAGTTTGATACGACATATTTGACAAAATTGAAGCAATGACATAATCACTCTCATCATGCACTAAAACATCATCTACGCTCCATTTATCTCCAATATCTACTATTACTGGTTTATTACCATCTAATCGAACACCTTTATTCTTTTCAGTCCCAAATAAGATTGGTTGACCATTTTCTAAAATTAATACTGTTTCAGCTTTTTGATCTCTATCTGTTTGCGCTGAGAAGGCTCCATCATTAAAAATATTACAATTTTGGTAAATCTCCATAAAAGAAGTTCCTTTATGAGCATGAGATCTTTTTATCATACTTTGCATATGCTTTAATTCTTTATCAATTGTGCGTGAAACAAATGTTGCTCCAGCCCCTAATGCTACCGTTAATGGATTAAAAGGGCGGTCTAATGAACCCATTGGAGTAGACTTGGTTATTTTTCCAACTTCTGAAGTTGGTGAGTATTGCCCTTTAGTTAAACCATAAATACGGTTGTTAAATAACATTACATTAATATCTAAATTTCTGCGCAAGAGATGGATAGTATGATTTCCTCCAATGGACAGTCCATCACCATCACCCGTTACTACCCATACAGATAAATCTGGGTTTGCTAATTTGACACCAGATGCTATTGCAGGTGCTCGACCGTGGATAGTATGAAATCCATAAGTATCCATATAGTATGGAAATCGGCTTGAACATCCAATTCCAGATATAAATACGAACTTTTCTTTATCTACTCCTAAATCTGGAAAAACTTTTTGTGTTTGAGCTAAAATGGCATAGTCACCACAACCCGGACACCATCTAACTGCTTGATCTGAAGTAAAGTCTTTTTTAGTATAAGTTTTAACTGTCTCTGACATAAATCTATCCTATTAATTTATTTGATGCTTCTTGAATATCAGCAGAACTAATTGGTTTACCTCTTACTTGATTTAAACCTTGGGCATCTACTAAAAATTCAGCTCGAATTAACTTTATTAATTGACCATAGTTAATCTCTGGTATTAAAATATTTTTAAATTTGATCAATTTTTCACCTAGATCCTTTGGGAATGGATTAATCCACCTAAGATGTAAATGTCCTACTTTTTTGCCATCAGCTTTTAATGCTTCAGTTGCTGAGCGGCAAGCACCTTTCGTACCACCCCAACTTAGTATAAGCAGGTCTCCACTTTTAGAACCAAAAATTTCTGAAGATGCAATTTCATTAGTAATTGCATCAATTTTTTTTGCTCTTGTTTCAACCATATAGTGGTGATTATCTGGGTCATAACTAACATTTCCTGTTAAATCTTCTGTTTCAATCCCACCAATTCTATGCTCTAATCCAGGAGTCCCTGGTATTGCCCATGGTCTAGCTAGAGTCTTTTTATCTCTAGAGTAGGATAAAAATTGACCATCTGCTAAATTTGATTCATCGGCGAAAGACACATCAAAATCAGGAAGATCATCTACTTTTGGAACTTGCCATGGTTCTGAACCATTTGCTAGATATCCATCTGTTAATAAAATAACAGGAGTCATATATTTTACAGCAATCCTGCATGCTTCATAAGCAGCAAAAAAACAATCTCCTGGAGTAGCTGAAGCTAAAACGGGTACGGGAGCTTCTCCATTTCTTCCATACATAGCCTGCATTAAATCTGATTGTTCTGTTTTCGTAGGTAAACCAGTACTTGGACCACCACGTTGAACATTTATTATAACAATAGGCAGTTCTGCCATAACAGCAAGCCCCATAGCTTCACCTTTTAGCGCGATACCTGGCCCCGAAGTTGCAGTAATACCTAAATCACCAGTAAAAGCAGCACCCAAAACGGAAGTGATTCCAGCAATTTCATCTTCAGCTTGGAACGTTTTTATGCCTAAATGCTTCCATGCAGATAATGTATGTAAAATATCACTAGCAGGAGTAATCGGATAACCTCCATAAAATAACCCTAATTTTGATTTTTCAGCTGCTGCAGCTAAACCCATTGACAATGCATAGTTTCCAACCACATTTCTATAAGTACCCGCTGGTAAATCTGCTTTGTCAACTTTATAACGTGTCGTAAAAATTTCTGTTGTTTCACCATAATTATAGCCTGCATCTAAAGCTCTAATATTTGCTTCAACAATTTCAGGTTTTTTTGCAAATTTTACGCCTAACCACTTTTTTGTTGATTCCAATGGCCTATCATAAATCCAAAATAATAGCCCCAGAGCAAAAAAGTTTTTTGTTCTATCAATAATTTTTGATGAAATTTCTAAATCTTCATTTGCTAAAGATACCATCTTACCCATTTCAACTGAATAAAGTGTAAAATAGTCATCTAAAGTTTTATCTTCAAGTGGATTTGTTTCATAACCTGCAAATTTTAAATTTTTCAATGTAAAAGCATTTGCGTTACAAATAATAGTCCCTCCAGGTGCGACTTCTTTTTGATGTACTTTTAACGCTGCAGGGTTCATTGCAACTAACACATCAGGTTTATCACCTGGAGTATGAATGTCTTTTGAGCTAAACTTGATTTGAAAAGCGCTAACACCTGCAAGTGACCCAGCAGGGGCACGAATCTCAGCAGGAAAGTCAGGAAGTGTACTTAGATCATTTCCAATAATTGCAGTTGATTCTGTAAATCTACCACCTGTAAGCTGCATTCCATCACCAGAGTCCCCCGCAAATCGAATAACTACTTCATCGACTTGTTCTGTAATTTTTCCCATAATATCCCTTGAATTTATATTCTTAAGTCTAAACTAATATTATTAAACTAAATTATAAAAGTTTGGATTTAATATTCAAATTTTACTTTTTAATACAATTATTTAAAGTACAATCTACTGTTCTAGATTAACGCAAATCAACGGATTGTAGCTGATTTTTTTATTTTATTTTAGAACGATTTAGAATCTTCAATTATAAGCTTTAAATTGAGACCATGTTACCAAATAAAAAAATAAAATTAACCCAATATTCACACGGCTCTGGCTGAGCATGTAAGATTGGTCCAAAGGACCTTGCTCAGGTGCTGAGTAAATTAGATTTTTCAGAAAAAGATGAAGTTGTTGTTGGATTTAATGGTTCTGACGATGCTGCTGTCATACGTCTAGACAATGGCAAACTTGTTGTCCAAACAGTAGACTTTTTTACACCGATTGTTGATGACCCTTATCAATTTGGTCAAATAGCAGCTGCAAATTCACTTTCTGATATTTATGCTATGGGTGCTACTCCTAGATTTGCACTTAATATTGTTGGTTTCCCAATAAAAACATTGTCAAATGAAGTTTTATCTGAAATACTTAAAGGGGGTGCAGATAAAGCAAATGAAGCAAAAATTCCTATTGTTGGTGGTCATTCAATTGATGATCAAGAACCTAAGTATGGACTAGTGGTAACTGGTGAAGTTGATGAATCTAAATTAATTAGGAATTCTACTGCTCACGAAAATGATGCGATTGTTCTTACCAAACCATTAGGAACTGGGATTATTTCAACTGCAATAAAACAAGACAAAGCTTCAAACTCAATAATTGATCAAGCAATTAAGAGCATGACTTATTTAAATGCTTTTTCATCATCTATTATGAAGGAATTTGACACTCATGCAGCAACTGATATCTCCGGCTTTGGTCTTTTAGGGCATCTTTATGAAATGTGCAATGGAAGTAATCTTTCAGCTGAAATAAATTTTGATAAAATACCTTTTTTAAATGGTGTTAGGACATTGGCAAATGATGGTTTTATTCCAAGCGGCACAAAGAGAAATTTTGAATATGTTTCTAAATTTGTATCTTTCTCATCAGATCTAACAAATATTCAAAAAATGATGGCTGCGGATGCCCAAACCTCTGGAGGCCTACTATTGGCACTTCCTCAAAAAGAAGCTGATAATTATATTAAAAGATATAATCAAGAGACTGGGCAAGTTGCACAACAAATAGGCATTTTTAAATCAAAATCTGACTTCTTCATAAACTTAAAATAGCTATTTTATAATAAATACGACAATTTTAATCGTATTTATTACTTGGAACACATTTTTGATTCTTGGTAAATTCATTATACGGAATACGGAGATAATAAATTGTTAAAAATTACACGCAAAGTAGAATATGCATTGATTGCTCTACGTCATATGCAAGCTAAGGATCCTGAAGGATTAACTAGTGCCAAGGAAATTGCAACACACTATGGAATTCCCAAGCAATTATTAGCAAAAACATTGCAACAAATGGCAAGGGACAATATTATTCAAGCTGTCCAAGGTCCAACTGGTGGTTATCGTATTCGTGCAAATCTAGGTAAAATATCATTGAAAGATTTTTTTGAGAGACTAGAGGGTCCATTAGGCATGATGGATTGTTTCTTTGAATCTGATTGTATCCAAATCAATGCTTGTAACATACGTGTACCAATCCAACGAATTAATGATAACATGCGAGATATGTTTTCTAAAATGACTTTGATGGAGGTAACTCAATAATGGCACAAGTAAAAGAATCTCAGGTTATTGAGATATTAAAACAATGTTTTGACCCTGAACTACCAATTGATCTTTGGAACCTTGGTTTAATATATAATATTGATACCCAAGAATCTTATGACGAACTTCATTCTGATGTAAATATAGTAATGTCTCTTACTACACCTGGATGTACAATGGGTCAACAGATGTCTTTAGATATAAAAAATAAATTAGAAGCATTAGATGAAGTTAATCAAGCCTTTGTAGAAGTCACCTTTGAACCACCTTGGAATCCAGAGATGATGAGTGCTGAAGCAAGAGAAAAATTAGGCGTTGGAGTATCAGAGCCACAAGAAAGACAAGATACTAAAATACAAACGGAGTGGGAATAATGGAAAATCAAACAAAAATGCAAGAAGCTTTTGATGCAGGAATAAGCTTAACAAAAAAAGCTGCAGAAAGATTATCAGCAGTTATGGAGGCTGAAGGGAAAAAAGGATTTGGACTAAGAATGAAAGTTACTACCGGTGGGTGTTCTGGTATGAATTATGATATGTCATTTGAAGAGAATAAAAATGAATTTGACAAAGTTTTCTCTAGTCAGAATATGCAAATATATTGCGATCTTAAAAGCTATCTTTACCTAAAAGGAATTAAAGTTGACTTTTCAAGTGATATTCTAAATGGAGGCTTTAAAATTGTTAATCCAAATGCAGAGCGAACTTGTGGGTGTGGAACTTCATTTTCAGTTTAATAGTTTATGAATAAAGACACACAAATAATTGACAAAGCTATTAGCCAAGAATATGAATACGGATTCACTACTAATATTCAACAGGAAACGATTCCTCCAGGTTTAAGTGAAAATGTAATTCGACTAATTTCATCAAAAAAAAATGAACCAAAATGGTTATTAGATTGGCGACTTAAAGCGTATCAAAAATGGTTAAAGATGGAAGAACCTGATTGGTCTAAATTAAATTATTCTAAAATTGATTTTCAGTCGATATCTTATTATGCCGCTCCAAAACCAAAAGAAAAACTTAGCAGTCTAGATGAAGTAGACCCAGAATTATTAGACACATATAATAAACTTGGGATTCCTCTTGAAGAACAAAAGATGCTAGCAAATGTTGCAGTAGATGCTGTTTTTGATAGTGTATCTGTTACAACAACTTTTAAAGAAGAGTTAGAAAAACACGGAGTGATATTTTGTTCATTTTCCGAAGCGGTCAAAAATCATCCAAATATTGTTAAAAAGTATTTAGGTAGTGTTGTACCTACAACTGATAATTATTTTGCAGCTCTAAATGCCGCAGTATTTAGTGATGGAAGTTTTGTATTTATACCAAAAAATGTCCGTTGTCCAATGGAGCTTTCTACTTATTTTAGAATTAATGCTGAAAATACAGGCCAATTTGAAAGAACATTAATCATTGCTGAGGAAGGTAGCCATGTAAGCTATCTAGAAGGATGTACCGCTCCAATGCGTGATGAGAATCAACTTCATGCAGCAGTTGTTGAATTAGTTGCTCATAAAAATTCAGAAATAAAATACTCTACAGTCCAAAATTGGTACCCAGGTGACCCAAAAACTGGTAAGGGTGGAATTTATAATTTTGTTACTAAACGCGGTACTTGCCTTGGAGATAATTCAAAAATATCTTGGACTCAAGTTGAAACAGGATCTGCTCTTACATGGAAATATCCAAGTTGTATTTTAAAAGGAGATAATTCTACAGGCGAGTTTTATTCTGTTGCGTTATCTAACAATTTTCAGCAGGCTGATACTGGAACTAAAATGATTCATCTTGGAAAAAATACAAAAAGCACAATTATTTCTAAAGGAATTTCAGCAGGTAAAGGACAAAACACTTATCGTGGCGGTGTGAAAATTTTGAAAGGTGCAGAAAACGCACGTAATTACTCACAATGTGATTCCATATTAATTGGGGATGAATGTGGCGCTCATACTTTTCCCTATATTGATGTCAGAAATCCATCGGCTCAAATGGAACATGAAGCTTCAACCTCAAGAATTGGTGAAGATCAACTATTCTATTGTAATCAACGTGGCATTTCAACTGAAGATGCAGTCTCAATGATTGTTAATGGCTTTTGTAAAGAAGTTTTCAATGAACTCCCTATGGAGTTTGCTGTTGAAGCTCAAAAGCTAATGGAAGTGAGCTTAGAAGGCTCAGTTGGCTAATTTCAATTAATTTATAAAAAATAATAATATAAAATGTTAGAAATCAAAAATTTACATGCTGGTATTGATGGTAAAACTATACTTAATGGAATAGACTTAACGATTAAACCAGGTGAGTTACATGCAATAATGGGACGAAATGGGTCAGGAAAAAGCACCCTTGCAAACATCATAACTGGTAGAGAAAATTACGAGGTTAGTTCCGGAACTGTTAACTTTAATGGAGATAATATTTTAGATATATCTCCAGAAAATCGTGCATTAAATGGCATTTTTATGTCTTTTCAATATCCAGTTGTAATACCAGGCGTAAATAATACTTACTTTTTAAGAGCTGCACTCAATTCTAAATTAAAACATAATGGACTTAAAGAAGTGAATGCTGCTGATTTTATGCGACTCATTCGTGAAAAGCTAAAATTAGTTGAAATGGATGAAAAATATTTAAGTCGAGCTGTAAATGATGGTTTTTCGGGTGGTGAAAAGAAAAAAAATGAAATTCTTCAAATGCTTACTTTAGAACCTCAACTATCTATACTTGACGAAACCGACTCTGGACTTGATATAGATGCTTTAAAGATTGTTGCTGAAGGAGTTAATAATTTCAGAAATAAGGAAAGATCCTTCTTAGCTATTACTCATTATCAACGCCTTCTTGATTATATGAAACCCGATTATGTTCATGTTTTAATAGATGGAAAAATTGTTAAATCGGGTGATATGACATTAGCTCATGAGTTAGAAGAAAAAGGCTATTCTTGGCTCGAGGCATGAAACATTTCCAAAAAGAATTTGATGAGCTTTTAGACTATTGGCCAGATGAAGATCCATCACTACGTGATTTACGATTAAAAGCTTTCAATAAATTTAAAGAACTTGGTTTACCAAATAAGAAATGGGAAGAATGGCAATTCACCGACTTTTCATCTATCAACAAATTTAATTTTCGTCTTTCAAAAGATTCTGATCTTCCAACTTTACCAAAGACTATTCCTGGTCGTATTTCAAACTCATACATTATTTTTATAGTAAATGGTCATTATCAACCTCAGTTATCTGAAATTCCAAGTAGTGTCTCCATTGCCAAAGGTTTAGATCATTTTAGGTCAAACCCTGAACTATATTCTATTAATAATAGTTCAAACCCATTTCTATCATTAAATACATCCATGATGAATTCTGGACTTCCAATTTATATTAAAAATAATGCAATAATTGAAAAACCTATTCAAGTTGTCTATTTAACAACAAATATTTCAGACGAATTAATGAATCACCCACGGTTTAGCTTTAATCTAGGAGAAAATTCAGAATCAACAATCATAGAACAATATATTGGTTCAACATCTAATTCATATTTTGTAAATGCTGTAACTCAAGTCAATATTGAAAAGAATGCAAAATTAAACCATGTTCGTATCCAAGAAGATGATCAAACCTCTCATCACACTGCATACACCTATTATAATCTGAACAAATCAAGTATCCTAAATTCAACTTCTATTTCATCAGGAAGTAAACTTTATCGCCATAATATAAAATTGGTTCTAAATGATGAGGGTGCAGATGCAACTCTTAATGGTTTATCATTAACTAAACATAGTCAACATCACGATCAACATGTAATTGTAGATCATAACAGTGATGCATGCCATAGCAATCAATTATTTAAATATATATTGTCTGATAAATCTTCTGGAGTTTTCAATGGTAGAGTAATTGTTCGAGAAAGCACCAAACAAACTGATGCAAATCAATCTAACAAAAATCTATTATTAAGTCCGCATTCCCTCATGAATGCAAATCCACAATTAGAAATTTATGCTGAAGATGTAAAATGCTCACATGGATCAACAACTGGTCAAATTGATTCAGAAGCATTATTCTATCTTAGATCACGTGGAATAAGTAAACAAAAAGCGATTGAATTAATTATAGGTGGATTTGCTGAAGATATTTTAGAAAATATAAAAAATGATGATCTAAAAACTTTTCTTAGTAATAATATTTTTTCTTGGCTGGAAGGTACTTTAAAAAATGAATAAAATTGAAAATACACTAGCTTTAATTAAAGACGAGTTCTCAATTTTTTCAGATCCAAGAGATAAATATGTATATTTAGTCGACCTTGCAAAAGATACGAAAGGTTTAAATGAAGATGAACGAATAGAAGAAAATCGAATTCACGGATGTACATCTCAAGCATGGGTCATTAAAAAATTATCTGGTCAAAGCTATACTTTTACAACTGATTCTGATGCAATGATTGTAAAAGGATTGCTTTCATTAATTGAAAGAAGT
The DNA here is from genome assembly GCA_014239505.1 of Fidelibacterota bacterium. Taxonomy (GTDB): domain Bacteria; phylum Fidelibacterota; class Marinisomatia; order Marinisomatales; family TCS55; genus TCS55. Next base: position 8,030 of record JAAZYT010000055.1, on the reverse strand, counting down.
TTTAATGGCCATACAAAAGAAGAAATTTTAAATATTAATGGTAGTCTGTTTCTAGAATCAATAGGTCTAGGAAGTGCTATTAGTAGTCAAAGAACAAATGGATTTAGTAATGCTATTCATAAAATTCAAAATGAATTATTGGACTAATTATGTATTCAGATATTGATGAACAAGTAGTAATTGAACGAGATTGTGAAGCTACCCTCATTCCTTTCGGTAATAAAATAACTCTTAAAAAAGGAGAAGAAGGGCATATTACCCAAGCTTTAGGGGGCAGTTATACTGTTATGATCAGAGGAAACCTAGTAAGGGTTGAAGGGATTGATGCAGATGCTATTGGAAAAATTCCCGAAGTTCAACCATGGCTCGAAGAGACTGAAAATGATGGACGCGTTAATGAGAAAGCAGTTTGGGAAGCAATGAAAACTTGTTATGATCCTGAAATTCCTGTCAATGTTGTAGATCTAGGTTTGATTTATTCTTGTGAAATTTCAGATGATGACAATGAAGGTTCTTTGGTAGCAATTAAAATGACTTTAACAGCCCCTGGATGTGGTATGGGTGATATGATTGCAACCGAAGTAAAACAAAAAATTGAAGGTATACCAGGAGCTTCTGAAGCTAAAGTAGAATTAGTCTGGGACCCACCCTGGGATCGAGATATGATCAATGAATCAGCGCGATTACAATTAGGTATGCTTTAAAATGCTTGATGTTGAAAAAATTCGGAACGATTTTCCTATTTTTAATGATTTAAATAAACCTTTTATTTACCTTGATTCTGCCTCAACAAGCCAAAAGCCTTTAGAAGTTATTGATACTATTTCTTCGTATTACAATTCTTATGCAGCAAATGTTCATCGCGCTCTTTACAGCATTGGAGAAAAAGCAACTGATGAATATGAAAATGTAAGGTTATTAGTAAAAAAAATGTTGAACGTGCCTGATTCGCACTCCGTAATATTCACTAGCGGTACAACTGAATCCATTAACTTGATTGCATATTCATGGGGACTCAAAAATTTAAAAAAAGCTGATAATGTTCTGATTACTGAAATGGAACATCATAGTAATATTATTCCATGGCAATTAATAACAAAAAAAACTAATTCATCTCTAAATTATATTCCACTCAGTAACAATGGAACTCTTAATACTGAATCAATGAATGAACAATTATTATCATCCACTAAAATAATTAGTATTAGCCATCAGTCAAATGTATTTGGAACAATAAATCCTATAAAAAATATAATTGATAAAGCTAAAAGTATGGATATTTTAACTTTAATTGATGGTGCTCAAGCTGTTCCTCATTTAAAAGTTAATCTAGCTGAATTGGATTCAGACTTTTATGTTTTTTCTGGACATAAAATGCTAGGACCAACAGGAGTAGGTGTCCTGATTGGACGGAATGAACTACTTGAAGAAATGGAACCATTTTTGGGTGGTGGAGAAATGATAAATAAAGTAAATATGCATGAATCCACTTGGAATGAAATCCCTTGGAAATTTGAAGCAGGTACACCAAAAGTTGCTCAGGTTATTGGTTTAGGAGCAGCAATTAAATATTTAATGAATATTGGGCTTGAAAATATACATAATCACGAACAAGGTTTATTACAATATGCATTGGATATACTTGAACAAAATGAAAATATTATTCTGTATGGTAATCCTCCAGAAAGAGGTGCTGTTATTCCATTTAATTTGAAAAATATACACGCGCACGATTTAGCAAAGTTTCTTGACCTTGATGGTATTTGTATTCGAGCAGGACATCATTGTGCTCAACCAATTATGGATTATTTAAATGTTTCATCAACTGCAAGAATAAGTATGAATATTTATAATGATGAAAACGATATTGATATACTTGCAGCAGGAATTAAAAAAACAATCAGTACTTTAAATTAATTATTGCTTATTTTTCACCTTAAGACAAGAAGTCTTCAAAAGGAGTTTATTTATGAGTGAAAATGGAAATGAATCAAAAAAATATAAATATTTAGTTACGATGCGTTGGTACGTAGAGACAGAAGAAGATTTGGTAGCTGGTTCTGCTGAAGCTGACGAGAAGTTATTAAATTTAGTCCGACATCGTAGTACAGGTGAACCATGTCACTCAGACTGCCCAACTAGAAATCAAGAAGGATACGGCATATTAGATTATCATCATTTTATGGGCGATAATAAAAAAGTTTATATAACATCTGAACAAATAAAAGATTAAATGGAAACTATTTATTTAAATGACTTTTTGGATGATGGAATCTTAAGAGAAAAAATATTTCGGGAGAAAGTCTCAAATATTGATTGGTCTCAATATTCTGATAAACGTGTATTAATTAAAGGATGTTCAGAAGTTCCTATACCAACATGGGCATATCTTATTATCACCGCAGAATTAGCTCAATTTGTGAAGAGAATATATTTTGGTGAACTACGCTCTGCTGTCAAAATATTTATAAAAGAATAATGACGAAAACAAATAAAAACCGTATTCCTTGGGAGCAATATTTCATGAATATTGCACATGAAGTCGCAACAAGATCCACATGTGAAAGAAAACATGTTGGGGCTGTAATTGTAAGAGGAAAAACTATTTTAGCCACAGGTTATAATGGATCTATTAGAGGAGCAGAACACTGTGATGATATTGGGCATGAGATGGAAAATACGCATTGCGTTCGAACAATACATGCAGAAGCAAATGCTATCGTCCAATCAGCTAGACACGGTGTTCGTTTAGAAGATAGTGAAATTTACGTGACCGCATCTCCTTGCTATGATTGTTTTAAGCTTATTGCAAACTCTGGTATCAATAAAATATATTTTGGTGAATTTTATAGAGATGAAAGAATTCTAAAATATGCTACCGAGATAAAAATTGAATTAATTGATTTATCTAAATAATCGATTAAAGCTGAAAGAAATAATCAAACTTTAAAAAAAGCGAATTAGATTTAGAATTACTCCATTCTGAATCTTCAGCAGAGTAATAATTATTATTATTTAAGTTATAAACTGCGTAAATAAGACTTCCAGGTAAATATTCCCATCTGAATACAAATGTTCCCACTTGATTTTCTATTTGAAAATCTTTATTCCCACTGTAAGGATATGGGCTAACTTTGAGTGATTTCTCTTCATCTAAACGATTATAATCTTTGTAATCCATATTGACTGTAAATGGTTGATAATAAGCTTCAAATGTCATTTTTGAAGAAAATGCAATATTAAGTCTTAACTCAGTATTCGTCTGTTTTCTTTTTACATTTGAGTAAATAATATTGATACCATTTTCATCTTCAACAACTCCCACCCATTGCATTGATCCTGGTCTCTCTTCTTTCGTTGTCCTAACTGACATATTAATATTATCAGTTGGCTTCAACATCAATTCAACACCATACTCTTTACCAACACCTCTAATTGCACCCTTACTTATTCTAAAACCCGGACTTATAATAACTCTTTTTCGTCTGTCTGTTCTAATATTAATATCAAAAGATTGCCATGCTTCATCTTTAATTATTACTGCTCTAGAATCACGGTATATATCATCATCTTCAAACGTTTCTGCATTAAACCTAAGATCCCAACCTAGGCTCCAATAGTTAAGAAAGGTATTGTCTTGCTCTATCTCTATGTTTTTACGAGTAATAACAGCCTCTCCTCTATCATCTTTTCTTCTACCGCCTAAGTTTAACTTAAGTTCTAATGATTGTCTTAAGAAATTTTTATTTGGCTTATCTCTTCTGATTTCTCCCCTTAGGCCAGAATACCAATTATTATTTTTTTCTTGATAACCCATTTCACTTACATCAAAATTTTTATCTTTCACGCCACCCCAAGCCATAATTCCCCACCAATCTGGATCTTTATAAGAGAGGCGAAAACGACTTGCAAACCCAGTGTTATCAATATTAATTGAACTAGCTGCTTGACCTTGAAATGAAAGTTTATTATCCATTAAAGTAAGTAACCAATCAACATTGACTGATTGAGCCTTATTTTTTTCATTTTGACGTCTTAGATCAGTGGCAAGAAAACCAATAGTAGAATATTCATTCACAATTGGTTTTTCTAAACGCCCCACAAAATAATTTGTGTACGGCTCTAATAAAAAATCTTCTTTCTTGGTCATTCCATCAATTTCATATTCACGAATACCATACTCTTTATCAGTTATGGCATTAATAATACCATATCGTAGACCAGATGAAGTTTCTCCAAGAATTTTAGCTGCGCCAAGAATTGTTGTTTCATTTGGTCTATCTACAATTGAACCTGAATCAGGTGAATAACGACCTGGTCGTTTACCTATTCTTCTCGAATTAAATAAGTTGAGGTAACTTGTGAAAAAGTTTGCCCCTTGGACAAAGAAAGGCCTTCTTTCTCTGAGTCGCGTTTCAAATGCTGAAAGATTAAGAACTGAAGGGTCTGCTTGAACTTGACCAAAATCGGGGTTAAATGTCATATTCAAAGTGCTCGATGAACTAATATTTGATCGAGTATCTAAACCAATATTTGATACATTTTCTTTAACATCACTATTTGTTTGACCAGATAATATATAAGGTACAAATTCAAAATTTTTCTGTTGAGGTATTCCTTCTATCCCTTCTAAAATTCCAAAGTAAGGTACGTAACCATTTACACCAAGAGTTCTTCCTGGCCAATGTATTTCTTCTTGTTTATCAAAATCAAATCGTTGGAAACTTGCCCCCCAAGTTTGAATGTTGCTCTTACTGAATTGAAAAACATTAAATGGTATTTTAATTTCTGCCGACCAACCTTCTTCATGCAAAGAGGTCTTACCTTCCCAAACAGCATTCCAAGTTATGTCAAATCCGCCCATACCTCTTCCTTCAGTCATTGCTGCATCTAATTGAACTTCTGCAGCACTTAAAGTGAACCAGTATCCAGTTTTATCATCATTATTGGAATCAATACCTACACCAACCCAATCTGAATTATTTTCAATTGATCTCCAATCATCACGACGACCAATGCGTGCAGAGATATTTTCTGGATTTGGAGCAAAATTATTAAAGGCTATGTATAAATAATTATCATCGTATAATACTCGAATTTCCGTTTCCACTGATGGAGCATGTAAGTTAAAAGGTTCATGCTGGACTAGTTGATCTACGATTGCTGCTTGATTCCAAGCATTATCATCTAGGATGCCATCTATAATTGGAGGTGTTGAAATTCGTTCTGCTTTGGCTACTTTGTACCTTAGTTGACTATCATCTATAACTATTTTTTCACCTAAGAATGGAGCCCCAAAGAGAAATGAAAAGTAAATAAATATTGTAAAAAGTATTTTTTTCATGAACTAGCGTATTGTATTAATAATACAGCTAACAAATTTAATACTTTATAAAATAAACAGCTAATTGTTATTGGTAAATATTATATGCGCTGAGCAACTAATTCTGATATATCGTAAACCTCCATTGCTTCATCTTGTCCCGTAACTTTTCTGGCATCTTCCATCATAATCATACAAAAATTACAAGAGGTAGCAACTTTTTTTGCACCGGTATCAATTGCTTCTTCAAATCTCTCAACATTAATTCGTTTACCTTTATCAATGTCATACCACATATTTCCACCGCCAGCACCACAGCAAAAACTTTGTTCTTTATTACGAGGCATTTCTACCAACTTAGCATCCTTACCCATTACTGATTGAAGTACATCCCTTGGAGCATCATACTCTCCATGATGTCTACCAACATAACAAGCATCATGAAAAGTTATATCTTCTTCCAATGATTTTTCTGGACTTATCTTACCCTCTTTTATAAGGTCTGCAATGAATTCTGAATGATGGACCACCTCTAATTCAGCACCAATTTCACCGTAGTCATTTTTCAAAGTTGTTAAACAATGAGGACATTGTGTTACAATTTTTTTAACTCCATACTTCTCAAAATTTCCCATGTTTTGTGCCGCTTGCATCTGAAAAAGATACTCATTGCCAATTCTTCTAGCTGAATCGCCTGTACACGTTTCTTCATTACCAAGAATAGCATAATCAACACCCGATTCATTCATGATTTTTGCAACAGAACGAGAGATGTCCTTCCCTCTATCATCATATGCACCTGAGCATCCTGCCCAATAAAGATATTCAGCCGAACCTTTTTCACGCATTTTAGGAACGTCCATTCCTTCTGTCCATTTTTCTCTATCGTTCGGTGACATTCCCCATGGATTTCCGTAATTCTCAATCTTCTCAAAAGTTTCCATTGCACCTTTTGGAAAATTACTTTCCATAAGAACTAAATCTTGTCTCATCCGAAGAATATCTACCATTGGTTCATTTCCAACTGGGCAAACTTCGATACAAAAACCGCAAGTAGTACAAGACCACGCAGCTTCTTCAGAAAGCATCCACTTTGACAATCCTTCTAAGCTATCTGCACCTTCGGAAAACTCTTTTAAATTTTCATTTAGATAATAACGTTTATTAATCTCTAAAGCTGATGGTGATAATTCCTTGCCAGTATAATACGCTGGGCAAGCATCTTGACAGCGATTGCACATAATACATGCATAGGCATCTAATAACTCTTTTTGAGGCAAATGTTCTAATTTACCGGCTCCAAACTGCTCTGAGGACTCATCTTCCAAATCCATAATTTCAAGGGTTGACAACGATCGACGATCAACTTTTGCCATATAATTAAGAGGTCCCATAAATAAATGGGCGTGCTTTGAGTAAGGAAAATAAGGCATAAATCCAAGAATCAACCCTAAGGCCATCCACCAGCCTAGGTGTTCGCCAAAAATAAGAGACTCGGTAGTTAACCCACTCCATGTATATGAAAGAAGTGTTGCCCCGGGCTGAGTCCAATCTTGGCCATTTAAAGCAACTTCAAAAGAAGCTCCAATGAAACGGAAACCAACATGAAGAATAATAAAGGTTCCCACAAGTAAGGAATCAATTTTAATCCCTTTTCTTGCAGCATCGTTTAATAATACCGGTTCATTCGTTATAAGTTTTTGATCTTTGGAAATAAAACGTCTAATCAGTAATAATAAGACTCCAAATAAAACAATCATTGTAAAAACATCTACAAATAACCTATAGATATCACCAATAACACTATTGGGGAAAAAGTGAAATCCTGGAATCATACCATACATTACATCAATAATATTTACTAATAGATATAAGGTAAACCCCCAAGCCACTCCAGCATGAATAGCACCTACTATTGGACGTGTCTTAAATAAAGTTTTTTGGCTAATAAATACAGCTAGACCTTTTGGCCAATTCTTAATTACTTTTTTCCAATCTATTGGATCAGAACCCCTTCCAATTGCTTTAAACATCCGCCCAAAACTGAACCAAGCAAGACCTAAAGAGGTTACAGTTAATACTATAAAAATTAGTCGTTCTAGATTAGATAGCATTTAACTTTTTATTAAAGAGCTTCAGTTAGTTTGGGGACAAGCTCTAAGACATCTGCCACAACACCATAATCTGCAACTTCAAAGATGGGTGCATCTGGATCTTTATTAATAGCTACAATATTTTTTGATCCTTTCATTCCTACCATATGCTGAATAGCTCCTGATATCCCTAAAGCTAAATACATTTTGGGCGAAACCGATTGACCAGAGCTTCCAACCTGGTAAGCTGAAGGAAGCCATCCAGCATCTACCACGGGACGCGAAGAAGCTAATTCTGCACCCAATGCCGTTGCCAAATCTTGAGCAATTGGAATATTTTCTTCTTTACCAATACCTCTACCTACCGAAACAATTAAATCTGCTGCTGTGAGATCTAATCCACCCGCTTCTTCTTTAAAGGGTGGCTCTGATTCTGTCTTAATCATTGAAGAATCTAGGTCTATATTTGCATCTATAATTGATGCAGATCCTCTTTCCAAAGCATCCGAAGAAAAAGCTGCAGATTGAAAACTTATTAAATAAGGTCCTTCGCCATTTGGTACTATATCAGAGAAGAGTTTAGCATTGAACATCTGTTTTGTGAAGACTGCTTT
>JAAZYT010000017.1 GCA_014239505.1 Fidelibacterota bacterium | reverse complement strand
ACGCTAAGCCCGACTAATTTTTCGACCTAATTTATATAATAATTATTAGTGTAGGCTCGGTAGCTCAGTCGGTAGAGCAGAGGACTGAAAATCCTTGTGTCGGCGGTTCGATTCCGTCCCGAGCCACCACTTTTATTTTATCTTTGCCCGTAATTATGTTCTGTATTCTCTTCATTTCTATCTGTTGCTGGTGGTGGATCAATTGATATATTAGATATTTTTTCTCTTAATTCACTTGTCATTTCTATTTTAAGAGAGTCAATGGAATCTTTTAATTGTTCTGTATTTCTTCCACCAATTATTGGCGCAGTTACAGCTGGATGGCTTTTAGCCCAAGCAATAGCTAAACTAATAGGAGAATAACCAAGTTTTTTTGATAGAGTTGCAAATTTTTCTGCCACATCGAACATTTTAGAATCATTATAGCGAGCTTCATACATTTTGTTCTCAATTAAACGACCTATTTTTGGACGTTTAATTCCCGCGTATTTTCCTGATAATAAGCCACCTCCTGTTGGAGAATAATTTATTACACCAATATTTTCTGAAACTGCCATTGGAAAAATTTCAACTTCAGCTTGTCGTTTTACCAAATTATACATTGGTTGTATACATTCAAATCTATTCCAGCAGTTTTTCTCTGATATTCCTACAGCTTTAGCAATTTGCCAAGCTGCAAAATTACTAGCACCTAGGTATAACACTTTACCACTCTTAACTAAATCCTCTAAAACCCTTAGCGTTTCTTCAATTGGTGTTAGATCATCAAATCTGTGAAGAAAATAAATATCTATATAATCTGTATTTAATCTATTGAGACTTTCATTTATTGCGGTCATGATATGCTTCCGAGTACCACCACGTGCATTTACATCATTACTAGTAGGGAAGTAAGCTTTACTTGTGATTACTAAATCATTGCGGTTACCTTGGATGAGTTTACCTAGAATTGTTTCTGACTCACCTTTTTCATATACATTAGCGCAATCGAAAAAGTTAATCCCAGCCTCTCTGCATTGTTTAAAAATTTTTGCTGATTCTTTTTCATCAGCTTGCCCCCCAAAAGACATTGTGCCTAAACAAAGCTCTGAGACTTCAATTCCTGTTTTACCTAATATTTTATATTTCATCTAGCTTATTTCAAGAAGAGGATTACCAAGAATATTCATTATTGGTTTAATACCTAAGCCCGGATCATTAGAAGCACTCATTCGACCATTATTGCGCTGTGGTGCGCCATCAGCAGTACTAACCGTAACGTAACTATTAAAATCAGTTGCGGTAAATAGATAATCAGTGGGTGTGCTATGTGCTAAATGAGAAATAGCTGCTGTAGTAACATCGCCACCCCAACTGTCTTCCAGTGTCATTGCGATACCGAGCTTAACACATAAATCGCGAGCCAATGCAGCCTTGGTAATTCCACCAAATTTACTAATTTTGATATTTACAACATCCATAGCTCTATCTGCATGTCCACGGACTAAAATATCAATACCATTAATAACTTCATCTAATATGAAAGGGTGGGAGGTTCTTTCTCTAATAGAGAGGCACTCCTCATATGTTTCACAAGGTTGTTCAATATACACGTCAATGTCATCAACCGCTCTTACTACTCTAGCGGCTTCATGCATAAGCCATCCGGTATTAGCATCAGCAATCAACTTATCTCCAGGATTTAATTCAGCTGCGGCTAATTTAATTCTTTCTATATCTTCATCTGGATTACCACCAACCTTTAACTGAAATCTGCGATATCCTTCATCACGATACTTTTTGACATTAGCAGCCATTGCCTCGGGTTCTATTTGAGATATTGCTCGATATAAAATAAAATCATCACCGTATCGGCCACCTAACATTTCGCATACAGGCATTCCAGTTACTTGTCCTTTAATATCCCAGCAGGCAATATCTATAGGCGACTTCACATAAGGATGACCCTTTAAACATTGATCCATTAATTGATTTAGTTTTCCAGTCTCTATTGGGTTTTGTCCAATAAGATGTGGACCAAGTTCTTTAATACCAGTACGAACACCGGCACCATAGGCTGGAAGATAAAAAGGTCCAAGAGGGCAACATTCACCATAGCCAATAAGTCCATCATCAGTTTCAACTGCAACAATTGTGGAGTCAAAAACATCTACAGATTTACCCCCAGACCATTTGTAAGAGCCTTCATGAAGCGGAAGGTCCACTTGATAAGCCATTATTCGTTTAATTTTCATTTTCTACTTCAAGTTAGGTTAATTATTCGACCGGAGAGTGCTCTAGCTTCATCATCTGAAACTCCAATACCTTCAAAGTCGAGTACTGCTACTGTTAGCTGCGCACTTAAGGAAGTGGTAATAGTAAGGATTAAGAGTTTAAGATATCGTTTCATGAAAAGAAATATAAGTAATTAATTAACAATCCCAATTGATCTTTTCAAATTCATAATACGTTTATATGCCATGTGTATTTGATTTTCACTAATTTTCTTTTCTTCATATAACTCAACCAAAATATTAAAAACTTTTTTCAATAGATTTTTATCATAATTCAGATTATTTCCAAAGCAGAACATGTCAACCCCAGCCTCAATCATTAATAACAAAGTTTCTTTTAAATTATAATATTTAGAGATTGCGCTCATTGATGGATCATCGCTAATAATTACACCATTAAAACCCATATCTATTCTAAGTAAATCATTAAGTACTTTTGAAGAAAGTGTTGCAGGTAAACTAGTATCTAATTTTTTATGTATTAAATGAGATGTCATTATAGCTTTAATTGACTCATCTTTAATTAATGTTTTGTATGGTTTAAGTTCTGATTCTTGCCAAGTATCAGTAACATCTACCAAACCCTCATGGGAATCACCTGAGGCACTGCCTTGTCCAGGAAAATGTTTACATACTGGGATTACATTATTTTTTAAATGAAGCTCAATAAATATTTTAGCATGTTTCGTTAATTCTTCAGGGTTATCTGAAAAACAGCGATCTT
>JAAZYT010000068.1 GCA_014239505.1 Fidelibacterota bacterium | reverse complement strand
GGGGCCGTAGCTCAGTTGGGAGAGCGCTTGAATGGCATTCAAGAGGTCGTCAGTTCGATCCTGATCGGCTCCACTTATAAAAATGTTAATTTCTTCTTTCGATTAATGGACGACCCTTTAGGTTTACATTAAAATAATCAATCATTTTTCTATAAAGATTTTTTCTTGCATTTCCACCGCTCATACCATGTGGTCTATTTGGATAATAAAAAATATCTAATTGTTTATCATGCTTGATAAACTCTTCAACAAGCCATGTTGTATTTTGTGAGTGAACATTATCATCACCGGTTCCATGAATTACTAATAGTTTACCATTAAACCTATCCACATAAGATAAAACTGAAGTTGAATCGTATCCTTTTTTATTATCCTGAGGAAGCCCCATTGATCTTTCAGTATAAATTGAATCGTAAAGTCTAAAATCCATCACAGGTGCAACTGATACTCCAACATCAAAAAGATGCGCATTTTTTGTTAACATTAATCCGGTGAAATAACCTCCTCCTGACCAACCCCATGCTCCTATTCTATCTGGGTCAGCTATTCCTTTGTTAACTAAAAATTGTACTCCTGCAGCAGTGTCTAATGCTAAATACTTAGACATATCACCATAACTTAGATTTTTAAAGGCTTCTCCTCTACCGCTCATTCCTCTAGCATCCATTGAAAAAACAATATATCCTTGTTGAGCAAGATATTGATTCCAAGTACTACCCCAACGATTTGTAACAATTTGTGTGCCAGGCATACCATAACCGTGAACAATAACGGGATATCTTTTACCCTTTTTATAATCAGGTGGATATGTAATTATTCCATCAAGTTTTGTTGTAGCATCAGAAGAATTGAATTGAATAATCTCAGGATAGCTCCAGTCATACAAATCAAACTGAGATTTACTTGTTTCACTTATAACATTAATAACATCACCATCCATATTTTTTAAAACATGTTTTCCAGGTGATACTAAACTTGAATAAGAATCAATAAAGGCGTCACCATTAGGAAGAATTTTTACAGAATGTGATCCGGGTTCATTTGTTAACAATGTTAAATTACTTCCATCAAAGTTTACTGAGTAAAATTTTGTTTCAAATACTGACTCTTTGTTTGCTGTAAAAAATATTTTATTATTTGATTCATCAACTTTTATGATTCGCTTAACTTCCCATTTTCCAGAAGTTAATTGACGAATTTTCTCACCTTTAGAATTATGAATATAAATATGATGCCAGCCTGAACGTTCCGATAACCATAAAATTTTATCATCTTTTAGAAAAAAATAATTTCGATGTAACTCCACCCATCCTTTAGGATCTGATTCCGAAAGACCTTTATTAGATTTTCCATTTTTAATTGAAACATTTAAAAGGTCCCAATGATTTTGAAGGCGATTCATACGCATCACTTTCAATGCACTATTATTAGTCCATTTTATCCAAGGATAGTATGTATCATGATTATCTCCAATGCTCATCTTTTTACGATTACCTCTTTTAACATTGACAACAAAAATTGACATTGTGGGATTAATCTCACCAGCTTTTGGATAGTGTATCTCTTTTATTGTTGGATATAATGAAATTTCATCAAACATTTTAAATAGAGGTACGTTTGATTGGTTTTCTTCCCAATAAGCTATATTCTTACTATCTGGACTCCACCTATAACCATCAAAAGATCCAAATTCTTCTTCATATACCCATCCTAAGTGTCCATTAAGTAAAACTTTAGAGCCATTACTAGTTAATTTCTTTTCTTTTAACTTAATTAAATCATAAACATAAATATTATTATCTTCACGAACATAAGCAACTTTAGTCCCATCTGGAGAAAATTTTGCATTCCTCAGTTTTTTATTAACCTTAGAAACTGAAATTATATTTTTTGTTTTTAAATCCATAACATAATAACTAGCATAGAAAGATCTTCTCCAAATTTTTTCTCTATTTACAAAAAATAATATCTTTTCACCTTTATCATCAAACCAAAATGTTCTTGGAGTAAAGTCTTCCCTCCATGGAGCTTGTTCAGATGTTCCTTTAACTATGTTTAGATTTTTTTTGTTGAGTTTGAAATCTGATTTAGTTAAGAATATTGACGTATCTGAATTCATTAAATCAATTTTGAGAAAAGAATCATTATCTTTAGTTATGTAGGAATTCTCATTAGGAACCCAGCTTAAAATATTTAATGATGCATATTTAAATGGAGATTTTCCTTGAACATCATTAAATGATAAACGTTTAGGATTTCCATATATAAAAGTTACAATTAACGTTAATAAAACAATTTTTTTCATCAATCAATATTCCTTTTAATTTTTTTTAATAGAGACCTCATCATATCTTCATTCATTCTTCCAGTATTAACATTTCGAGGACTTGGATGATAACTTCCCCAAAGTGTTTTGCCATTAGGTAATACATAATGTTTATCATGACCAAAAAGAAAATCTTTCATTTTAAAATCAAAATCTTTCTTAAAGTATCTTAAGCAACCATCAAATCCAATTTTACCTAATGCTAAAATAACTTTAACATTTTTTAGCATTTCCATTTCTCTGCTAAAATAATGTGAACAGTTACTTAATTCTTCCGCAGTAGGTTTGTCTTTTGGAGGGACGCATTTTAAAACCGTTGTCATAAATATATTATTAAACTTTAAACCATCATTAAGTGAGTCTGAATTAGGTTGATTTGCGAGCCCTTCTTTAAATAAACATTTAATAAGAAAATCTGCAGACTTATCACCTGTGAAAACACGTGCTGTGCGATTACCACCATGTGCTGCAGGTGCTAAACCTACTAACAATAATGAAGCCTTTGGGTCACCATATCCCGGAATAGGCCTACCCCAGTATGTCCAATCCATAAATTGTTTACGTTTTTCCAATGCAACTTTTTTTCTAAAATCTACAATTCTTGGACATGATTCACACTTTACAACTTCTTTGTAAAGTGATGACATTGATCCTGATTTAATTAAAGGATGATCTTTAGATCTAGGGTTAAAATTTGTCAATTCACTTAATTGCTATTTAATTATAGATAATCAATAAAATTATAATAACGAAGATTAATACAAATTAATTAAATAAGATTATATTTATTTAAAATTCAAACTTTTATCATACTCGTTGCGTTTAGGACATACAAAAACATAAATTCGCACCCTCTCATGTGAGAAGTAAAACATTATTTATTTTAAGGATAATCATTTATGGCAATGATGACAATGTTAAGAAATAGGATGCACGTAGTTCTTTGGGCTCTACTTATTCTTTTTCTTTTAAGTATGACTGTTGGTGGTTTGGTTGGTGGAGCAAATATAATAGATCAACTACTTGGCAGAGTTAATCCTGCTGAAGCTATTGGCTTAGTTAATGGTCAAAAAATAACACCAAATCAGTTTAATCAAGCTGTAAATGCACAAATGGATGCGATTCGTAATTCTGGTACGCAAATTTCAGATCAAGATCTTGATAGAGTTCGTAGTCAAGTTTGGAATGGCTTCATTGAAGAATATCTAACCAAGCAGGCTATTGAAGATTTAGAAATAACTGTATCTGATGAGGAAATTATATATCATTTAGAAAATAATCCTCCGATTGATATTCAAAGATTATTTTATGAAAATAATGTATTTAATGAAGAGAGATATCAGCAAGCTTTAAAAACTCCTGGAATGATTGACTGGACACCAATCGAAGCATGGATGAAAGAATACTATATCCCAAGGTTTAAACTTCAGCAATATATAAGCATGTCATCTGTCGTATCAGAAAATGATGTAAAAGAAGAATTTATTAAAAGAAATATTGATTATACTATTTCTGCTCTCCATATAACTAATAACTCAATTAAAAATAAAGTTTCTAAACCTTCAAATGAAGAATTATTAAAAAATTATAAATCGCGACTTGAAGATTTTAAACGAGATGAAAAAAGACACATATCATTTGTTAGTTGGGCTAAATCGCCAACATCTGATGATAGTCTAAGAGTTAAGCAAGAAGC
>JAAZYT010000073.1 GCA_014239505.1 Fidelibacterota bacterium | reverse complement strand
TGCATTACCTTCATGCCCAGAGCATCCAATAGTATAAAAGCACTTTCCTTCATTCTTTAAATTTCTAGCTTTTAAATCCATATGACGACTAATTACTTGAGATTCAAAAACAGATATAAGATCTTCAGAAGAAAAGTTTGTATCCGTTAAATTTAATTCAGATTTTGAAGATGGTAAGTTTCCATTTTTAATTAATAAAAGAAAGTTCTCATCTACTATTTTAGCTCTATCAAACATATTCTAGGGCATGATCTTTTAAAAAATTTGTGCGCAAATAAAAATTTATTTATTAAACATTTTAGGATTATATACTTAAACTAATTTTTCAAGCTCTCTAATTTTAATTTGAATTCTCTGAGCTCTCTCACATTACCAATTTCAATTTCACCAGAGTCCCATTTTAATTTGAAATCCTCTTCAGAGTCTACTCCACCCTCTTTAATGTAAAGAGGGTATAAATCTGTTTCTTCGCGAGGTTTATTTGAATGAAGGGTTGCCGTGAGTTGATAAGCAATATCTTCATTAATATCATCAATAACACGATCTGGAAGCGTACGCTCTAATAAGCTTTGCTCAATTCTTGAGAATCGCATTCCTTTAATAATATAATCTTGATATGCTTCCCAAGCAAAAGGTGCTACAGATTTAACAGATTCTGCCATGGCATCAGAAAATACTCTAATTTCATATTGAGCATGACTATCAGATCGAAGCCCTATAAAGTGTAAAAGATTATGAAGATCATTTTTCCAATACCATTCAGTATATAGATTAACAGGAAGAATTGAACGTGCTAATTCACGTGCAATACCAGCCTGGTTTAATTCAGAATAAATTTCGAAACTTCGTTCAGATATTTCTTTAAAATAATCCTGAACTTTTTGTTTTAGTTCTGGTGTAACCTCTCCCATCCTACCTTGCTTATTCAAAGCAGATTGAAATTGAATATGTTTAGGATCTGGATAATAAAACTCGTCTCTAGCTTCTGAGTAACGGAGTGAATATTCATTAATGTTTGCAGTACGGTGACGAACCCATTGTCGCGCAACAAAAATTGGCATTTTGCAGTGAAATTTAAATTCCACCATTTCAAATGGTGTTGAGTGTCGGTGTCGCATAAGGTAGCGAATAAGACCCCTATCTTGCGAAAGCTTGCTAGTCCCTTTACCATAACTTACACGCGCAGCTTGAACGATTGCATTATCTCCGCCCATTGAATCAACAAGCCTTACGAAGCCTTTATCTAAACATTTGATTACATTATCTGAATTATCTGACATTTTATTCTTTTATTTTAAAATTGTTAAAGTTTTATCTACAGCACTTTTTTCACCAGCTATTAAGCCTGGTTGAATTCGTGTTGTTTCCCTATTGAAAATAACACGTTTACCATTTAGGTCAATGAGCTTTCCGCCAGCTTCATTAATAATGCAATTACCTGCACAAATATCCCATTCATTTTTTGGGCGTAATGACGCAAATATATCTGCTTTAGTTGCTGCAGTTAATCCTAACTTATATGCTACAGATCCTACAGGTTTTAATTCATGAAAATTTTTTAAATATGGAGACCACAAACCTCTTCGTAATTCAGATCGACTAATCAATAAAGACATATCACTTAAATTTTCTTTAGAGGAACATTTAATAGAAACCCCATTTAAGTAAGCGCCTTCATTGTTTGCAGCTGAAAACAGTTCTTTTGAAACAGGATTATATAAAACTCCAACAATTGGATAACCGTCTTGAACTAATCCAATACTTACTACAAAGTTTGCAACTCCTTCTATAAATTCTTTGGTACCATCAAGAGGATCAACAATCCAAACTTTACTTTTATTTAGCCGTTCAAAAGAATCAACTGTTTCTTCAGATAGCCATCCATATTCTGGCCTATTTTCCATAAGTGTGCGTTTAAGAAAATTATCTGCAGCCTTATCTGCAGTTGTGACTGGATTATGATAACCTTTTTCTTTGATTTCATAATCAGATTTAAAATAATTTAATATTATATCACCAGCTTTAATCGCTGCATTAGTTGCTAGCTCAAGGTCAGAAAACATTCTATTCTAATTAAATAATTTATTTTAATCTTTTAAACCACCAGCTTGACTAACTAGGATTAGCAAAGCATTTTTTATAGCAAGGTTACCATCTTCATTGAGCCACCATTCATTGAGCGAATGACCATGTTTACCACTTCCTCCACGGCCAATAGTTACAGCTGGAATATTTCTTGAGAATGGAATATTTGAATTAGTTGAACCACTACCTAATTTTGGCATTCCTCCTAAATAACTAATACTAGCCATTGTTCTTTGAACAAGCGGATCGTTTTGATCCACCTTTCCTGCTGGCCTATTTCCAACCATTTTAATATCCACTATCATCTTATCACTTGTACGACCTAAATCATTTTGATCACTTAAGGCTCTTTGCATTGCATCTTGAAAAAGATTATCCATCTTTTGTAATCTTTTTGGATTAGATGATCTCATATCTACTTCCATCCACGATTCAAAAGGAATTGAGTTAACAGAAGTACCACCACCAATCCTACCAACATTATAACTAACTTTTGGACCTTTAGTCCTGCTATATTGGTCTGCAATATTAGTAAAATATTCTATGGCACGTCCCAAAGCATGATGTGGGTTAACTAATCCAAAGGCTCCCCAAGAATGACCACCAGGCCCTTTAAAGGTCACACGATAACGATATGAACCTACAGCAGATGTTACGACTCTATTTAATCCTCCTCCATCAACTGCGATATAACTATCAATATTAATATCTTCTGAATTAAATAAATATTTAACTCCACGAAGATCGCCCAATCCTTCTTCACCTACTGTACCAGCAAAATATATGGTAGCATTCGTACGAATTTTAGCATCACTTATAGCTTGAAGAAGAGTAATAATTAGAGCTAATCCGCGAGTATCATCACCAACGCCAGGAGCAAAAAGGGTATCACCTCGCATTTTAACCTTTACATCTGTACCAATTGGAAATACAGTATCTAAATGACCTTCAATTAAAACAGTTTTTTCATCAGAGCCTTTTAACTCAGCAATCACATTCCCAACCTTATCAATAAATACTCGATCAGCACCAGCATTTTTTAAAAGTTTAGCAAAAGCTTCGGCACGTTTATCTTCATTAAAAGGTGGTGCAGGTATTTCCGTTAAGAAAATTAAATTTTCTTGAGTATTTTTTTCAAGTTTATCAATTTTTTTAAATGCAGCTTTTATTTTAGGCTCTTCCGCTAGCTTTTTTATTTCTATAATATATTTAGATTTTATTGACGGAATTATTTCTTGAGAAAAGATTAAAGAACCTGAAAAGAAGATTGAAATTATTATTAACTGAAAATTTCTCATAAAAATATTCTCTTAAATTTTATTTAATGCTCAAAATTATATATTGTTTATAAACAAAACTAATTTTTATATATCTTTATTGAGCACACTAAAATAACGTGATTTAGGATGTGAAAAATACCAACCACTAACTGAAGCAGCTGGATACATTGCCCTATTTTCCGTAAGTGATATCTGAGTATTCTTCT
>JAAZYT010000088.1 GCA_014239505.1 Fidelibacterota bacterium | reverse complement strand
TATTGAAAAGATATTTATCTCAGGTGGGTCAGAAGGTACTTATACTCCAGACTCTACAGGAGCTGATATGGATGGACCTGTAATATATAAATCTGAAGATATCGAATATAATGTAACAAATGAATTTACGGACCTACATGGTGATGCAACTATTGATTATACAAATGTAAACCTTAATGCAGGTTTTATTAATGTCGCATGGCGGGATAACCTTTTAAGAGCTACACCAGAATCTAAAAGAGACTCATCCTATGGAATAATTAGACCTTCTATGGTAGAAGATAACGAAGAGCCTATGGTTGGTGATACTATGATTTATAATTTAGAAACAAGAAATGGGAAAGTGATTAAAGGAACAACAAAGGCTGAAGATGGATTTTATCATGGTGAAGAAATTCGAAATAAAAATATGGATATTTTTTATGCCGAACACGCTGCATATACGACTTGTGACCTTGATGATCCGCACTTTCATTTTGAAATGAATAGAATGAAAATGATTAATGAAGATAAAGTAGTTGCACGACCCATCATCCTTTATATAGCTGATATCCCCATATTTGGACTCCCCTTTGGTGTTTTTCCTCATCAGAAAGGTCGGCGACATTCAGGTTGGATAATGCCCACATATGGAACTGATTCTCGTTGGGGTGGATATATAAATGGGCTTGGGTTTTATTGGGCTGCGAGTGATTATTACGATTCAAAATTTACTATGAGCCTTTATGATAGAGATGGAATTACTCTTAGATCTCAAAATCAATATAATAAACGTTATAAGTATAATGGAAGTTTTGACCTTGAAACTAAGCAACGCTTCTCAAGTTCTGTGCCTGATGAAGATAGAGATATTTATAATTTAGGTTCAAACAGGCAAAGTGATTATGTAGTTCGGTGGAATCATCGACAACAATTAAGAAATAATCAATCTGCGGCAGTAAATGCAAGCTATTATTCTAGCGGTGATTACAATAGACGAACTGGAATAGAACAGCAAAAACGTTTAAATCAGCAAGCTGTTTCAAATGCTACATATTCAAAAAGGTGGCCTAAATCAAGAAACAGCTTAAGTATAAATTTATCTTCTCGTAGAGATCTAATGGCCGAGCAAAAAATTAATCAAAACTCTGTCTTTTATAACCAACCTACAAGGGCTGGGCAGCAAATAAACATAACAAATAACACCTTACCACAAATGGCTTTTTCTCATAGCCAAAGAGCTCTTTTCCCAACAAAAGCAAAAAAGAAAAGTTGGTATAATAATATCAATTATAACTATTCATCGCGGTTTACAAATAACCTAAAAAATTATTACGAATCAGAAGTATACTCAATTGATGACTCTACAAATGGCTATAGATGGATAACAGATAAAAATGACGACCCACTATCTGATACATTTTCTGATTATATAATTGCTCACTCAACTGGATTAAATATGTCATCAAAAATCTTTAAATATTTTAATATTTCACCCAGTCTATCATTAAAATCAGATTGGGTTAATCGTACGTTCTCGGGTAGCATAGATACTTTAGGAAAAATAAATAAAAATGAAATTGATGGCTTTGAAACAAGGACAACAGGAGCGTTCAATGTAAATATGAACACTCAAATCTATGGGTTGTTGCCACTTAAAATTGGAAAGATTCAAGCTGTTCGACATGTGATCTCACCTAGTTTAGGATATTCTTTTCGGCCTGATTTTTCGAAAGACGTATTTGGTGTAAATCCTGGTTATTATGAGGAAATAAAGCAAGATAATGGAGAATCAATCTACTTTGATCGTTTTTCCGGAACATTAGCTGGGGGAACACCAAGAGGGGAAAGTCAGTCAATGAATATATCAGTTAATAATGTATTCCAGGCTAAAATAATCAATGGAGAGAAAGAAGTTAAGCAAGATCTATTCTCATGGAGAATGTCTACTAGTCGAAATTTTGTAGCTGATGATTTTCAATGGAGTAACCTCAATTCCTCTGTTCGAGCAAATATAAATAGAAAACTAAATCTAGATTTTTCTATGACCCATGATTGGTATGAATTTGATAAAAAAAATAATTTAAGAATTAATAAAATGAGAACCTCTGGCGGCCTCTTAACACCTCGCCTC
>JAAZYT010000117.1 GCA_014239505.1 Fidelibacterota bacterium | reverse complement strand
TTTACAAGCCTATATGTATGATATCAGTAAACAGTTAACCGTATTTGTTTCCTTAATTATAACTAATTGTATAATTATGGGTCGTGCAGAGGCCTTTGCAATGCAAAATGGCCCTTGGAAATCATTTTTAGATGGACTTGGAAATGGATTAGGATACGGTATGATTTTGATTACTGTTGGCTTTTTTAGAGAGCTTTTAGGTAGTGGAACTATCTATGGTTTTAAGGTGATTCCAGAATCTATGTATGCTGCCGGATATGAAAATATGGGGTTGATGGTATTAAGCCCAGGTGCTTTTATAATCCTTGGATTAATTGTTTGGGCGCAAAGAATTATTGGGAAAGTTGAGCAAGAATAGAAGATGGAACATTATTTAAGTTTAATAACTAAAGCAGTTTTTGTTGAAAATATCCTATTAGCTTATTTTCTTGGGATGTGTTCATTTTTGGCGGTTTCTAAGAAAGTAGATGCATCAATTGGCCTTGGATTTGCTGTAATATTTGTTTTGACGATTACTGCACCTGTTAATTGGTTTATTTACAGCTACCTTTTAGGTGATGGAGCATTAGTTTGGTTAGGTTTCCCAGATGTTAATTTAAGTTTTCTCAAACCAATAGTATTCATAGCGGTTATAGCTGCGATGGTACAATTAGTTGAAATGGTTATTGATAAATTTTCACCTTCACTATATCAAAGTTTAGGAATATTTTTACCTTTAATTGCTGTTAATTGTTCAATTTTAGGAGGATCTTTATTTTTAGTTGAACGAAACTACACTTTGATGGAATCAACAGTTTTTGGTTTTGGTTCTGGCTTAGGTTGGTTTTTGGCTATTGCGTCAATGGCATCTATCCGTTATAGATTGCGCTATTCTAATGTGCCGACTAACCTTAGGGGTGTTGGCATAACAATGCTTTTAACTGGTTTGATATCTATTGCATTTATGTCATTTGGGGGAATTCAATTATGATAACCGCTTCAACGTTATTGAGCGTAGCTATTTTTAGTGGTGTGATTTTGATCCTTGTTTTAATGTTAAATTTTGCGGAGTCTAAACTTCTCCCTCAGGAGAATGTTTCGATTAATATAAATGGAGATGATGATAAGTCGCTTCAAGTTAGGCCTGGTTCTACACTTTTATCTGCACTAGCAACAGAAAATATCTTTTTACCTTCAGCATGTGGAGGTGGTGGAACATGTGCAATGTGTAAATGTCAGGTCAATGAAGGTGGTGGTGAAATATTATCTACAGAAAAAGGTCATATTAGTCGAACTGAGGCTAAAGAAAATTGGCGCTTAGCTTGTCAGGTAAAAATTAAAGAAGATATGAAAGTGCATGTGCCTGATGAGATATTTAATATTCAAAAATGGGATTGCATTGTTAGGTCAAACAATAATGTTGCGACCTTTATAAAAGAATTGGTTTTAGAGCTTCCTAAAGGTGAAAATTTAAATTTTACCGCAGGAGGATATATTCAAATTGATATTCCTGAATATCATCAATTAGGTTTCAAAAATTTTAATGTAGAAAAAGAATATCATGAGGATTGGGATAAGTTTAAGATTTGGGATGTAGTCGCTAATAATGAAGAGGATTGTTTTAGAGCGTATTCAATGGCTAATCACCCTGCTGAGGGTAATATAATTATGTTAAATGTAAGGATTGCTACGCCACCACCTGCGCTATGGGATCAAGTTCCACCTGGAATAGCATCTTCATATATTTTCAATCTAAAAAAAGGTGATAAAGTCACTATATCTGGACCATTTGGTGAATTTTTTGCTAAAGATTCTGATCGAGAGATGATTTATTTGGGTGGTGGTGCAGGTATGGCTCCAATGAGAAGTCATCTCTTTGATCTTCTTGATACTAAAAAAACTGATCGCAAGATAACGTTCTTTTATGGAGCTAGATCAGCAAGAGAAATGTTTTACCATGATGATTTTTTGAAGCTTGAGAAAGAACACTCGAATTTCAAATATATCGTTGGTTTATCTGAACCTATGCCTGAAGATAAGTGGGAAGGCCCTACTGGATTTATCCATAACGTTGCTTTGGAAGAATATCTTAAAGATCATGAAGATCCAACTGAACTTGAATATTATATGTGTGGACCACCAATGATGATAGATGCATGTGATAAAATGCTTTATGATCTAGGTGTTGAAAGAGAAATGATTGCTTACGATAGTTTTGGATAGTCATATTAAATTAAAACTATTTTTTAAAGCCCGACTTTTGTTGGGCTTTTATTTTATTTTATTATTTGGATGTAATAGATCATTACCATTAGTAAACTTATCAGGGAACGCTTGGGGTACCACTTATTCTATAAAAATAATTTCTGATAAAAATATTTCACATAACATTTCTGAAATTAAACTCGGAATTGACTCAATTATAGTTGACATAGATAACCAAATGTCTACATATAAAATTAATAGTGAGATTTCTCTTTTTAATAATTTACCCAAAAATGGAGCAATAAATATTTCTCATGGATTTAGTGAAGTAATAAAAAGATCAATCTATTGGAGTGAAGTTACTTTAGGATCATTTGATATCACCATTTTTCCAGCGGTCATTAATTGGAGAGAAGGTAAAAAAGATAGAGAATATAATGATATTTGGGAGCCTCCAACTGATTTAGATATTATAATGGAGATGGAAAAGATTGGTTATGATAAAATAAAATTATCTGATAATACCCTTAAAAAATCAATAACGGGTCAAATGATAGATGTAAATGCTATTGCAAAAGGTTGGGGTGTTGATCAAATTTTTGATTACCTTAAATTTAATGGGTATTCAAGATTTATGGTTGAAGTTGGTGGTGAAATCAGAGTATTAGGTTTAAATAATAAAGGTAAGAAATGGGAAATTGGTATTGATAAGCCGATACGAGGAAATAATCCAGGTGAAAATATTATTGGTGAAGTAGCAAGATTAAAAGATCAGGCTATGGCTACTTCAGGAAATTATCGTAATTATTATGAATTTGACGGTAATAAATATTCTCATATTATAGATCCAAGAAATGGCAAATCAATATTTTCTGACATTTCTTCTGTAACTGTAGTTGCACCTAATTGTTTAGATGCGGATGTTTTAGCAACAGCTTTAAATGTATTATCATATGATGAAGGGTTGCAATTAATTAACTCATTAGATGGGTATGAAGCTCTTTGGATAATTGATGTTGGATACAATAACAACTTTAAAGTGGAATATAGTCCTGGAATGCCAGTTATATGGGATTAGTTGTGTTAGGTTTTTGCGAAGGATCATCACAGGTACCACCGCTTAAACATATACAGTCACTTGCAACCCCACCACATGACCCTTGGAGTGGTTTTCTATTGAAAATTATGCCAATAGACATTCCTAGCAAAGCTAGACCAATAACAATAATTGAAAGGAAGAATTCCATCCATAAAATTACAATAAAATATCTATTTAAAACTTCTATCAAAAATTAGGAAGATTAATATTAGTTGGATTATTTTAAGGTTCGTTAAATAATCGAAATATTCAATTTTTAATTAAAACTATGAAAAAAATACTTTTATCCTTTTTTACTTTAAGTACCTTTCTATTTGCTTCTGAAGGTAATGCTCCTCATTTAGATGGCTCAGAATTATCTATTTTTTGGGTAATCCCTTTTGTTGGTATCCTGCTATCAATTGCTATATTCCCCCTTATTGCACCTCATTTTTGGCACCATAACTTTGGTAAGATTTCTGCATTTTGGGCTGTTCTTTTTGTTGCGCCGTTCTTAATTAGTGCAGGATTTTCAATTACTTTTTATGAAATTCTCCACGTTGGTTTTTTAGAATATATACCTTTCATTATTTTATTGTTGGCACTATTTACTATTTCTGGAGGAGTTCAATTAACTGGTTCTTTGGTGGGTACACCGATTATGAACACCGGAATTATTTTTGTTGGAACCGTCTTAGCAAGTTGGATGGGAACTACAGGGGCTGCGATGCTACTTATAAGACCACTATTACGAGCAAATAAAGACAGAAAACATAAGGTTCATGTTGTGGTCTTTTTCATCTTCCTTGTTGCAAATATTGGAGGTTCATTAACGCCATTAGGAGATCCACCTTTATTTTTAGGTTTTTTGAAAGGTGTCGATTTCTTTTGGACAACTAAAGCAATGTTCCTCCCTATGCTATTTTTGGTAGCGTCGTTACTCATAATTTTTTATATCTATGATAACATTCAATATAAAAAAGAAGAAAAAATTCCTATTCCAATAGATAAAGAGAAAATTGGACTAAAAGGATCATTTAATTTATTACTTATTCTTGGAGTGGTTTTTTCTGTATTGCTAAGCGGTTTTTGGAGACCACACATTGAATTTACTATTTATCATGTGCATCTTGAACTTCAAAATATCACTAGGGATTTATTATTATTAGCTCTTGCTTATGCAAGCTGGAAATTCACATCAAAAGAAATCAGGCAAGCTAATGAATTCACTTGGTTTCCAATTGTAGAAGTGGCGAAGTTATTTGCTGGGATTTTTATTACAATTATTCCTGCAATTGCCATTCTTAAAGCTGGAACCTCTGGAGTCCTTGCAATAATTATTAATGCTGTTTCTAGTGATTCTGGACCTGTAAATCATATGTATTTCTGGTTAACTGGAATTTTATCAAGCTTTCTTGATAATGCTCCAACCTATTTGGTGTTTTTTAATACAGCTGGAGGAGATCCTCAAATTCTAATGGGTGAGCTCTCAAAAACATTATTAGCAATATCAGCCGGAGCAGTTTTTATGGGTGCAAATACCTACATAGGAAATGCACCAAACTTTATGGTTAAATCTATTGCAGAGTCTTCCGGAATAAAAATGCCATCCTTTTTTGGTTATTTTCTATATTCTTTAGCTATCTTATTTCCTCTTTTTGTCTTAGTAAGCTTTATATTTTTTTAAATTATGAGAATTTCTAAAGTAACAACGAAAACGGGAGATAATGGAAAAACAAGCCTAGGGGATGGCTCAAGAGTCTTAAAAAATCATCCTAATATAAACTTTTTAGGAGATATTGATGAGTTAAACTCCTATTTAGGTCTTGCTGTATCAATATGTGATTCCAAAGTAATAAAAAAACAACTTCAATCTATTCAACAAGACTTATTTAATATTGGAGGTGAAGCTTCAATGCCAAAAGAAGAAATTTCACTTCTGAAAGATGATAGAATTACGTATTTAGAAAGTTATATAACTAAAATGAATAAGGAGTTACCACCTTTAGAAGAATTTATTTTGCCAGGTGGGAATGAACTTTGTTCAAGACTTCATATTGTAAGAGCAGTTTGTCGTAGAGCTGAAAGATCGTGTATTCCGTTATTAAGTAAAAAGGCTAATAATAAAAATTGGTTAAAATATTTAAACAGATTAAGTGATTTTATTTTTGTTTTAATTAGATTATTAAATCAAAATGAAGGCTTAGATGAAATGTTATGGGAAAGATAAAAAATAATTATTACTCCGATAGTTAGATAGACTCTATATAAAATATACTTAAATTCTAGGTCTTATATTGTTATGCTAGACTGGAAATCATTACATAATACCATTAATAGTTCAGCAAAAATTATGCTGTCTACACACGAGAATCCTGATGGTGATGGCCTAGGAAGTGCAACTGCTGTATGGCATTATCTTACGCAGATTGGGAAAGATTGTCGATTGATTCATGTTTCTGATTTACCGATGGAATATAATTTTCTCAACCCGGATAATATAATTGAAACATACAGGCCTGAGATACATGATACCTGGATCTCTAAAGCTGATTTAGCAATTATCTTTGATGTTGGTGATTTTAATAGATTAAGGCAAGTTGGTGAACAAATAACATCAAACTCTATTAAAGCAATTAATTTTGATCACCATCCTGATTTAAAGGATAAAAGATTTACAAATAATTATATTCAAATAACTGCAGCAGCTACTGGAGAAATGGTATATGACTTTCTAAAAGCAGCAAATGTTGATTTAAACTTAGCTATGGCAAATGGAATATATACTGCAGTAATGACTGATACTGGCTCATTTTGTTACAGCAACACAAATCAAAAATGCCATCAAATTGCTATTGAATGTTTAGAGCTTGGAGTTAATACTGCCAAAATTTATCAAAGAGTTTATGAGAGTAGAACTCCTGGACAAGTAAAATTACTTGCTGATATAATTAATAATTTAGATTATAGTAATAATCGTGAACTTGCTTCATTTACTATAAGTCAAGAAATGATGAATAATGCGAATGCGAATAAAAAAGATATTGATGGCTTCTCAGATTTTATTAGAACAATACGTGGAGTTGAAGTTGCATTGATGATATTTGAGAATGCAAATGGAACGTGCCGAATCAATTTTCGTTCAAAAGGTAAATATATTATTAATACCATTGCGAAGTCTTTAGGTGGTGGAGGTCATAAATTTGCGGCGGGTGCAGTTCAAACTGGTAATTTAGTTGATGTTGCAAATAAAGTTTTAGCTGAAACCCATAGTCAATTAACTAAGCAAGATTCAAGTTTCTCATGAAAATATTATTAGCAAAAGATGCAGGTTACTGTTTTGGTGTTAGAGATGCTGTAAACTTAGCTTATGAAACTGCAGATAAAGATGGTGATGTCTTTATGTTAGGACATATAGTTCATAATGAAAATGTTGTAAAAGATTTAGATAAAGCAGGTGCTAAAGTAGTGAACTCTTTAGATAGTATTCCTAAAGATAAACCTGTTCTCTTTCGTGCGCATGGTACGTCAGTTGAAACATGGAATAATGCAAAAAATAGTAATATGAATATTATCGATGCCACCTGTCCTTTAGTTCTAGAAATTCATGAAGAAGTAAAGAAATTAGAGGAAGAAGGGAGGAAAATAATTATTGTCGGTGATCATGGCCATGATGAAGTAAAAGGAATTGCTAGTCAAGTTAAAGATCCAATTATTATTTCTTCGCCAGATGAAGCCTTAATCCAAAGGAAATATAAAAGAGCAGGTATTGTATGTCAATCGACACAGACTATTGAAAATGTTCAAGAAATCATTAATATTATGATGACAAAAGTTTTTGATCTTCGATTTGTAAATACAATTTGTTTCCCAACCAAACGCAATCAAAGTCAAATTAAAGAGTTAGCAATAAAATGTGATTTAATGGTTATAATAGGTTCTTTTACTAGTGCAAACTCAAAAAGGTTAACCGCCTTAGCTAAAGAACGAAATAACAACTCTTATCAAGTTACTAATGCAGATGAGATCAAAGCCGATTGGTTTGATAAAGTTGAAATTGTTGGAGTCTCTGCTGGTGCAAGTACTCCAGATAAAATAATCAATGAAGTTTTAGATAAAATTAAAAAAATTGGAGATATCCAAAAGGAGATTATTTATGGCTAAAAAAGGTTCCTTTGAAATAAAAGTAGGTTTAGCAGAGATGTTAAAGGGTGGAGTTATTATGGATGTAATGAATGCTGAACAAGCTAAAATTGCTGAAGATGCAGGTGCTGTTGCAGTTATGGCTTTAGAACGTATTCCTTCTGAAATTAGAAGATATGGTGGAATTTCGCGTGCAAGCGATCCACAAATGATTAAAGATATTCAAAATTCAGTATCGATACCAGTGATGGCAAAAGTAAGAATAGGGCATTTTGCTGAAGCTCAAATACTAGAAGCATTAGAAGTTGATTTTATTGATGAAAGTGAAGTTTTAACTCCTGCAGATGAACATAATCATATTTGGAAAAATGATTTTAAAGTTCCATTTGTATGTGGATGTAGAAATTTAGGGGAAGCTTTAAGGAGAATAGGGGAGGGCGCTGCAATGATACGAACTAAAGGAGAAGCTGGTAGTGGAAATATTGTTGAAGCAGTACGACATATGCGTCAAGTTCAAAGTGACATCAAAAGATTAACAACTATGAACCAAGATGAGCTTATGGCTGCATCAAAAGATATGGGTGCCCCTTTTGATTTAATTCAACAAGTTGCAAAATCAGGTAAGCTACCTGTACCAAATTTTGCGGCAGGGGGTATAGCAACTCCAGCTGATGCTTCTTTAATGATGCAATTAGGTGCGGAAACTGTTTTTGTAGGTTCTGGAATTTTTGCTAGTGAAGATCCACCTCCAAGGGCAAAAGCTATAGTTGATTCTGTTGCATATTATAAAGATGCTTCAAAATTAGTAGAAATATCTACTGGTTTAAAATCAGCCATGAAAGGTTTAGATATGTCAGAAATTCCTGAAGGAGAACGTTTGCAAGAAAGAGGTTGGTGAGGTTTTTATTTTAGAATGGTAGGCGTATTAGCACTTCAAGGAGATTACTCTAAGCATGTACAAATTTTAGAAATGCTTAATTTGGAAGTATTAGAAGTTCGTTATCCTAATGATTTATCTTTAATTGATGGATTGGTGATTCCTGGTGGTGAATCAACTACTATTTCTGATTTAATGACTCGCGTAAGCTTTCATGAAGCAATAAAGATTTTTGCTAAAAAAAAACCAATCCTTGGTACATGTGCTGGATTAATTTTGATGTCAAAAAATATTTCAGACGACCGTGTAATACCTTTAGGTTTATTAGATATCTCTGTTGATAGAAATGCATATGGCAGACAAGTCGATTCATTTACAGATCAAATAAAGGTTTCACTAAATGATAACATCCATAACGTTTCAGCTGCTTTTATTAGAGCTCCAAAAATAAATAAAGTTGGTTCTAATGTAAAAATATTAAGTTATTATAATAATGAGCCTGTAGTGGTTAAACAAGGTCATCATTTAGGATTAACTTTTCATCCTGAGTTGGTAAAAACAACTTTTTTCCATAATTATATTTTTAGAAAACAATTTGAGATTAATAATGCAGCTTGATCTTCTACCAAATATAAAATCTCCAGCAGATATAAAAGATTTTTCCATGGATGAGCTTATACAACTTGCTAATGAAATTAGGAATCATACTATTAAAGTAGTTAGTGAAGTTGGCGGGCATTTAGCTCCTACTCTCGGTGTAGTTGAGCTTACAGTTGCTATTCATAAAGTTTTCGATACACCTGATGATAAGATTATTTGGGATGTTGGACATCAAGGTTATGCTCATAAACTATTAACAGGTCGCTTCGATACATTTTCAAGTATACGAAAATTAGGTGGACTAAGTGGTTTTTTAAAAAGATCCGAAAGCGAGTATGATACTTTTGGTGCTGGTCATGCTTCAACATCAATTTCAGCTGCTACTGGAATAGCTGAAGCAAGAAAAAGAACGGGTAAAAGTTACCGTGTTGTTTCAATTATTGGTGACGGTTCAATGACAGGAGGTTTAGCTTTTGAAGCTTTAAACAATGCTGGACATTTAAGAACTCCAATGTTAGTTATTTTAAACGATAATGAAATGTCAATTAGTCCAAATGTTGGAGCTTTAAACACTTATTTAACTAAAATTGTTACAAATCCATTATACAATAAAATCAGAGACAAAATTTGGGATATTTCAGGTAAAATTCCATTTGGAAAGTCTAAAGCGCGAACTTTCCTTCATCGAATCGAAGACAGTTTAAAATCTCTAATAGTTCCTGGAATGCTTTTTGAAGAATTAGGTTTCCGTTATATTGGGCCAATTGATGGACATAATTTAAATGATCTTATTTCTACTTTAGAAAAAATTAAGGATTTAAAAACACCTGTTCTTCTTCATATAAAGACCAAAAAAGGAAAAGGCATGGTTTCAATTAAAACAGAAAATGGAGAGTATCATAATGATGCAGTTAAATTCCATGCTGTCAAACCAAAGAAGAATGATGATGGATTATCAATGAAATTAAATGTACCTAAAGCTCCAATTTTTCAAGAAGTTTTTGGTTCGTTAGTCTGTGAAATTGCTAAAAATAGGAAAGATACAGTTTGTATTACTGCAGCGATGCGTGAAGGAACTGGACTTGTGAATTATGCAAAAGATTTTTCAAAAAGATATTATGATGTTGGTATAGCTGAAGGTCATGCTGTTACTTTTTCTGCAGGTTTAGCGACCGAAGGAGTTCGTCCAATAGTGGCAATTTATTCAACATTTCTTCAAAGAGCTTTTGATCATATTGTTCATGACGTAACCTTACAGCATCTACCTGTAGTTTTTTGTTTAGACAGGGCTGGGATTGCTGGTGAAGATGGTCCAACTCATCATGGTGCTTTAGATATTGCTTATTTAAAATGCATCCAAGATATGATTGTGGCAGCACCAATGAATGGAAACGAATTAAGGCATTTACTTTATACGGCTTTAGATTATAACAATGGCCCTTTTGCAATAAGATACCCTAAAGCATCGTCTGAAAAGTTTGATGTACATGGACAAGCAGAATTGTTGCCAATTGGAAGCTGGGAAGTTATCCGTCAAGGTACTGATATTGTTATATTAGCTGTCGGGCCACAAGTTTATGAGGCATTAGAGGCTGCTGAAACTTTAGTCCAAAATGGTATAGCTTGTGAAGTTGTAAATTGTCGTTTTATTAAGCCCATGGACACTGCTTATTTAAAATCAATTATTGGACGTTTTAAACAAGTAATAACTATTGAAGAAGGTGTTAGAACCGGCGGTTTTGGTGAAAGTGTGTCAGCGTGGTTATCTAGCAATGGATATAAGAATCAAATAAATCTAATTTCCTTACCAGATAAGTTTGTAGAACATGGTTCAAGAATTGAACTTTTAAATCAATGTTCTATAAATAAAGAGGGAATAATAGATGCAGTTAGTAAAAAAGAAAAACTAGTAGACATAGAAAATTAATTTATGAATGCTATCATACTTGTAATAATTGGTCTTTCTTTCTTTTATTTAGGTTTTAGATTTTATTCAAAATTTATTGGCAGTCGTATATTTGATATTGATGATACAAATATACCTATGCCATCAAAAACTTTTGAAGATGGTATTGATTATGTCCCGACTAAAAAACATATTTTATTTGGTCATCATTTTACATCAATAGCTGGAGCAGCACCAATAATTGGCCCATGTGTAGCTGCTTTTTGGGGTTGGTTGCCAGCATTAATTTGGATTCTAGTTGGTACAGTTTTTATGGGGGCAGTTCATGATTTTGGTGCTTTGGTTACGAGTGTGAAAGAAAAAGGTCGAAGTATTGCAGATATAGCTTCAACTACTATAAGTAAGCGTGCAAGACTTATGTTTCTTGTTTTTATTATTTTTCTAGTTTGGTTGGTTTTAGCCGTTTTTGCTATGGCAATAGCTGATCTTTTTGTTGGAATTCCTTCATCTGTAATACCAATAAATATAGAAATAATTATTGCATTAATTATGGGTTATTTACTCTATAAAAAAAAGTTAACAAGTCTAATACCTTCACTGGTTGCTCTGCTTGTCCTTTATTTTTTTATTTGGGTTGGCACATTATATCCTATCGATTTTACAAGCTCTATGAATAATCAAGATGCAAAAAATTTGTGGATTCTAATTTTATTTATTTATTCGGCTATTGCAAGCTTGTTACCGGTTTGGACTCTTCTCCAACCTAGAGACTATATTAATAGTCACCAATTATTTGTTGGATTAACTTTATTATTTTTAGGAATTTTTGTCGCACAACCAATTGTTGATGCACCTGCCATTAGATCATTTTCAGAATCAGACACTCCAAGTCTATTTCCATTATTATTTGTAACAATTGCTTGTGGTGCTATTAGTGGATTTCATGGCTTAGTTTCTTCTGGTACTTCATCAAAACAATTAGAAAAGTTATCTGATGCTAGAATAGTTGGATATGGAGGAATGATTGGAGAAGGTACTTTGGCTTTAGCTTCTACTATTGCTGCTGTAGCAGGTATATCATTAGTAGCTGAGGCTAATCTTCCATCTGTTGGTGTAGTTTCTGATTTAAATTGGGCTGTTTATTATGATTCTTGGGAACATGCAAGTAGTAATAAGGCCACAGCTTTCGTTCTTGGGGGAGGTGCTCTATTAGAATCTTTAGGAATTTCAATGAATATGGCTAATACAATTATGGCGGTATTAGTAATTTCTTTTGCAGCAACTACACTTGATACTGCTACAAGAATTCAGAGGTTTATTTTAAATGAATTTGGATTAGTTACTAAAATTAAATTTTTATCTAATCGTTTTTTCGCAACAGCAATTGCAATTATTCCAGCAATTCTTCTAGCCTTCTGGAATTTTTCAGATCCAGGTAGTGGGGCTATAAGACAAGCGGGATGGATTTTGTGGCCAATATTTGGAGCAAGCAATCAAATGCTTGGAGCTTTAACATTAATGGTTCTTACGTTATATTATTGGCAAAAGAAAAAACCAATTTTACCTCTATTAATACCAATGCTTTTCATTTTAGCAATAACATTCACTGCATTAATTATTAATGCATTTAAATTTTTTGGTGAAAATACTATACTTTTTGTTTTAACAATTCTTTTAATTTTTCTTATTCTTTGGATGGTTTATGAAGGTATTAATAAAGTATTAGAAATTCGTAGAACTACGTAAATTTTATATATCAGTTAAACTATGTCAAAACAATTAGAATTATTTAATAAAGCAAAACAAAAGTGGGTTAAATCTGCTAACGACTCTACTAATCGTGATTATAATTTTGATACGTTAAGTGGTAAAACTTTAGATTCACTCTACTATCCAGAAAATCCTACTGATAATTATCTCGATAAGCTAGGATTCCCGGGACAATATCCCTATACACGTGGAGTCCACGCGAATATGTATCGAGGAAAATTATGGACTAAACGTCAATTCTCTGGTTTTGGTACTCCTAAAGAAACGAATGCAAGATACCATTCACTTTTAAGCAAAGGTCAAACTGGCCTTTCAGTAGCTTTTGATATGCCAACACTTATGGGTTATGATCCTGACCATGCTTGGTCGAAAGGTGAAGTAGGTAAATGTGGGGTTTCTGTTGCGTCAATTAAAGATATGGAATCTTTATTTAGTGGGATAAACTTAGGTGAAATTTCTGTATCTATGACAATAAATGGTCCAGCAATCATACTACTTGCTTTTTATATAGCTGCTGCTGAAAATCAAAAAGTTCCTTTATCAAAATTACGTGGAACCCTACAAAATGATATTTTAAAAGAATTTATTGCTCAAAAAGAATGGATATTTCCACCAGAACAATCAATGAGAATAATAACTGATATGATGACATATTGTACTGAAAATATGCCAAACTATAATACAATTTCAATTTCTGGTTATCATATTAGAGAAGCAGGCTCTACCGCAGCTCAAGAATTAGCATTTACTCTTGCGAATGGTTTTACATATATAGATTATGCTATTTCTGCAGGTCTTAATATTGATGATTTTGCTCCGCGTTTATCTTTCTTTTTTAATTCACACCTTGACTTTTTTGAGGAAATAGCAAAGTTTCGAGCAGCTCGTCGTATATGGGCAAAAAGGCTTAAAAATAAGTATAAAGCAAAAAATGAACGATCTTGTAAGTTAAGATTTCATACACAAACTGCAGGATGTTCGCTAACTGCACAACAACCTGAAAATAATATTGCAAGAACAGGCTTTCAAGCAATGGCAGCTGTGTTAGGAGGAACGCAATCACTTCATACAAATTCAATGGATGAAACTTTAGCCTTACCATCAGAAAAAGCAGCAGAGATTGCATTGCGCACCCAACAATTGCTTGCATTTGAGACAGGAGTTGCAAATGTAGTAGATCCATTGGGTGGCTCATGGTTTATAGAGTCATTAACTGATGAGATTGAACAAGAAGCTGAAAAATATTTTCAAGAGATTAAAAGTTTTGGTGGTGTCATTCCAGCAATAGAGAATGGTTATTTTCAAAGAGAAATTGCTATTTCAGCTTCAGATTATCAAAAGAAGATTGATGACAAAAATCTAATTCATGTTGGAGTTAATGATTTTAAAAATGAGGATGAAGAAATTCAAATACCAATACTTGAAATTGGAGATAATGTAGAAAAAGAACAAATTTTTTCTCTAGAAAAAATAAAATTTGAAAGAGATGAGAGAATTGTAAAAGCTGCTTTGTCAAAAATAAAAAAAGCTTGTGAAAATAATTTGAATATTATGGTTCCAATTATTGAAGCTGCAAAGTCATATGTGACTATGGGTGAAATCGTAGCAACTATGAAAACAGAATTTGGTGAATGGCAAGAAACTGCTGTTTTTTAAAAGGGGTAAAATGAATAGTAATAAAAAATTTACAATTATGATAGCAGGTGTAATTACTGTTGTTATTTTTTGGATTGGTTGGGTATCATCTAATCCAAAAGATGAAAAAGCTATGGCTTCTTTCATCTCGGTAGAAAAGTTATTGAATGATAAAATGAAAAAAAGAACAAAGTTGGGTGGTCTTGTAAAAGATGGTTCAATAATTATTTCAGAAACTAATTATTTAGATTGTTCTTTTGTTCTAAAAGAGGGCGCTGCAGAATTAAAAGTTAAATATGATCGTTCAAGACCAGATCTTTTTAAAGATGGAGCAGAGGTAATTATTACTGGTCAATATCTAGATGGAACTTTCTATGCAGATGAATTACAAACTAAATGTGCTTCTCGATATGAGGGAGATCTTAGGGATGAGTCTAGCTATAAATTAACTGAAATAGAAACATGACTCCAATAGCTGGTGCAGTTGCTTTAAACCTTGCTTTTGGTTTTAGTATTCTTTCAATTATATGCTTATTCATTTTTACTCTTAATGAAGACAAACGGTTATTCTTAACAGGGCAAAGACTATCTCTAGGAATATCTTTTTTTGTATTTTTATCAACTTTTATTCTATGGTATCAGTTAATTATAAGCAACTTTGATATTGATTATGTAGCTAGATATACTAGTATAGAGACTCCGTTTATTTATAAAATATCTGCTCTTTGGGCTGGTCAATCAGGATCGTTACTTTTTTGGCTTTTTATTTTATCAATTTTTGCAACTATTACTGTTTTGCAAAATCAATCTAAACATCATGGACTAATGCCTTGGGTGATAATATCTTTATCGATCATTCAATTATTCTTTTTGATTCTAACTAACTTTGTAACTAATCCTTTTATGCCAACTGATGCAGACTTTGTTGTTGCCAATGGCAATGGACTAAATCCATTGCTCCAAAATGTTACTATGGCAATTCATCCACCAACACTTTATCTAGGTTACGTAGGTTTTTCTGTGCCATTTGCTTTTGCTATTTCTGCACTAATGAATCGAGATACCAGTACTTTATGGATTCAAAGTATTAGACGTTGGACATTAGTCGCATGGTTGTTTTTGAGCTCTGGAATAATTCTAGGTGGATGGTGGGCATATCAAGAATTGGGTTGGGGAGGTTATTGGGCTTGGGATCCTGTTGAAAATGCAAGCTTTATGCCATGGTTAACAGCTACAGCTTTTCTACACTCCATTATAATTCAAGAAAAAAAAGATATGTTACGAATTTGGAATATGGCACTCATAATTTTGACATTTACACTATGTATATTTGGTACATTTTTGACACGTTCTGGAGTTATGAGTTCAGTTCATTCATTTACAGCATCATCATTAGGGCCTATTTTCTTAATTTTTGTGTTTTTAATTCTAATTATTTCTTTTTCATTAATGTATTTAAGAAAATCAGAGCTAAGATCAGAAAAAAGAATGGAATCTTTTACTTCAAGAGAAAGTGGATTTTTATTTAATAATTTAGTTTTTGTTGTGATGTGTTTTGCTGTATTCTGGGGAACACTATTTCCAGTAATTTCGGAAACTGTAAGAGGAACAAAAATAACTGTTGGACCGCCTTTTTTTAATCAAATTAACGTTCCAATTGGCTTAATTCTTTTAGCCTTAACAGGCGTAGGCCCTTTACTCGCTTGGCGCAATACAAGTAAACAAAGCCTAATAAAAAACTTCACATTTCCTATTCTTTCTGGTTTGATTGCAGCAATCATATTTTTGTTTATTGGTTTTAGAGGGTCGGTGGTCATTTCATTTAGTTTATCTGTTTTTGTTTTAGCAACTATTTCAACAGAATTCAAAAGAGGAATTTCAGCAAGAACTAAAAAGTTTAATGAATCAATTTTTAAAGCATTATTTGCAATGGTTAGCAAAAATAGATCTAGATATGGTGGATATATTGTTCATGTTGGCATAGTTTTCATGTTTGTAGGCTTTACAGGCCATGCATTTGATAAAGAAAAAGAATTTAGTTTAACGAAAGGTCAAAGTGATCATGTAGCTGGATACGAATTTACCTTACTTAAATTATCAGAAACAGAAAGGCCCAATCATTATGCCTGGATTTCTGATATCAGAGTTACAGATAATAAAGGTGAATATGT
The DNA here is from genome assembly GCA_014239505.1 of Fidelibacterota bacterium. Lineage (GTDB taxonomy): Bacteria > Fidelibacterota > Marinisomatia > Marinisomatales > TCS55 > TCS55. Next base: position 844 of record JAAZYT010000117.1, on the reverse strand, counting down.
TACTAATCTATACCCTGAAAAACGCATTTATTTTCATAAAAACCCTGATGTCAATCGAAGACAGCCACATAGTGAGCTTGATATTTATTCAACCCTAAATAAGGACATATATTCAATTTTTTCGGCTGTGGATAATGAAAATGGTGTAGTTTTTATTAAAATCATGGTAAATCCTTTAGTTCGATGGGTTTGGATTGGTGGTTATATTCTTGTTATAGGTACAATGATAGCCCTTTGGCCAAGGAAAGATTGATTTTGGACTATATTCGTGATTATAGCCTAGTTTTTATATTCTTCGTACTACCTATTATATTTGTTATACAGCCATTATTTTTAAAAAAAATTAATGATTTTGAAAATCAAATGGACCTTTCATCGCTAAAGCGAAAAAAACGCCTACTCTATCGACAAATAAAAGAACTAGAAATGGAATTTGATATTGGGAACATAAATCAAAAAGATTTAGAAACTTCTAGAAAAGAATTAAAAGTAGAAGTTTCAGAAGTAATTACAAAGATAAACGCTAATAAGATTTAATGCTTTCTATTTCTGGATTATCTAAATCTTTCAACCGCCGAAAAGTTCTTAGCAATCTAAGCCTTGAAATAAAAACTGGTGAAACTGCTATATTTATGGGTAATAATGGAGCAGGTAAAACCACTCTCCTTCGTATCATTGCTAAAATAATGACTCCAGATAATGGAAAAATTATTTTTGAAAACAATAATATATTAAAAGGTTCACCTTCGAGTAGAAAAAATATTTTATATATAGGTCATTCACCAGGAATGTATGCTTCTCTTTCAGCTTTAGATAACTTAAAGTTCGCTTTAGAAATCCGTAA
>JAAZYT010000067.1 GCA_014239505.1 Fidelibacterota bacterium | reverse complement strand
GAATTGTTTTTCCCAAAATAATAAACGGATTTCATGTAGTTTCTTTCAATTGAATTGACAAAAAATTATCGGTGAATTTACAGTTTCAACAAGCAACTAACCTTTAATTTATCAAACTAAAATCATAAAAAATGATGAAAAGCCAAAAATTAATAAACGACTTAAATGAATATTTAAATGAATACCCCGATGAATATTTAAAAGTTGGTAAGGTTTTAGATTTTGTTAAGAATCATAATAATTGCTTTGATAGAAACAACTGGTCTGGACATTTTACGGGATCAGCTTGGGTGGTTGATACTTCTCGAGATTGGATATTGATGACAAATCATATTCAGTTAAATATGTGGCTTCAACTGGGGGGGCATGCAGAAGGAAACTCTGACTTATTAGCGGTCGCCGTTAAAGAAGCAAAAGAAGAATCTGGACTAGAAAGCTTTAAAATTATGTCTAGTAAAATTTTTGATCTGGATATTCATCAAATTCCTGTTTTTAGAAACACTCCCTCTCATTTACATTTTGATGTTCGTTATTTACTAGAAACTAAGCATGAAGAAGACCGTCTTATCGCAAGTAATGAATCACATGAAATCGCATGGATTAACAAAAATGATGTTATTGATAAAAATCCCGAGAGCTCTATTGCTAGAATGCTCGACAAAATGAAAAGGTACTGAAGTTGCCCTCAGCTAAAAAAATTAAAAATATAATTTTATCAAATTGTGTGCCTGAACATGAAAGAAAAATAGGCGTTGAAATTGAAGGCCTCTATTATACAAATAATAAAAAACGATTACCTGTAAACAAAGGAAGTTCTTTTTCAGCAAAAGAGCTCTTAGATAAAATACAGTTAAACGGTAAGGCCTTTTCTTACTCACTTGAGCCAGGAGGACAATTAGAATGGGCATCCCTTCCGAGTATTGACTTATGGGAAATACAATCGCAATACGACCAACATATGATTAAAGAAGAAAAAATTTGCAAAGAACATAATATAAACCGTCTTTTTTTGTCTCTAGATCCATTTTTCTCTCCTGATGAAATCAAATTAATAGATTCATTAAAGTATGAACTAATGCACAATGAATTTATAAAACATGCAAAATATGGCCCTTGGATGATGCGCAATACTACTAGCGTTCAATTAAATATTGATTTTACTTCGGAAAAAGAGGCCAATGAAATGGCATATGTTGCTGATGCAATTCAACCGTTACTAAGTATTTTATTCTCTAACGCCCCGTTTATTAAAAATGAACCTGTAGGGAATGCTAATATGCGTTGGAAAATTTGGTCTAATACTGACCCTCACCGTTGTGGCTCTCTTTTTGAACACAATATTAATTCACTCGATTCTATTGTTGATGATTACGCTGATTGGGTTAATGCTCTTCGGGCAATTTTTAAATATGATTCCTTGGGAAATGCTAATTTTTTTAATGGGACAATGGATGAAATGATATTGTCTGATGAATCTCTAAATGAGCTTCATGTCTTATCTGCTCTACATCAATCATTCACCAATGTTCGTTTTAAAACAGTTTTAGAAATCCGTTCAAGCGATCGTCCTCCTCGAGGTTTTGAGCTTGCTCCAGCAGCTTTTATAGCCGGCTTATTAACCGATAAGAATAACCGAAAAACTCTCATAGAAATGATTTCAGACTGGACTGATTTAGATTATAATAAATTATTCCAGACTGCAAATGAGTTGTCTTTTTCAGCTAAGGGACCTGGTGGGAGAAAAATCGGCGACTGGCTTTCTCTATTGTCCAAGCTTTCTTTAGAAGGTCTTGACCGTAGATCAACTCTTTACAGTATAAAAAATGAACGTCCGCTTTTAGAAACATTATTAAATGATATTTTAATGAATGGACCGATGACTCTTCAGGTACAAAAAAATTATATGAAATCTGGTTTGCCTCTTGATAGCTTTCTATTTGAATCTGGTTTAGATTCTAAGATAAACACTTAGCTATGAATCCAAAATTATTACACAACCTTACGGTTATCCCCTTTTTTATATTAGGAATCACATCTTTTTTTATGGGTTTTGGCTGGATGTTATCATCTGAACCTTGGATGCTTGATGAGTATGCAAACACCATCCTTTTAGAAGAGTCGTACAAGGATCTTTTTGCGCACCCAATTAATGAAAACCTGCCTCGGTATTTGACTTTATTATATCGCTTTTTTGGTTTGTGGGTAACCACGATTGGAATGTTAATAATGTCTTTTACTATTGTAACTCGACTAGGGACAGTGATGGCTAGAAACTTTATACAAAGTTCTTTCTTTATTACGCTTATCGGGATATCTATAATCGAATATATTTTCATCCCTTCATCACATTTTATCTATTTAACTTTTGTTTTGTGGGTACTTTGGGGAGTCAGTGTTTGGGCAGGGATAAAGTTAAAAAAATATGATGTATGACTTGCATCCATTAGTAATTCATTTCCCAATTGCGCTTTTTTCTGCTGCAATATTATTTGATTTATTATTTTTAATTTTTAATAATAATGATTTTTATGCTGGTGGATGGTGGACTATGCTCTTTGCGCTTGTTGCCTCAGCAGCTGCAATCGCTACTGGTATCATTGATGATACCTTTATTGGACACCTAGGTTCGGTTTACCCTCTTTGGCTTAATCATGGTTTGGTTCAGCTTTTTTCTTGCATCCTCTTTTTAACTTTGTTTCTATGGAGAACAAAAGATAAAAGTATATTTTATGATAACTTAAAAAAACGAGTTTATACAGCTACGGCATTAATAGGGATTGCTATTCTTTACTATGGTGGCCATCTTGGCGCGGAACTTGCAGGTAGGGTTTAGATGTTATTATTTATTTCAACAAGTATCTTTTACTTTTTAATTTATATCGTTAATTATTAACTAATAAAAGCAAATCAATGAATAGCGGTAAAAATTTTATAGGTTCTACACTTGGCAAAAAGATAATGGTTGCAATTAGTGGCTTACTTTTTTGCTTCTTTCTTTTATTTCATTTTGCAAATAATCTTATAATATTTACTGGTGCTGATAATTTTAACTTTTTAGTCTCTAGCCTTGAGAAAATAAAGCCGCTTGTTAGGCTTCTTGAGGTTCTACTCGTTATTATTCTAATTACTCATATAATAAATACAGTTTTATTAACCCTCAAATCCAAAAGGTCTGGAAGCGCTCCAAAAAATACTGCTGGATCAAAACACTCTACTTTTTCATCAAGGACCATGTTTTTTTCTGGAAGTATTCTTTTTATTTTTATTGTGACTCATCTATCAACATTTTGGTATAACTTTCAAATTACAGAAAACCATTCCTCATATTACAAAATTGTTACCGATAGTCAATTGGGCTTTGGTAATATTTTTATCACATTATTATATTTAATGGCAATGATCTTTTTAGGTTTTCACATAAAGCATGGGTTTTCATCTGCGTTAATAACTCTTGGCCTTAGCAGTACTATCTTGGGTAGGCTTATAAATAAAATAGCTTTTCTTTTTTGGTTGGTGATTCCGTCTGGTTTTTTTATGATTGCCTTTTGGTTTGGAATTTTAAAAGGAGGACTCTAAATGCTAGATGCAAAAATACCTGATGGTCTTCTTAGTGAAAAATGGTCTAATTATAAATCAAAAATTCCTCTGGTAAGCCCCGCAAATAAACAAAAACAAACAGTAATTATTATAGGTACTGGCTTAGCTGGCGCCTCTGCTGCTTCGTCTATGGCTGAAATGGGCTATAATGTTAAGTCCTTTTGTTTTCAAGATAGCCCGCGAAGAGCACATTCAATTGCTGCGCAAGGTGGAATAAATGCCGCAAAAAATTATCAAAATGATGGCGACAGTGTATACAGGCTATTCTACGATACAATAAAGGGAGGAGACTATCGCTCTCGCGAAGCTAATGTTTATAGATTAGCAGAAGTTAGTGGAAATATTATTGATCAGTGTGTAGCTCAAGGTGTCCCTTTTGCTAGAGAATATGGCGGCACACTAGACAATCGTTCTTTTGGTGGAGTTCAAGTCTCAAGAACTTTTTATGCAAAAGGTCAAACAGGACAACAGCTATTACTCGGTGCTTACAGTGCCCTTAGTCGGCAAATCGAAAAAGGAAAGGTGCAAATGTTTACTAAGCATGAAATGGTTGATATTGTTTTAGTAAACGGACATGCAAAAGGTGTTATTGCAAGAAATTTGATTACCGGCGAGCTAGAGAAACATGCTGGTAATGCTGTAGTTCTAGCAACTGGCGGTTATGGTAATGTTTATTATTTATCAACCAATGCAATGGGAAGCAATGCAACTGCTGCGTGGAAAGCTTATAAGAAAGGTGCCATGTTTAGCAATCCATGTTTTGCCCAAATACACCCAACATGTATCCCTGTTTCGGGTGACTATCAGTCAAAATTAACATTGATGTCAGAATCTCTTAGGAACGATGGGCGAATTTGGGTCTCAAAGAAAAAAGGCGACGCAAGAACACCGGATGAAATACCTGAGTCTGAACGTGACTATTATCTAGAAAGAAGATATCCGGCTTTTGGAAATTTGGTTCCTAGAGATATAGCGTCGAGAGCTGCAAAAGAACGCTGTGATGCTGGTTATGGAGCTGGGTCCACAGGACAGTCTGTTTATCTAGATTTCGCTGATGCAATAGATAAGCAAGGAAAAGATGTTGTGCGTACTAAATACGGAAATTTGTTTGAGATGTATAATAAGATAACTGGAGAGGATCCATATAATAATCCAATGAGGATCTATCCTGCTGTACATTATACCATGGGTGGATTATGGGTGGATTATAATTTAATGACAACCGTCCCCGGTCTCTTTGCTATTGGTGAATGTAATTTTTCTGATCATGGCGCAAATCGCCTAGGAGCATCTGCGTTAATGCAAGGCCTTGCTGATGGCTATTTTGTTTTACCATATACAATTGGAACCTATTTATCTAATCAAATCAATGATGAACCAATGAGTAGTTCTGACCCAGCCTTTGAAAAAACAAAACAATCCGTAAAAACTTCAATAGATAAACTATTAAATAATAAAGGTAATAAAAGCGTTGAAAGCCTTCATAAATCTCTAGGTGAAATAATGTGGAATAATTGTGGAATGTCTAGAAACAAAGAGAATCTTAAAACGGCTCTTGATGATGTTGGTGCTTTAAAAAACACTTTTTGGTCTGACGTTAAAGTTCCCGGGCGAGAAAACGAAATAAATCTTGAGCTAGAAAAAGCTGGGCGTGTTGCCGATTTTATTGAACTGGGCGAATTAATGATTCGTGATGCCTTGGCGCGCGAGGAGTCTTGTGGTGCTCATTTTAGAGAAGAACACCAGACAAATGAGGGTGAAGCTTTAAGAGATGACGAAAATTTTAACTTTGTTTCTGCTTGGGAAAGTCAAGGTGACTCAAAGGAACCAAAGTTACAAAAAGAAAAGCTTGAATTTGAAACAGTAACGCCAACACAAAGAAGTTATAAATGAACACAATAAATATTACACTTAAAGTTTGGCGTCAAATAGCAACGGATTCAAAAGGTGCTTTTGAAACCTATGAAATGGATAACATTAATTCTCATATGTCATTTCTTGAGCTCTTAGATGTTCTTAATGAAAGGTTAATCAAAGACGATAAAAATCCAATTGCATTTGAACATGATTGCAGAGAGGGAATTTGTGGAAGTTGTGCAATGTCAATTAATGGTGAGGCACACGGCCCAGTAAAAGCAACCACGGCT
>JAAZYT010000196.1 GCA_014239505.1 Fidelibacterota bacterium | reverse complement strand
CTCAACCTTGCGACAGGAAATTGTAATTGTTCTCTATATTTTGCTACCGTACGTCTTGCGACTGGAAAACCTTTTAATTTAAGTTTATCTGCCAAATCTATATCAGTGAGAGGTGAATCTTTTTTCTCTTCTTTTATTAACTCTTTAAGTAAATTTTTAATTGAACTTGTACTAACAGCTTTACCACTTTCAAGTGTATAGCTCTCAGTGAAAAAAGATTTTAATTCAAAAATTCCATAAGGTGTATCAACATATTTTCCTCTAGTTGATCTACTAATAGTTGATATATCCATTTTAATATCATCTGCAATATCTTGAAGTTTCATGGGTATTAAAGATGAGATTTTGCCATCAAAAAATGTGGGTTGTCTATTAATTATAGCTTCCATTACAAGTGTTAAAGTATTTCGTCTTTGCTCAATTGCTTGAATGAACCAAGATGCAGCATTAAATTTTTCATTTAAATAATTTTGTGTTTCTTTTGAAATATCTTTTTGATTTAACATCTGCACATATTGATTATTTAAGTTAAGCTCCGGAATCCAAGAATCATTAACAATAACTTTCCATAAAGAATCTCTTTGAACAGCTAAAATATCTGGAGTAACTACTTCGCTAGCTATTCCTATTTTCCCTTCACCAGGACGAGGGTTTAGAGTTCGTATCTCTTCAATAATTTCACCTAAAATATCTTTATCAATATCTAATTTGTTTTGCAGATTATCATACCGATGATTAGCAAAATCATCAAAATATTCGGATATTATTTGATAAGCTATAGTTTGTTCTTTTCCTCTTAATTGAATCATTAGGCAGTCTTGAAGATTTAGAGCAGCTATACCAGCTGGGTCTAGTTTTTGAACTTTATTAAGAACTTGTTTAACTGCATTTTCTGATTGATTGAAACGATCTGCTATTAAGATAGGCTCAACTCTTAGATATCCATTTTGATCTAAATTCCAAAGAATCTCTTCTGCAATTGCTTGCTCCCATTCTTTAAGGTTTAATCCAATAAGTTGATTAACTAAACCTTCAATAAAATCAATTTGCTCTGCAATAGGAATATCAAAATCTTCTTTATTTTTATTATCATAGATGTTTGCAGGCTCATATTCGTCAGGATCATCTTCATAATCAACTTCTTGTTGTTCACTTAATGTTTCTTCATCTTCATTATCTAAAGATTGATCTAAAACAGGATTACTTTCTAACTCATCCAGTATTCTATTCTCTAATGCAGAGATATTAAGTTGAAGTAAGTTTGCTTGAATAATCTGCTGTGGCGAAAGAGATTGACGTTGTGATTGTTTTTGTTTTAATCTAGACATTACAAAGTGAATTTTTCTCCAAGATAAAGTCTTTTAGCTTCATCATCATTAGCTAAAAATTCCGATGAACCAGATTTAAGTATTTTACCATCAAATAATAAATAAGAACGGTCGGTAATTGATAAAGTTTCTCTAACATTATGATCCGTAATAAGAACTCCAATATTTCTTTCTTTCAATGAAGAGACTATAGATTGGATATCTTCAACTGCAATGGGATCAACACCTGCAAATGGTTCATCAAGCAAAATGAAATCAGGATCCATTGCTAGAGTACGGCTTATTTCTACTCGACGTCTCTCTCCACCAGATAAATTATTTCCTTTATTTTTTCTAATATGTTGAATAGATAAATCATCTAATAGTTTCTCAACTTTTTCTGATTGAGCATCTTTTGATAGGTTAGTCATCTCTAAAACTAGTCGCAAATTATCTTCTACTGTTAACTTACCAAAAATTGAAGGTTCTTGAGATAAATACCCAATGCCAGAGCGACTTCTTTGATACATTGCCCTATCAGTAATATTTTTATCATCAAGAAATATTTTTCCCTTAGTTGGCTTTATCATCCCAGTAATCATATAAAAACTTGTTGTTTTACCTGCTCCGTTTGGCCCTAACAACCCTACAATCTCACCTTTATTCACCTCTAAATCTATATCTCTAACTACCCATCTTTTTCCATAACGTTTGTGTAGACCTTTAGCGCTTAATTGTTGATGACTATTTTTCATTATTTTCAACTTTAAAAATACCAGTTGGCTTTAGAATTTTCCAATTATTTAACTCAACATCCGATTCAAATCCGATACCATGAAGTGTATCATTTTGTTCGGTGATAAATACTACCTTATTTTCAGTAAACACCTTTTCTTTTACATTATCCCATGATAAAGTATCTGTAAATAATGTCACTCCACTATCTGAAAGCACAACCACATTTCCTATCGCAATTAGATAGTCTCGTTCTTCTTCAATTTCAGCTACTTTTGATTTTAGATTTGTCGTATAAACTTCATTCTCATTAAAAAAGTCTGCATCAACGTTATCATCTAATCTTATATATTTTTTTTCATTATACTTTTCTAAATGTCCTGCTCTAATAACTGCTCTTTTAACACCTTCATTTGTAAGAGTAATTATTGCATCCCAGCTTTCTGCATCTGGCATTCCCTGTCTTGACTTACCTATTTTTTTTACCTCGTCAACTTCACAGCCTAAAACAAATAAAAAGAGAAATAAAATATATTTCATTATTGACCTTGAACCTTTACTCTAAGTTCTTCAAGAGTCTTTTCTAAAACACCTTGTTTTGACAATATCCATTCAACTGCTTCTCGAAAAGCACCATTACCACCTGAGTTTTTTGTAACATATAGAGCAGCAGCTTTACATAAACTAGATGCATTGTCAGTTGCAATTGGAACACCTACTAAATTCATAACAGGGATATCAATTAAATCGTCACCAACATATGCAATTTCATCATCGGATAAATTATATTTTACTTTTAATTCATTATAAGGTGGAATTTTATTAAGTGTTCCATTATATAAATCTTCAATTTTTAGCTCAGAAGCTCTTTCAGCAGTAGCTTCCGAAAAACGACCAGATATTAGAGCTAACTTCAGGCCTGCTTGTCTTAAAATTGCAACTCCTGCACCATCAGTAACACAAAATTTTTTCAACTCTAAACCATTACCTCCTTTATAGATAGCGCCATCAGTCCATACACCATCAACATCTGAAATAACCATTTTTACTTTATTTATTTTTTTAGTCATTTTTTACTGCTTCATGGACTTTTATAATTGACGCTAGTAAAGATTCGAGTTTATCTAAAGGCCATTGTGTTGCAGCATCAGATTTTGCTTGTTCAGGTTTATCATGAATCTCCATAAATAGTCCATCACAGCCAGCTGCAATAGCAGCTTTAGCAATAGTTGGAATAATTTTTCTATTTCCACCTGTAGTTTGTTCACCACCAGGTAACTGCGCTGAGTGAGTAGCATCAAAAATAACTGGGTAACCTGTGTTTTGCATTGTTGGAATAGAGGTCATATCAGATACCAATCCATATCCAAAAGAAGAGCCTCTTTCCGTAAGTAATATATTATTATTACCAGTATTTAATACTTTTTCAGCAGCAAATCTCATTTTATCTGGTGCTAAAAACTGTCCTTTTTTAATATTAACAACCTTACCTGTCTTTCCAGCAGCATGGAGTAAATCAGTTTGGCGACAAAGAAAAGCTGGAATTTGCAAAACATCTACAACCTCACTAACCGCTAGACATTGATCTGGAAGATGCACATCTGTTAAGACTGGTACGCCAAGTTCTTTTTTCACATCTGAAAGGATTTCTAAACCATCTTCAAAAGCAGGACCTCGAAAAGAACCTGATGCGGATCTATTAGCTTTATCAAATGAACTTTTAAAAATAAAAGGTATATTAAGTGATTCAGTTATTGCTAAAATTGATTCTGCCATTTTTAAACTATGATCTCGTGATTCAATCACGCAAGGACCACCAATAAGCGGTAATTGACCATCACCATATGTTACTTTTCCAACAGCTACTTTAATCATAATTATTTACCGTTTAAGTGTTTTACTGAAGCCTTTATAAAATCACGAAAAAGAGGGTGCGCTTTGCTTACGCGACTTTTTAATTCTGGATGAAATTGGCCTGCTACGTACCATGGATGATTTGTTAACTCTACAATTTCAACAAGATTAAGCTCAGCGTTTATCCCTGAAATCTTTAATCCATTTTTTTCTAGCCTATCTCTATAACGATTATTCACTTCCCATCGATGACGATGACGCTCTGAAATTTTCTTTCGCCCATATGCTTTATAAGCTTTAGAACCTGATTCTATTTCACAATCATAAGCTCCAAGTCTCATCGTTCCACCTTTGAGTTTAATGGCTCTTTGAGACTCCATTAAATCAATTACCGGATATTTAGTTTTTTTATTGAATTCTGTACTATTTGCATTATCTAACCCACAAACATTTCGAGCAAACTCAATTACTGCACATTGCAAGCCAAGGCAAATTCCTAGAAAAGGAATCTTGTTTTCACGTGCATATTTACATGAAATAATTTTCCCTTCCGAACCTCTTTTGCCAAACCCTGGTAATAAAAGAATTCCATCAATATTTTCAAAAATTCTTACAGCATCTTTATCTGTTTTTACTTCATCCGTAGCTACCCATTTAACATTGACTCTTGCATTATTCTCTACTCCCGCATGTATAAAAGCTTCTAATACACTTTTGTATGCATCAGGCAATTCAGTATATTTTCCACACATCGCAATATTTACTTGGTGCTTTGGCTTTGTAAATTTTTCAATAAAAGTTTCAAGATATGAAACATCTACGGTTCCAGGTAGTTGGAGTCTCTCCATAAT
>JAAZYT010000060.1 GCA_014239505.1 Fidelibacterota bacterium | reverse complement strand
TATAAACCCTTTGTATCCTCTTGAGAAAACTGTTGCTGTAATAAATATTGATGCGATGGGTAATACTTACGGAAGGACCAAAGATCTAATTGTCGTTGGAAAAGGAAATTCTGAATTAGATAATATTCTAGCAATTGCTGCAGCTCAAGATGATAAATATTTAATTCCTGACGCAGAACCTGAAAAAGGTTTTTACTATCGTTCAGATCATTTTGAATTTGCTAAACAAGGTGTTCCTGCACTTTATGTTGATGGTGGTATCGATGTTATAGGAAAAGGAACTGATTATGGGCATAAAATGAAAGATGAATATACTTATAATAATTATCATGCTTTATCTGATGAAGTAAAAGATGATTGGGATTATAGTGGTATGGTGGAAGATGGTCGGATTTTATTTCGCGTTGGTTACGCTGCAAGTCAACATTCTAAATGGCCGGAGTGGAGCGAAGGTACAGAATTTAAATCGAAAAGAGAAGAATCTTTAAAAAGTTATAAATACTAATATTTACTGAATTAAGCCGATTTCTTCAAGTCTTTCTTTTAAATATGAACCAGCAGAGTAACTGCTGTTTAAAGTTACATTGTCTCTGGGATGTAAGAATAATGGCATAGAGTATCTACTATGATTAGCTGACGTATCTGGATTGATAACACGATGAGTTGTAGAAGGATAATATCCATCTGTAATCATTTTTAACATATCACCTGAATTGACCACAACTGTATTTGGATCGCAGCTTACATCATGCCATTTATTATTAAGGTCTTGCACCTGTAAACCTGGTTGCGTTCCAGCAACTAACATAGTTAATAGGTTTATATCTTCATGAGCAGCCGCTCTAATTGAGCTTAGTTCTTCATTTCCAGTGATAGGAGGATAATGAATTACTCTTAGTAGGTTAGACTTGCTGTCTTTTATCATATCCTTTAATGGCATAGAGAATTTATTTTGTATATGTTTTGGAGTGCAATTTTCTAACCAACTTAGGAGTATACCGCCCAGTTCTGTTAAATGTTCAAAAAGTTCTATCGTATAAGAGCTAGCAGAGTTGGGTAATCTTCCCCAAGAAAAAACATGAAAAAACTCTTTTAGATCTTTTATCGTAGATCCTTTTGCATTTTCTGTTAAGTATGGAAAATACCCGTCTTGCTTAATTGCATCAAAAATATATTCGTTTTTTTTAGGATTATTAAAAAAAATTTCCCATTCTGCATAAACTGAATCAATTAATTTTGGAGAAATTTGATGATCTTTTATAATAGCAAAGCCTGATTGTTTTAAGGATCTTTCAAAATCTTTATTTGCTTTACTGTCGTCAAACGAAATTGTTAAAAGTTCAAGCGACATTACTATCCCATTCATCAACAGTAAAAGTTTTCATACTAAAAGCATGAATTTCATTTTTTATCATTGAGCCCAAGGCTTTATAAACTAATTGATGGCGATGTAATATTTCTAAATTTTCAAAATCATTCGAAACTATTACTGCATTAAGATGAAATCCACCATCAAAGTTTGCATGATTAATATGTTTACCGGTTGAGTCTGATATATCTAAATGAGATATAGCCATATTTGTGCTTAATTTAGCTGATATAGCTTCTTTTATGGTCATGAGGGAAGGTAAGTAGTATAAAATAATTTGACGATGATTAAAGTCATAAAATACTAAACGATTATTATGCTTAATTAATATAAGACCAGAACAATTATACTTACTTGCTTAGCTCTTCTTCTGAAAATTGCCACTGACATGAATGACACCACCATGGTTTGCCATAAAATTCATTAACATTATCTTGTAATTGCAAAGCTTTTTCGCATTTTGGACAATTACGCTCAGAACCTTTTTCAGGCCATTCATAATCTGGTCGAAATTTTACTGAATTATCTAATTCTTGATTGTTACTCATTGTAGAATTTAATAATGAATAAAGTCATACTAATAATGGAATATTAGATTAACTTGAAATAATCCAAAGTTGGTAAAGAAAAAGACTTAGCATTCCTATACCTATATAGTTTGTTATCTGATATTCTTTTTTAATTTTTTTAATATTATTATCTACTAAAAAAGTATTGAATGAAATATTAACAGTATCTCCAGATAATACAAATATTTGTTTATCTGAATTAACTTTACCATAAGAAATGAATGGGTCTTTAAATGATGGTGGATGAAATCCAATAAAATGAACACCTTCCATTACAGGTATTGGATTTTTAATAGGTGTATGTCCAATTAAATTTCCATCAAGATATATTGGCACAGAAGAAGAATCTGCTTTTACACGAATAAAACCAGGTTCACTTTCAAATACAGATGATTGACCTATCAAAAATGAAAGGCTATATAAAATAACAAAAATATGTTTTTTATTCATATAATAAATTATTTTCAAATGTGTGTCATAATGAAGGAACTTCTACATTAACAATATGCAAATAAATCGCACTTATCCAGTCAAAACTTTTACCATACTTTGCTTATGCTTATTCGTTGCTTCCTGTGCAAATTTTAAAGCATACTTTAACACATACTATAATGCAAAAGACTATTTTGATAAAGCTGAAAAGAGTCGTCTTGAAAATCGTGGTGAGGTATTACCAAAAGTCGCCATAGAACATTATAAAAAAGTAATAGAAAAGTCAAAAGTTATTATCGATGATTATCCAGAATTCAAATTACGTAAAGATGCATTATTACTTATAGTGCAATCGCAGTTTTACCTTCAAGAATACAAGAATGCACAAGGATCTTTATCATTAATGAAAAGTGAATTTGGCTCAACAGTAACATTTGAAACCGCTTTTTGGTCATCAATGATTAAATGGAAAGAAGGTAAAGTTCAACCTGCAATTAATGAATTATCAGGTTTATTTGACAATAAACTTTCTTCAAATAACAAAGCTAAAATTTATTTGTCTATCGCAGAAATTTATTTTGATCAAAATATGATATCTTTATCTATGGATAATTTAGTTAAAGCTGCTGAATTAATTAGAGAGCCTAATGAAAAGGGACAAATCTATTATAGAATTGCAGATATATCCTTTAATGAAAATGATTTCACTCGTTCTTTAGAAGCATATAAGCTTGTGATAAAAAATTCTCAATCTAAAAAACAGATCCAAGAAGGTCACTTAAAATCAGTTCAAATTTACAGACTTCAAGGAAATCTTGAATTGGCAACGAAATCAATAAAAAATATGCTTTTAGACGAGAATTACTCTTCGATACATAGTGATTTAGAACTGGAATTAGCGAAATTGTATTTACAGCAAAAAATGCTAGTTGAGGCTAAAAATCGCCTAGAATCAATAGCGCAAGATTATAAAAATACAATTGCATCAGCTGAAGCTTATTATTTACTAGGTCAATATGCTATAAACGATGATTGGGATTTAGATGCAGCTCTTAAATATTTTCAGATGGTACCAAAAGAAAATAATCAATCACTATTTATAGAACCTGCTAAAGTACGTTTAAAAGAAATAAACGCCTATAATTCAACCCAATTAAAATTTACTGAATGGATGGAACGTTTAGAAGCTACTGACTCGACAGAAGTAACACAGTTAACTAAAGAAGATGAAATTGCTTTATCAAAAGTTTTATACAGTATGGCTGAACTTGAAGTCTTTCACTTTGATAGAAGAGATTCAGGAATAAAATATTTGGATAAAATAATTGAATTATCCTTAAAAACTTTACTCTTACCAAAAGCATTATATGCAAAATCTTTTATTTTAGAAGAAGCAGGGGAAGATTCACTCGCATTTGAGTTAAAAAAGCAGATTATCAATGAATATTCAAAAACAGATTATGCATTAGCAATTATGAAAGTTGATAACACTTTTAATACTTTAGATTTTAATTCAGATAAAAATTTAGTTTTGGCAGAAAAAGAATGGTTAGATGAACCATTCTTAGCTTTAAATAAGTATAAGGAAATAATTGAAATTGATACTTTATCTGAAAGTAGTGCGAAAGCTGCTTACTTTTTAGCCTATCAGTATGATTATAAATTTGTAAAAGTAGATAGTGCTTTAAAATATTATGAATGGATTATAAAACACCATGAAAACTCCGAACAATCATTATTTTCGCATCGGCGCCTATTAATTTTAAATAAGGTAATCACAGACTCAACGGTAATCAGTGTTAATTGAAAGAGTAAATATAATTTCTAATGAAGAGGTTGCTCATAACATTTGGCAAATGTCTTTTGAGGCACCAGAAATTATTAGTGAGTATAAAGGGCCAGGTCAATTTATTAATATACTAGTTGAAGATAGTTGGAGTCATCCCTTGAGAAGGCCAATGAGCATTGCCTCTGCCAAAAATGGAAAAATTTCTATTATTTATAAAATTTTTGGTGATGTAACCGATATATTATCGAAAAAACTACCTAACGATAATATTGAAATTTTAGGTCCTTTAGGTAATACATTTACAAATTGGAATGTAGATTGTTACCCAATATTAGTCGGAGGAGGAGTGGGCATCCCACCTTTGTTAAATCTTAAATCAGAATGTGAAAATTATAATATTGATCATTCAATTGTTATTGGGGCACGCAATGCCACTGAACATTTTATGACTCATGAACCTGAGAATGATATAATACTTACTACAGATGATGGTTCTTTTGGAGAGCTAGGTACAGTAATGAATCCAATTGATAGAATTATAAAAGAAAAGAATAGTCCATATATATTTGCATGCGGTCCAGAACCAATGTTAGTTGCTATACGCGATTATGCATTAAAGAATGGTATTCCAGCTCAGTTGTCTGTTGAAAGTTATATGGGTTGCGGTGTTGGTCTTTGTCAAGGTTGTATAATATCAAAGAATAACAAAAGCCAAAAAGATAATAGTTATCATGAGCAATATTCATTAGTATGTTTAGATGGACCTATTTATGAAGCAGAGGATATTAAGTTTGAGCAATCTTAAAATATCAATTGGAAATACAACTTTTAAAAACCCAATATGGGTAGCTTCTGGTACTTTTGGATACGGCACTGAGGCTCCTGACCTTATAGATGTAAATACTTTAGGTGCTATTGTTACTAAATCTATTACACGACAACCTAGAGAGGGCAATCCACCTCCAAGAATAGTAGAGACTCCCTCCGGAATGATCAACTCTATTGGTCTTGCGAATATTGGAGTTGAGAAGTATATAAAAGAAATGTTGCCAGTATATAAAGATTTTTCCACAAAAATAATTATGAATATAGCTGGAACAGATATAGATGAATATGTAGAAATTCTTGAATTAATGGAAAAAATATCAACAAACATTGCAGGGTATGAAATTAATATATCCTGTCCAAATGTTAAAAAAGGTGGCATGGAGTTTGGTGTTGATTCTGAAATGACTGCAAAACTAACAGAAGAATTAAGAAAAAGGACAGATAGGCTTATAATCATGAAATTAAGTCCAAATGTATCCGATATAGTTTCAATTGGAAAAGCTGCTGAAAATGCTGGTGCTGATGCAGTATCTGCTATAAATACAGTAGTGGGTATGAGTATAAATGCTAAAACTGCTAAGAGTAATATATTCACGACATATGGAGGATTGTCTGGTCCAGCAATAAAACCAGTAGGCTTAGCTGCTGTTAATAAACTTTACAATAAACTATCTATACCTATTATAGGAATGGGTGGCATTGTTTCTTCAACTGATGTGGCAGAGTATATCCTTGCAGGGTCAACTGCAGTTCAAGTTGGTACGGCTAATTTTAGAAATCCTGGTACTGGTGAAAATATAATTGATTTAATTAGTAGTTATATCAAAGAATCAAATTGGAAATCATCAGTTGAAATGATTGGTAAAGTTCAAACATATAATAAATGATGAAGTATATATTACTACTAGCTTTTATCAACCTTATAGCCTGCTCAAATTCACCAAGGTATCGTACTGGTTCAGCTAAAAGTGTAGCATCAAAATCACTAGCGCCGTTAAAAACTAAATCAAAAGTAAAGCATCGTAAAATGATGAAAGGAGTAAGTTCTTTTTATGCCGATGATTTTCATGGAAAATTAACTGCTAATGGAGAGATTTATGACATGTATGGCTTAACTGCTGCCCATAAAACTCTTCCCTTGAATACAATTGTACGTGTTACGAACTTATCAAATAATAAATCTTTAATTTTGAGGATAAATGATAGAGGTCCATATGTTAAAGGTCGTATCCTAGATTGCTCATATGGCGCTGCAAAGAAATTAGATTTTATTGCTCAAGGAACAACAGATGTTAAAGTTGAAGTTATTGAATGGGGTGATAATAAATATATGAAGCATAAAAAATAGTTTGTCAAAGTATTACATAACTGTAAATCCTCATGGAGGCACTAAAAAAGGGCCTAAAATTCTTAGCCAGGTCTTACCTATATTTGAATCTAATAATGCAGAAGTAACTATTATTGAAACTGAATATGCTGGTCATGCAAAAGATTTGGCAATGGACGTTGATATGACAGATTATGATGGTTTTTGTTGCATCGGAGGTGATGGTACAATGCATGAAGCTATTAATGGATTACTTAAACGTAAAGATAGAAAACGTTTTCCATTGGGGCTCATAACTGGAGGTACAGGAAATTCATTTATGTTTGATATGAATTGTCTTGATCCAGTTGATGCCGTGAAAAGAATTATAGCAGGAAAAAGAAGATTTATTGACGTATTAGAATGCAATTCTAAAGATGATGTTTATTATGCATTCAATTTAGTCGGTTGGGGTATGCCAACCGATATTAATAACCTAGCAGAAAAAATGAGGTGGTTAGGCACTCAACGATATAATGTGGCAACCTTGATTGAAGTTATGCGAAATAGCAAACGATTTGCGGATCTAAGTATTGACGGGGAAATAATTAGTGATGATTTTGCTTTTATAATAGCTTGCAATACTATCCATGTTGGTAAAGGTATGAAAATGGCGCCCAAAGCAATTATTGATGATGGGCTTGTAGATATAATTATAGTTCCTAAGGTCAATCGTTTAAAACTTCTCAAATTATTCCCAAAACTATTTACGGGTGAGCATATAAATTCACCTGAACTTCAATATAAGCAAGTAAACAACTTTTCAATCATACCTAATGAAAATAATAAGTTGAATATTGATGGAGAGTTACTAGGTACTACACCAGTTAAGGTAAAAGTTCTAAAAAAAGAAATAGAGGTTTTAATATAATTTTGAAAAGTACTTTTTTAACTCGACTTCCTATTACTTTATTTGGAATACCAGCTGTTATTTTTTTATTATCTGAAGGTGGTATGATCTTTTCTGGATTTATTACAATAGTTATCTTTTTATGTTTAATTGAATTCTATGACTTGAAAGCCAGTTCAGGATCTCGCCCTAACAAGTTTTTTGGAATAATAATGGCATTGATTACATGTTTTATGTATATACAATTTCCAAATTCTAATGCTGTCATTCTTTTATCTTCTTTTACAATTATAATTATTCTATCATTACTATTTGAGATGTTTAGTGGACACCAGAACCCATTAGACAATGTTAATATAACTTTAAGTGGTGTTTTGTATGTTGCAGGTTTATTGGGAGCCATGATTGCTTTACGTAATTGGGATAGCTTTAATGGC
The DNA here is from genome assembly GCA_014239505.1 of Fidelibacterota bacterium. Lineage (GTDB taxonomy): Bacteria > Fidelibacterota > Marinisomatia > Marinisomatales > TCS55 > TCS55. The sequence goes on along the minus strand of JAAZYT010000060.1, from coordinate 661 downwards.
TCAAGATTTACAATGGCAATGATTTTCTCAGTTTGGGTTTGTGACTCATGTGCTTATACTTTTGGAATGCTTTTCGGTAAGAAAAAGCTTATAGAAAGAATAAGTCCAAAGAAAACTATTGTAGGATTTATAGCGGGTATTATCGGCTCTTTTTTATCTTTTTATATTATGGATAGTGTCGGATTTATTCAGATAGAATTAAGTTTATCACAGTTGCTTATTTTAACATTTATTGTCGGGATATGTGGTCAACTAGGTGATTTTGTTGAATCAATGTTTAAGCGCGATGCTGAGGTGAAAGATTCAGGGAAGATTTTGTTAGGGCATGGAGGCGTTCTTGATAGATTTGACTCCTTAATTTTCACAAGTCCTTTAGTGTTTATATTTGTATCTTTTTTATAAATATTAGAGTACAACACTTTTGAATCTTGTTGTAAAAAGGTAACTTCTTTTGTTGTCTATACTTGTTTAAAATTATATTTGTGTTAAGGAAAGTAGATGAATTCAATATTATCTGATTTAGGAATTAATAAATTTAACTATGGCGCCTGTTCGGGCGCGAATAAATGGTCTGCAGAAAATAATGGGGATATTCTTGAATCAATTAATCCATCAACTGGCGAACTTATTGCTTCAGTTTATCAAGCCAATGAAGATGATT
>JAAZYT010000070.1 GCA_014239505.1 Fidelibacterota bacterium | reverse complement strand
GTACTCAGGAATTATGACTATTGACGGATCTCCAATGGTAACTTTTGGGTGTTGGTAAGGTGTCTTCTTTAATCCTCTTGAAATTATCAATCTGATATGAACATCAGAAAACATTTCATTCTTTTCTAAAGTATCGGTTAGTAGTTTCTTTATTTCATCTTTAGTTGAACTTATTTTAAGTGCAATTTCATTTGCTCCATTAAAGAGTCGATTTAAATGGTCATCGAGGTGAAGAAGAGTACCGTTATGAAGTCTAATACCTTCCCAGACTCCATCGCCTAAAAGAAAGCCACCATCGAGAACTGAGATGTAGGCTTTAGATCGATGGTAAAACTCACCATTAATATATATTTGAATATCTTCGTTGCGGGCATCTTCTTGATATTCGTGAGTTGAAGTCATCTAGTATTCTATATAAATGAAATGTTATTTTTCAAGTAAGATTTTATTTTTTTTAAAAAATAAAAAGTAAACTGGAATACCAGATAATACAAATAAGAGGTCTTGCATAGATAGATTGAATTGATAGTATATCCTTAATATAACTAGGCTTACAAGACCAAGTAAATAAATTGAAGGTAATAAAGGATACAGAGGAATTCTATAGCCACTCTGACCCATATCTAATCTTCTAAATTTAAAGAATGCTACTGTTGTAAAAGTATAAAAAATAAGTATAGTGAATACCATTCCAGTTACAATTGTTTCAAAGTTTTGTCTCACTAATAATAGAATAATGCCCCAAATACAATGAGCAAGAATTGCATTGTTTGGAGTTCTAAATTTTGGATGAATATTATCAAACCATTTAAATAACAACCCATCCCTAGCCATAGCATAGTAAAGGCGGCTTGCAGACATCATTGTTCCATTAATACTTCCAGTTGCTGAAATAATTACCGTAATTGACATTAGGCTAGCGCCTAAATTTCCAAATAATAAAGTAGATATATCTGAAGCGACAATCGAACTTGATCGAACACCATCCATCCCTAGTACCGTATGGTAGAGAATATTTGCTGAAATATAAATAATTGCTATAGAAGAAATACCGTAAAGCATTGTTTTAGGAATTACTTTTTGTGGGTTTTTCATTTCTCCAGCAATGTACCCAACTCTATCCCAGCCTAAGAATGAAAATAGAATCAACATTAAGGCAGCCACTATATTTCCAATTGGTCCCAAATTTTCAGTTACATTTGCAGTCTCTGATAGTTTTACAAAGCCACCTTCAAAGGTTGCTAGGCCAGCTACGGTAAAGATAATGATTCCTGAAGTTTTGATCAGTGTAGAAAATTTATTATAGAAGCTTGCTTTCTCAACTCCTATATAATTGATTATGCCAAAAATTATTATAATTATAATTGAAGCTATAATTTTTTCAAATTGACTCATGGGTATGAAATAACCTAAATAATTGGCTGTAATTAAACTAATTCCAGCGGCAGGGCTTGTTCGAATTATAAGTAATTGAGCCCAACCAAATATGAATCCCCAAAAAGGTCCAAAAGCTTCTCTAATGTATACATATTCTCCACCCGTATTTGGAAAACGGGAACCAAGTTCAGCATATATTAAGGACCCTATGTAAACGAAAACAGAAACTATAAGCCATAATATTATAATTAATGTAAAAGAATGTGCATATCCTGCAATAATTTGAGGTGTTGCAAATATTGCTGAACCTATTGTTATTCCGATTAGAAGAGATATACCATCAAATAACCCTAAAGATTTTTTTAGTTTTGCCATCAAATAAATTATACATTTATTTACAATAAAATTAATTTATTTAACTTTATTTCTTTAACTGCATCTAATATAAAAAATTGAAAGTAGTCTATGAAAAACAGTAAACCTTTTTTGTCTTTCTTATCTGTATTAATAATTTTTCTATCAAGTTGTGATGATTCAAATAGTTCTGGAAATGAAAGTTCTCAAGAAGGTGCGTATTCTACAGCAAATATATTATGTGAATTAAGTGAGGAAATGTATAATAGTGATGAATCTATTAATGCAAATAGTAAATATGCGTGGACATGCAACTCTCTTGATAGAGTACTTTCTGGAAATGGTATTCCAAATCATGAAGTAGGAACTTTTCCAAATCCGCATAATCCTAATTCTATAAGGTCACAAAGTGTTAATCATTCATTTTCACTTAGTCCAATACTTGTATCTGAAACAGGAGTTGAAACTGGTGGACCAAGAGGGGCTATAGCTTACGCATTAAATAGTGTCAAATTTGACCCTGGGACTGCTGGAAGATGTGATGACTCTGGTAGATGTAGTTTGGCGCAAGGTCAAGGAAGTTGGAGTATAGAAGCACTTGGACATAATACTTTTAACTTTGGTGATGATATGAATCATGCCCATGTTCAGCCAACAGGTGAGTACCATTATCATGGTATGCCAGAACTTTTAATTGCAAAGTTGGATAAAGGAGACCCAATGACTTTAGTGGGTTGGGCTTCTGATGGTTTTCCAGTATATGCACGATTTGGCTACATTGACCCAAATGATTCCAGTAGTGACATTAAAATTTTGAAACCAAGCTGGAAACTTAAAACGATACCTGATGCTGGTCGTCCTGACACTTTAACTGTTCTAAGTAGTGGTCCTGGTGGATCTACCTATCCAAATAAAGCTATTCCTTTAGGAGCCTTTACGCAGGATTTTGAATATGAAGTAGGCTATGGTGACCTTGATCAGTGCAATGGGCGTGTTGGCGTAACGCCTGAATTTCCTGGAGGAATATATTATTATATGGTAACGGAAGAATTCCCTTTCTTTTCAAGATGCTTAAAAGGGGATTTCTAATCCATAAATGTCCAAGCCTAAAGAAAAGAATAAATAGAGTTTTGTATGAAGGAGAGACTAAGAATGAAGATTAATTAATAATGAAAAGTTATAAGATTATTGTATTATTAAATCAAAGGTGAATAGGTGTCTTTTTGGGTTAACTAAATTATTTTATCTTCTTTTTGAGCGACTATTCCTTTTGACCCTTTTATTCTTTTGTCGATTTCTTCTTCTACTTTTTTGATTACTCTCACTGCTGCGCTTACCACTACCTGTATCTTTTTCAATTTGAATTGAAATACCAGCAAACTTCTTACCTTTAAAACTTTGGAT
>JAAZYT010000029.1 GCA_014239505.1 Fidelibacterota bacterium | reverse complement strand
GATTCTAGATGAATTATATTTAGAAAAACGTATTTTTATTAGCCTTGATCAGATTCCAAATAATATGAAAAATGCTGTAATTGCATCTGAAGATCGAAGGTTCTATAGTCATTGGGGTATAGACTCACGAAGTATATTAAGAGCTATTGCTATAAATATAATAAACCTTGGATACGCTCAAGGATTTAGTTCTTTAACACAACAAGTGGCAAGAACATTGTATGATACGATTGGTTTTAAAAAGACAATCGTTAGAAAAATAAAAGAAATTATAACTGCAATTCAGATCGAAAGAACCTATACAAAAGATGAAATTCTTGAAATGTATTTAAATAATGTTCATTTTGGTCACGGTACTTATGGAGTGCAAGCAGCAGCAAAACGCTATTTTTCTAAAGATGCCAGTGGGTTGAATTTAGGTGAATCTGCAATGTTAGTAGGAATATTGCCAGCTCCTGCTAGGTATAGTCCAGTAAGACATCCTGAAAGGGCACACTATAAAAGAAATGTAGTGCTTCGCGTTATGCGTGATCAAAAATTTATTACAAAAGATATTTTTTCTGAGGCTAGAGCAATTAAATCTGAAAATATAGCGCAAAAGCAAACGAAAGGAAGTGCCCCATACTTTACAGAATACATTCGAAGAACAATGGAAAAAGAAGATGAGCAATTAGGAGTTAACATCTACCGAGATGGGTTAAAAATTTATACAACACTTGATACACGCTTACAAAGTTTAGCAGAAAAGGCTCTTATGGAGTCAATTAGTAAGAACCAAAAAAAATTAAATTCTCGTCTTTTTAATAATGAAGAAGAGTTTTCTCAATTAGCATATCTAGGGATTTTTCCTGAAGATACTGTAAAAATGATGATGGAAGGAGACTCTTCCTTATATATAGATTTACGAAATAAATTATTAGTTCAAGGTGCTTTTGTGGCTTTGGATCCTAGAAGCGGAGCTATCCTTGCGATGGTAGGTGGGCGACCAGATTATCATGATCAATATAATCGAGCAGTACAAGCAAAAAGACAACCAGGCTCAGTATTTAAACCTTTTGTTTATGCAACAGCTATTGATAATGGATATCCAGTTTCTAAACAATTATTAAATCAACCTCTTGTCCTTCGTGTTCTAAATTCTGAAGGCGAATGGGAAAAATGGATGCCTCGTAATTATGATGGTACAACTAGTGGATTAACAACTTTACGTGAAGCCATACGTAAATCTATCAATCTAATTGCAGTAAGAGTTGTAAAAGAATTGGTCCCAGCTTCAGAAGTAAAAGCTACTGCCAATCGAATGGGTATTAATACTAATATAAGAGCAGTTGATGCAATCGCTTTGGGTACTTCAGAAGTTTATCTACTTGATGTGGTTAATGCTTATTCAGCCTTCTCAAATAAAGGTGTATTAAGTCAACCTTTTGCTATTACTCGCGTGGAAGATAGGTATGGGAATACTATTAAAGAATATTATCCAATTCGTGAAGAAGTCTTGAGGGAAGAATCTGCCTATGTAATGACATCTATGCTTCAAACTGTCATGGATGCAGGGACGGGTGGAAGTGCAAGATGGCGCCATAATTTTTATCATCCAGCTGGAGGGAAAACTGGAACTACTCAAAACTGGACAGATGCTTGGTTTGTAGGCTTTTCAAAACAATTAGCTGCTGGAGTTTGGATAGGTGTAGATGACCCTAGAGTTAGTTTGGGAGAGAAACAAGATGGTTCTCGAGCTGCTTTGCCTGCATGGGCCAAGTTTATGGCTTCAGCTCATGATACACTAGGTTTGAAACAATTACCGTTTGAAAGACCAAGTGGAGTTATTGATTTAGAAATATGTGCAACGACAAAGAATAAGCCAACAAACCTTTGTCCAGTTGAGACAGAAATTTTTATTTCAGGTACAGAACCATCTCAAGTCTGTAAAGTTCATCGAAGAGATTAGTAGTCAACTTAAAGTTTTAAAAAATCAAAAATATTTGTAGAAATTAATTTTCTATACTTTCCCCCAATAACTATCCGGTCATGATTTGCATTCTTAATTATTATATACTCACTATTTATAAGTTCTTCTGACATTTCTATAGTGTGGGAAGGCTTAATTAATTTATCTTTTTCTGCAACAAATACTAAGATAGGTGTTTCTATTTTATTTAGGTCTAAAGTAGTAAGATTAGGGTAAATAACTGAATCAGTCTCAGATAAAATCACTTTTGTTTTTTTATATTTATCAAATTCACCTATCCTATGATATGATTTATCAATAACCTTAAGAATAAAATTTGAATACAACCCTTTTTCTTTCCTAAAACCATTCTGAGTAAAAAATTTGAATTTGTCGTTGTTAAAATCAATACCATTATAATGGTATAAAGAAGCTATTGAAACACCTTTGTTAATTCTATTGGGGTAATCTTTAGATAAATAAAGTAATATTATTCCACCCAAGCTATGGCCAACCAAATTGAATTCATTTATTTCAAGCTGATCTAATAATTGAATTATATCATTACTAATTTGTGTAAAAGAAAAAGAATTATTTCCTATAGTTGTTCTGCCATGACCTCTTATATCAATTGCAATTATATAGTATTCTTTTGATAAATCTTCTATTAGATCATTATAATAATCAGTAAAAACTAAAGCTCCATGTAAAAATATAAGTGGATATTTATTTTTATCTCCTAATGTGTAGTAAGACATTTCAATATCATTAATTTTACTTTTATGACTTTTAATATTTTTATTGGGCTTTATTAAATCTTTAGCAATGTAGTTTGCACAGCCAGTGGTAAAACTTATAATAAAAATTATGAGTATATATTTAAGCAATAGTGTTTTTTTACATATCATATAATTCAATTAGTAATTAACTATTAATAAATAGTTGATGGTTTATTTTTTCTGAACCAATATTTATAGTCTTTAATAAATTTTTTGAAGCTCTATCTAATCTTCTTTTATTAGAATTAAAACATCTAAAAATAGGATCACCTGATTTTATTGAATCGCCAATTTTTACAAAGAAATCTATTCCGGCTGTAGAATCTAGCTTGTCATTTTTCTTTCTTCTTCCACATCCTAAGTCTACTAGAGCCCAGCCTATTTTTAAGGTATCCATTGCTGTTATATAACCACTTTTATCTGCATTGATTAGTATCTCATATTTTGGTGTATTTACACTTAATAATTTTGAAGTTATACCATTCTGAGCATGAACAAACTCCTCAAATTTTTGATATGCTTTACCAGATTGAATCAAATTTTCTTGAATAGCAATAGCAGCAGTTTCTGATTTAGTAATCCCAGCTTGGACCAATAATTTACTTCCTAATTGGTACGTTAAATCCATAAGGTCCTTTGGTCCTTCTCCTTTTAAAGTAGATATAGATTCTTCTATCTCGCACCACATACCTGCAGTATTACCAAGGGGTTGATTCATGCTAGAATAAACTATATCTGTTTTAACATTAAAACTTTCTCCAATTTTTTGGAGTGCATTTCCAAGCTTAACGGCTTTGTCTATAGTATTCATAAAAGCACCATTACCTGTTTTTATATCTAAAACCAACCCTTCAATCCCTTCAGCAATTTTTTTGCTCATTATAGATCCACAGATCAATGGAGTAGAGTCTATCGTATTTGTTACATCTCGTAGTGCATACATTTTTTTGTCCGCTGGGCAAATAGAATCAGATTGTTCCATGATGCTAATACCATGATTTTCAACATTAGATTTAAATTCTTTGATAGTAAGATTCAAATTCAGATTTGGAATTGTTTCTAATTTATCAATAGTTCCTCCAGTATGACCTAAGCTTCTTCCTGCAATCATTGGAATTGCTAAACCACTAGCAGCCATTAAAGGAGCGAGTATAATCGAAACCTTATCACCAACTCCACCAGTAGAATGTTTGTCAACAATATAGTTATCTATATTTGAAAACTTAATTCTTTCGCCAGAGTCTATCATTACTTCTGTAAAAACATATGTTTCATCAGTGGTCATCCCATTAAGATGGACAGCCTTCAAAAAAAGGATCATGTCATCTTCAGAGATAGTATTTTTTAGATATGATGAAATAAAAGTAGTTAAGTCAAGTTTAGAGATTTCCTCTCCATTAGACTTATGTTGAATCAGAGCTTTTGGATTCATTTAGTTTACTTTTTATTTTTTTAAAAATATTGAGATCAAAACGAAGAGGTGGCTGTTCTCTTACAGTATGGAGTAAGAGATAAGTAGCAATTATAAATAGTAATATATTGGGAAACCAAATTCCAACCATTGGGGTAAGTATAGTTCGATCAGCAAGATCTTCACCGCCAATCATTAATACGTAATAAACAAGAAAAAACCCAAATGATAGACTTGTCGCAATTGTAAAGCCACCTTTTCTAAAAAGTACACCTAGAGATGCACCAGTCATGATAAATAAAATACATGCAACGGGTAATGAGAATTTTTTGTGTAGTTCTACTTCATATTTATTATCTGACTTGTTATAACTTCTTAAAAGATTGTATTCATTCCGTAATTGTCTAATTGCAATATCTATATCTTTTTCTTTTCTATAAATTTCATCACCAGATTTTGATGTGTCACTGGAGAATGATTCTTTATACTTAGTTATAGCAAATTCAGAGGCTTCAAAAGTTGGAGGAACAATACTATCAAGCCCTGTTCTTATAAAAGCTCTTCCAATTCTAGCTTTCACAATATTCTGTCTCAATAAAATATTTTCTCTTTTATCAATAATCATACCAATTGTCATTTCTCTATCTGACCTACTAGTAGTATCCCTGCGATTTAAGAAAAGATCATCTGCGGGAATAGTAATTTTATGTTTAACGAATTCTATACGCCTATAATTACCATAATCTCGCAAATCTAATTCGTGAATTTCTCCATTAAATAAATCTAAAATAATTGCATCATCAATAGTTGAAAGTTCTCCAGTCTTTGAGTGGATACTTGTTTGAGTTTCGCGACCACTTTTACTAAAAATTCGAACATCTTTCAATGTATCATTTTCTTTTTCACGAATAATAATACTATAGTCTGGGAGATCATCCATGAAATAACCTGGCTCAATATTTAAATCTGGTCGTTTTCTATAAATATCACCTGAAAGCATCCTTGCTTTAAAATTCATTTCTGGCATAATAAAAGCATTAAATAGAATAAGAGTTCCTGCAATAATAAATCCCATTATAAGAGCCGGACGAACGATTGTTGTAAAACTTATTCCAGAAGCTCGCATTGCAGTTATTTCATTATCTTCAGAAAATTGACCAAATGACATTAAAGCAGCTACTAATACAGCCATTGGAACTGCAAGGGCAGCAATCCAACCTAAATTAAGAAAGAGGTATTCAAATATTACTCCTGGATCTAAACCCTTTCCAATAAACCTATCTATTGCCCTTAATAAAAACTGTGTAAATAAAATAAAAACTATTATCAGTAATGAAAAGATAAATGGCATGAATAGTTGTTTAACTATATATCTGGTTAAAAGGCGCATATGAAAAATTACGTTAATTACTTTCTAATTCTACTATCTTGAATGAAAATAGGTTTTTTCAGTTCCATTAATTTTCTATTTAATAGTTGCGAATAATTCACCTAATTTCAGCGGCTCGATTACAAGTTATTTAAAAGATTTAAATGGTGGGTGTAGCTCAATTGGTTAGAGCACCTGATTGTGGTTCAGGAGGTTGTGGGTTCGAGACCCATCACTCACCCACATTTTAAATTAATTCTTTTATAAAACTGATAAAATTTCGGGGTGTGGCGCAGCCCGGTTAGCGCACCTGCTTTGGGAGCAGGGGGTCGAAGGTTCGAATCCTTTCACCCCGACTTGAG
>JAAZYT010000062.1 GCA_014239505.1 Fidelibacterota bacterium | reverse complement strand
CACTTTATTATGCTAATATTTAAATAATCATATCTAATTTCATAGAAATATTAATCTAATGAAATATGTTAATATAATTACCTTAGTTGATGAAGTAATATTTAGTTTATTGTTCGGTAACAGTCCACGAAAGAATTCCGGTAAAACTATTACTTTGAATTATAGCTTTCTTTGGTTTAATCCTTGTGTTTGCATCTGCTCTTGTAATATTACCTGAAATTATATATTTATATATGTCTTCACCATTTACATCTTGAAGTAAAACAATAGTAGTATCGTTATTTTTATAATCTGTTACTATCAGTGTAGATGCTAATGTTCCATCTGTTAGATTTAATGAAATATCAATTGATTCATCTATAGCATAATTATCACCTCTTAAATCAAATGTAAAAGCAGTATTTGTATTTATTATTGCAGGTAAATTTTCAACTAAGCCATGATCAGGATCAGGAGGTCCTACACAAGAAATAAAGAAAAATGAAAAAATAAATGAGTATTTTATTATAAAGTTTTTATTCATCATCTAATTTTTTTTGTGCTTCATCCTGTCCTAATTCTAACTCTTTTATACGATCCATTGGTTTTTCTAATTGATTCCTACGAGTAGAAACCAATTTTTCAAAATGTGATTGTACAGTTCCTAAAGTATTACCTAGTTTTTCCATTTGATTAATAAATTCATCCCATTGTTTTCTAAATATTCCAACAAGCTCTTGCATTTCACCTGCTTTTTGTTCCATTGAAAAATTAGAGACAGATTGGCGAATTAACGATAAGACAGCATATAGCGTAATAGGTGAACAAAGAAGGACTTTTTTTGAAAGTGAGAAATCAATTAATTCTCGATCCTCTTGATTAAGAAATACATAAATACTTTCATTAGGTATAAACATTAACACATAGTCTACTGTACCACCTTCAGGGTCTATATATGATCTCTTTTCAATTTCTTTGACGTGATTTCTCACATCTTTAATAAATTCTTTTTTCTCTTTTTCTTGTTCAGTTTCAATATCTGTATTTAAATAATTTTCATAATGTGTTAAAGGAAATTTAACATCCATATTAATACATTTATTATCTGGAAGTCTAAAAGTAAAATCTGGACGTCCCTCGCCAGCTTGAGCTTGCTTTTCAAAGTTTACGCCTTCAACTAAACCCATAAAATTAAGGATATCTTCTACCATCCTTTCACCCCATTGACCTCTGGCTTGGGAGCTGGATAATATTCTAGATAATTGTGTAGTAGTTTCGGCTAAGTCTCCAATACCTTTTTGAGAAGATTCAACCTGCCCTTTTAATTCATTAGTAGATTTATCTAGTCCTTCTAGTTTCTTTTTCATTTCCACTAAAGATTGATCAATTAACTCTTTCTTTTGATCTAACTGACCATCTGAAGACTTTACTAATTCAGAAAATTTATTTTCTGCTAATTTTAAAAATGTTTCTAGATTCTGATCTAAGGCTTCTTTTGATAAATTTCCAAATTCTGATTTAAGTTGATCTCTATTTGATTTAGTAATGTCTATTTCTTTTTGTCGCATAAACCATATAAATAGTGCTCCAAATAAAAATCCAATCATAAAAAGAATTATACCGATGAATGTTGTCATTACTATTATAAAGTTCCTTTCAATCCTAATTCTTCAACTTTTTCAGATAAAGCATCTATAACAAACTGTATATGTTCTGTAAGATCAACTCCTAATTCTTCAATGGATTGAAAAATATCTTCACGAATAACTGAAGCTGCAAATGATTTTTGTTTTAATTTTTTCTTAACAGATTTCGGTTTTACTTCTAAAATGGATTTTGAAGGTCTAACATATGTTACTGCAAAAATAAAGCCTGTTAGTTCATCTACAGAAAAAAGTGATTTAGCCATTTTAGTATCTCTAGGAACACCTGTGTATGTTGCATGACCCATAATTGCATTTGTAATGGATTCTGGGTATCCTTTTTCTACAAGTATTTCATTTCCACGATAAGGGTGGTCCTCAGTTGTGGGATACATTTCATAATCAAAATCATGCATTAAACCAGTCAAACCCCATTCATCCGGATCTCCATCGTATTTATTGGCCATTTTACGCATTGCTTGCTCAACACCTAAAGCATGACGTCTCAGACTATCTGTTTTTGTGTATTCGTGAAGTAATTTTATAGCTTCACTTCTATCTGGATAATTCACCATTAAATTCCTAAAAGATTAACCACAAGTCGAATTACTTCACCAGTGGCAGTTCCTTTGTTTTGATATGAAATATTTTTATCCCCCCATGCTGTTCCAGCTATATCAAAATGACACCAAGGGATATCATCTTTAACAAAAGATTTTAAAAATGCTCCACCTGCAATACTACCAGCTTGCATTGGAGCACCTACATTTTTTACATCAGCTATGTTAGATTTCACTTGGTCTAAATATTCATCCCAAAGGGGAAACTCCCATACTTTTTCATCTGTATTCTCTGCAGCGGTTTTAATTTTCTTAATTAATTTTTTATTAGTGCCCATTATTCCTGTTGCAACATGCCCTAACGCAACAACCACTGCTCCAGTAAGTGTAGCAAAATCTAGGATATACTCTGGACTATAGTGCTTTGAAGCATAAGATAATGCATCTGCTAGTATAAGTCTACCTTCCGCATCTGTATTTAATACTTCTATAGTTTTACCATTATATGCAGTAAGAACATCGCCTGGTCGATAAGCTTTATCTCCACTCATATTTTCTGTTGATGGAATAATTCCTATAATATTTATTTTTGGCTTAAGAGCTTGAATAATTTTCATAACACCTAAAACTACTCCAGAGCCACACATATCATATTTCATTTCATCCATTTTTGAGGAAGGCTTAATTGAAATACCACCACTATCAAATGTAAGACCTTTGCCAACTAATATTTTTGGCTTTTGTTTCTTTGGTCCACCCCAATATTCCATAATTATAAATTTAGGTGGGACATCTGTTCCTGCAGCAACTCCAGCTAATGCACCCATACCCATCTTGGTAAACTTATCTCTATCAAAAATAGTGACTTTCATTCCACCTTCTTTACCTATTTTTTTTGCATTTTCAGCTAAATGAGATGGCGTTGCTATATTACCTGGACGATTATCTAAATCTCTAGCTAAACATACACCTTGAGCAATTTTATTTCCTTTTTCAATTACCTTTTTTCTAATGCCATAGATAGTTGCACTTTTTATATTGAAATTATTTGTGTCTGTTGTTTTTAATTCATTAAACTGATAACTACCAAGCACTAAACCTTCTATTGCTGCTTGATGCATATAATTATCTTTTATATCAATGGGTGTAATAAAAGAAAAAGATTTTATTTTGTTTTTTATGCATGTCTTTGAAATAGATCCACCAGCTATGCGAAAAGTTTCTGAAGTGACTTTATTTCTTTCGCCTAATCCATATAAAATTGCAATTAAACCTTTTTTACCAACTACAATTTTAACTTCACCAATATCACCTTTGATAATATTTCCAGATAAGGCATTAGATAAACCTCGACCTAGTATTCTATTTACACCTTGTAATTGCCTTGATAATTTGAGATCTTTATAAATACCTACTGCAATAGCATCAGCAGTATGCTTTTGCCAATCACCTGAATTATATAAAATTTTTAAAAGATTTGACATCTTTATTCCTTAGTTAAAATAAACTTATATATTAAGTAGTCATAAATTAGTATTTAGAGTAGCTTTTTCAAATGAATGAATAATAAAAGTATTCATTTAAGTTATAATAAATCAATTTTATCATATATTGTTTGCTCTTCCCTTTACACTTATTTTTTTACATATAATAATTAGGAGAATTTTACAATGCATAATGTAAGAGTAGAAAAAATTAATGAAGTTGCAAAACAAAGTGAATCTGACCCATCTTTAGCTCAAATAGATTTTAACCTTGCAGGATCTTGGAATATAGAGAATGATAATGTACAATTCACAGGAGACGTAATGTTTCCAAATGGAGAATTAACACTTGAAGCAGACTTTCCAGCATTTTTAGGAGGAGAAGGTCGAGCTCCATCAGCTTTAACATATTGTTTCTATGGTGCAATGTCATGTTATGGTTCAACATTTGCTACACAAGCCGCAATGGCCGGTGTTGAAATTAATCAAATGAAAATAACTTTATCTTTAGGTATTGATTTTAGATCAGCATTAGGCGTTGGTTCCTTTCCTCCAATGAAAGGTTTTAATTTTGAAGTTTTTGTTAAAAGTAGTGCATCAAATGAAGATATTCAAAAAGTAAAAGAACTCACTGATGAACGATGTCCAGCAATTTGGGCAATGGAAAATCCTGTACCTTTTACTACCACTGCAACCAAAAGTAGTTAATGATGGATAAAGCTATAAATATAATTGATAAGCTAAATAAATTTTCTGATTACTGGTCTCCTAGAATTATCGCAGAAATGAATGATTATCAATTTAAACTAGCTAAGGTAAAAGGGGAATTTGTTTGGCATTCGCATAAAGAGACTGATGAGACATTCATAGTTTTAGAAGGAAAATTAACCATTAAGTTCCGAAATAAGAAAGTTAAACTAAATGAAGGTGAACTATATATTGTTCCTCGAGGAGTTGAACATAAGCCTTATGCAAAAGATGAATGTCACATTATGCTTATTGAGCCAAAAGGTATAGTTAATACAGGTAATACTTCTAGTGAATTAACTTCCAATAATGATATTTGGATTTAGTTATGCTATAAAGCATCTTCAACTAAGCTATCAACCACGCTTGGATCAGCCAGAGTTGAGGTATCACCCAGATTACTAATATCACCTTCAGCAATTTTTCTTAATATTCTACGCATGATTTTACCAGATCTTGTTTTTGGTAAAGCAGGTGTATATTGGATTTTATCAGGTTTTGCATGTGGTCCAATTTCTTTGACAACTGATGATCGTATATCATTTTCAATAGAACCATTAACTTCAACTCCTGTCATTAGCGTAACAAAAGCATATATTCCTTGACCTTTAATTTCATGCGGAAAGCCAACAACAGCAGCTTCCGCTACTCCTGTAGATTTTCCAATTGCACCTTCAACTTCAGCTGTACCAATTCTATGACCTGAAATATTTAACACATCATCTACTCTTCCAGTAATCCAATAATAACCATCCTCATCTCTTCGGGCACCATCTCCGGTAAAATAATATCCTGGAAATTGCGAAAAGTAGGTTTCTAAGAAACGATCATGATCTCCGTAAATTGATCTCATCTGTCCAGGCCAAGATGATTTAATTGCCAAAAGTCCTGAAACATTATTACCTACAATCTCCTCTCCTGACTCCGATAATAATACTGGCTCAATACCAAAAAATGGAAATGTTGCAGATCCAGGTTTTGTAGCAATTGCACCTGGAAGAGGAGCTATCATAATTCCTCCTGTTTCTGTTTGCCACCAGGTATCAATGATTGGTGATGATTTATTACCAATAATATTGTAATACCATAGCCATTCCGGTTCTTTTATTGGCTCTCCTACGGTTCCCAATAATCTTAATGATGTAAGGTCATGACTTTCTACCCAATCATTTCCTTCTTTCATTAATGCGCGTAAAGCCGTGGGTGCAGTATAAAATAATGTTACTTTATGTTTATCAACTACATCCCAAAATCTACCAAAGTCAGGATAGTTTGGAACTCCTTCGAACATAATTGAAGTTGCGGCATTTGATAGAGGTCCATAAATAATATATGAATGTCCTGTTATCCAGCCTATATCCGCAGTACACCAATAAATATCTTCCTTTTTATGATCAAATATTTTCTCAAATGTATAGTTTGCATAAACTAAATAACCACCTGAAGTATGTAAAATTCCTTTTGGTTTACCTGTAGAACCAGATGTGTAGAGAATAAACAATGGGTCTTCAGCATCCATTTCAACTGGAGGACAAAACTCATCAGCTTTTTCCATTTCATCTTGCCACCATACATCTCTTCCTTCTACCATGTTTACTGATTCCCCAGTTCGGCGAACAACTATAACATTTTTAATTGATGGTGTTTGGTCAACTGCTTCATCTGCGTTTAATTTCATTGGAATATTTAATTTTTTACCACGAACACCAGTATCTTGAGTAATCAAAATTTTACAAGAAGAATCATTGATACGATCACGTAAAGAATCTGGACTAAAAGCACCAAAAACAATCGAATGTACGGCTCCTATTCTAGCACATGATAGCATTGCGATAGCAAGTTGAGGAACCATTTGCATGTAAATACAAACTCGATCACCTTTTTCAACTCCTAATTTTTTTAAAACATTTGAAAATTTTTGCACCTCAATTAATAATTCAGAATATGTGAAATTTTGATCTTCTTCAGGATTATTTCCTTCCCAAATTAAGGCTGTTTTATCACCTAAACCGGATTCAACATGTCGATCAATACAATTATAACTAACATTTAACTTCCCACCTTCAAACCATTTAATATTTGCTTTAACAAAATCATATTCACCTATTGAATCCCATTTTTTTATCCATGATAATCTGTCAGCTTTCTTCGCCCAAAATTGATTATTATTTGTAATTGATTTTTGATATTCTTCATTATATTGATCAATATTTTTAATATGAGCATTGGTTGAAAAAGCTACTGATGGATTAAATACCTTTCTTTTCAAAATTCCTCCAAATTACACTATAATTGTAAAATTGATAATTATATATCTTTAATAATTACATATTTATGCAAGATCCATCCATTTACATTTTTATATCTACCTTGCATTTCTAAAAAAACATTCACTCGCCCAAAAAGTCGATCACCAGCTACCTTAGAGACTACAACTTGGTCACCTGAGTTTAAAAAAAATAATACTGAAGATCCATTCTCAGGGCCTTCTCGAAATGGAACTAAATCATCAATTACCTGATAGACTGTCTCACCAATTTCTAATTTTAAAGATGATAACATTATAATTTCCTCAGAAGTACCTTCTTTAATAACTATTTCTCTCCTGTATAACTGAAATTTACCATCTGTATCAATTAAAATATTTATGGGAATATCCTTTTCACGGTTTAAAGGGATTCTTAATCTACTGTAACCAAGACTATCTGACTTTGAACTTGAAAGGAGTTCTCCATTTTGAAAAGCAAGAGTATTTACATTAGAAACTGGTTTTTTAGATTCTTTATTTAATATAGTTAATTTTAAAATATCTGCAGGTTTTAATACTTCATATAATGTCAATTTAATTTCATTATCTTGTTTATTAAACATTCGATATTGAATTGAATATTTATCTCCAAGAGGTTCTAGTTTTGCAATATTTCCTAAAGTATCTGAACTTAAAATATCTAAAGGTAGAATAATTTGGATTGGTTCATTTGGAAAAAATAATTTTTGAATAAATGGTTCTGCAGATTTGCTTCTTGCATATACACTAAATCTATAAGCTGTAGGGTTTGTTTCAATTGTGTTAACTATTGCAGTTATACTTACTGTTTTAGATTCTTGAGATTTAGTGATCTCCAAGCTGTTTATGTTCGATATTGCATCTTGAGCAAATGCTGCACTTATAACAAGAAAAAATGTGAATTTTTTAAAAAAATTAGTTTGATTTACCATGTTCAATTTTATTGTAGTTACCATCAGTATCTTTTTTTACTGCTACCATAACTAGTGTTGCAACACATGCTAAGCGTGAATCTGAATGTCTTCCTTCAGCATAAGCATCTACTTGAATAGTAAAAGAGGTGCTTCCAACAGATATAATAGTAGCTAAAAAATTTACCCAGTCACCTAAATAAACTGGTTCTTTAAATTCAACCTTGTCAATTGTTCTTGTCACAGCTCCATCTACATCACTTCCTTTTAAAAATCTATGTGCGACTTTTGCCGCTGCCAAATCAACCCATGCTATCATTTGACCTCCAAATAGCGTACCAACAACATTTATATGGTCAGGCATAACAAATTGTGAATATTTTGCTGAAATAGTTTCCATCGTACTTTTACCTCTATTTAAAATATATAATTAAGATCATAGAAAATTATTAACCACAGGTTTTCAATCTTTTGATAAATATGATTTTGCAATTTTTTCACCTTCATCAAGATCCACTTTTCTTAGAATAAAGCCTCCTGAGATAAAAAGAATTATAATTGACAAAATACCTAATCGTGGATTTCCTGTTACTAAACCTACATATCCCATCAAGGGTGGCCCTATGATTGAAGCAAACTTTCCTAACATATTATAGAATCCATAAAATTGAGCTGCTTTTTTAATAGGAATTATTCGCGCATACATTGATCGACTCAATGATTGAATACCACCTTGAAAACAAGCAATAAGAATTGCAAGAATATAAAAATGCCACTCTTCTTTTACCAAAGCAGCAAATAGAGTAATTGTTGAATAACCAATAATAGCAGTATAAATTGCTTTTTTAATTCCAATTTTTGAAGCGTACCAATTAAATCCTAAAGTTGCCGGAAAAGCAACAAACTGAACTAAAAGTAAAGCTGTTATTAATGAGCTAGTAGTAAAACCAATACTTGTTCCATAATCAACAGCCATTCTAATTATTGTATCAACTCCATCAATATATAACCAATAGGCAACTAAAAAAGTAGCAACAACTTTTAGATGACTTATCTCTTTAACTGTTTTTAATAATTGGTGCCAACCAGCAGAAATAGAATTAGAAATACTTAAAGGTGAATAATTTTCTGGTTCTTTAACAAAAACCATTATAGGAATTGAAAATATAAACCACCATATGGCAACACTTATGAATGAAAGTCTGATTGCCGTTGCAGCATCAATAATTCCAAACATTGAAGGATTTAAATACATTAATACATTAAGTAAAAAAAGTAAGCCACCACCAATATATCCCAAAGCAAAACCTAAAGAAGAAGTGTAATCAATTTTTTCTTTTGATGCAATACTTGGGAGTAATGAATCATAAAATATATTACCCGACATATGCCCAATAGATGCAATAATATAGAATATTACAGCTAATTGCCATTGACCTTGCTTAACCATCCATAGAGAACCAGTTCCAATAATACCTAGGAAAGCAAAAAGCATCAGAAATTTCTTTTTTGCTGAAGCCCGATCTGCTATGGCACCAAGGAATGGCGCAAGTGCCGCAACTATAATAGAAGCTAAAGAATTTGCCAATCCCAAATACCAAGTACTCAAAGTTACACTATCTGTAGTTGACCAATATTCTTTGAAAAAAACAGGAAAAAACCCTGCCATAACAGTTGTTGAGAATGCACTATTTGCCCAATCGTATAATGACCAAGCGAATATGGATTTTTTTGAATCAATCATTTAAGCAATTAACTAATGATAGAATATAATTTTTACCAAGCTTGAAAGTAAGAACTGATTTTTAACCAAGATGAAGTGTATCCAAAAGTATGATATGTTAAATATGGTACATACCATCTAATACCAAACTCTAATTCAAAAGGAATTGGGCCATATTGTTTGAAAGGGTCAATATTAAGAAAGTTTAATTTTATAAATTGAGTTGATAATGTTTTTTTAGTATCATAATTATTGTTTGAACTCATCCAAGTATCCCATTTATCACTATTTGAAAAATATTGATCACGACCTGATTTCATCCAATCCATACCTGATGATAGAAACATACGTTTAGGCCATAGTTCTAGTTGACCTTGAATTGATAAGGAGATTTGCTTTCCTTGTTCAAATAGAACTGCGTTTCCAATTACCTTTGAAATAGAATCAATACCAGTTTCTTCAATCCATAAAAAGGAGTAAGAAGGATTAATTAATTCTCTGTTATAAGATGATAAACTAAATGACCAATTAATATTAATAAGTCTACCTTTAATTTTTCTGTACAGTTCACCAAAAAGGCTACCTCTCCATTTTGTAACTCCATTGCTTATTGGTAAGTGTTTAAACTGGTTAGGAATGCCATTATCATCAATATCTTTAGGATAATACTTTTTTAAACTTTGACCAAATGGAAAAGTGGCGTCGAGCCCACCATAAATTGAATATTTTCTACCTTCACCCCTCCAAGCAGGATTACCAATGAACAATTTTTTCATTCCAACGGTAACATTACCTAAACCTGAATTAGATTTATTATTAGGAAAATAGAATTTCATTATATCATCTAAAACTACCGTAGAAGAGTCTGAAAAAATCAACCAAGCATGATCCTCATTAAATTTTTGAACTATTGGAACTTGTATAATAAAAGTTGATTTATCAGAAAAACCATATTCTAATGTGAATTCCTGAGCATTTAAAGCATGCTCCCAATATTGATCAATGGAATAATCAATGCCTTTTAATTTATATTTTAAATCTTTTAATCCTTTCTCACCATCATGTCCTATCCATTTTCCACTTGCAATACTTTGATTAAATGATAACCGCCAAACATTTTGAGGAATAGTAAAATGAGTCTGACTTAAAACTAAAGTTGAAAGTAAAATGAATAAAAAAAGAATTTTACTA
This sequence comes from Fidelibacterota bacterium, assembly GCA_014239505.1. Classification (GTDB taxonomy): domain Bacteria; phylum Fidelibacterota; class Marinisomatia; order Marinisomatales; family TCS55; genus TCS55. The sequence goes on along the minus strand of JAAZYT010000062.1, from coordinate 819 downwards.
TTCATTTATTAGTTATAAATCAAAAATTGCTGTCGAAATTCATTGAATTTCAATACATCTTTAAGCCATAGAGGAGGCAAGTAATTTGCAGGTTTTCCTTGTGCAGCAAATATACGTAGTTGACTATGACCAAACAGCATATCTATACGGTTTAATTCATCCCATTTAAATTCTCTTGGATATAGTTGATTTGTTAGAACCATAATTGCTGTTGCTGTTGCTATAGGGTCAAAGCGATTTGGATCTTTAATATAAATATCAATTCCACTGCAAACTTTGTTAAGATATAATGGTATAATCTTATCTTCAGGCTTCTTTCTTGGTACATATTCTACAACTCGAAATTCAACTCCTGGTAATTTTAATTGAATAAGTTTTTCTGCTAAATGAAAACCAGAAAGCCAAGGTGCACCTACACGCATATAAGGGCGATCCGTTCCACGACCATCATTTAAATTTGTACCTTCAATTAAACCAAAGCCAGCATATGCTAAATTTGTACGAATATTTTTTAGTTGAGGTTGAGGAGTAATCCAAGGATGCTCAGATTTATCGAGCCAGTAAGACCTTTTCCAATTAGCCATTGGAATTATTGTAAGATTTGTTCTTTTCAAATTCTTTATCCATCCCATTTCATTTGCCATAACTGCCATCTCACCTATTGTCATACCATGACGAATTGGAATAAGATGATAACCTTCAAATGACTGAAATTTAGGACGAACAACTGGACCATCTACTCTGTCACCTCGTAAAGGATTTGGCCTATCTAATATCATTACAGGTGTGCTCCACTCACTTGCAACTTCTAATATTTTT